>DHJM01000162.1:0-395 GCA_002404335.1 Gemmatimonadales bacterium UBA4720
AGAGGCGCATTCCGCGAAGATCCCAAGACGCGCGACGAGTTCCTGCGTCTCGCCCACAACGGCCGCGACTAAATAGTGGCCTCGCTCGGAGGGCGGACCGCTGTCGTTACCGGTGCCTCCAGAGGAATCGGCGCTGGAATCGCCGAGGCGCTCGGCGGCCAGGGCGTGCGCGTGGTTCTGGTCGCCAGAACTGAAGCGAAGCTCAAGGAGCGAGCGGCGCGGATCAAGGGGTCGATAGCCGTCCCTTGCGACATCACAGATCCGAAAAGCGTCGAGCAGGCGACGAAGCGCATCGTCGCGGAGCTGAACGGCGTTCCCGACATTCTCGTGAACAACGCTGGGATATTCAGCGTCGCGGTCGCGGCGGAGACGACGGCCGAATCCTTCATCGAGAC
>DHJM01000162.1:532-2702 GCA_002404335.1 Gemmatimonadales bacterium UBA4720
TCGATCGCCGATCGAACCATTTTTACGGGCAACGCCGCGTACTCCGCCGCCAAGTTCGGTCTTCGCGCCCTTCACGAAGTCATGCGGGCCGAGCTCCGCGGGACTGGCGTCCGCACGACGTTGATTTCTCCCGCGGCAACGGACACCGAGATCTGGAATTCGGTCACGGTCACCGACCCGGCCGGGAAGCCGCACTCGAAGCGGCCCATGCTCGATCCGAACGATGTCGTTGGGGCCGTGATGTTCGCGCTCACTCAGCCTGCGAGAGTGAATGTCGACGAGCTGCGGCTCTCGCACGGCTAGCGCTCGAGCGCGCCGATGAGGCTTCGCGGGTAACTATCGCAGTGTTCATCGAGCTGCTCGATCTGTTGCGCTGCGTCAACGCGCACGAGGATACCTGGCTCGTTGCGTCGTTCAAAACCGTCTCCAATCGTTTCGTGCTCGACGGCACGCTCGGCTGCCCGACCTGCTCGGCGAAATACCCGATCACAACAGGCGTAGCGGATTTCACAGCTGGCGCTGACTTGCCGCCGCGCAAAACCGGGGAGTGGGCGGCGACCCTGGAGCGGGAAGAGGTCGCCACGCGTGCGGGCGCATTTCTCGACGTCACGGAACCCGGAGCCACGGTGGTACTTGGCGGGAGCTGGGCGAGTGCCGCGCAGGAGCTGAGCCTGATGACGGGAGCGCGCGTCCTCTCGCTCAATCCGGAGAGTGGTGTCGAGGAGTCCGAGACCGTCGGGCTTCTGCTGGTCGGTTCAGAGATTCCGGTAGCCCCCGGCTCCGTGCTCGGAGTCGCGCTCGACGCCTCGTTTCCCGCTGGAATCGTCGCCTCGGCGGTGAAGGCGGTCCGGGCGGGAGGGAGGATCGTCGGCCCCACCGCGATTCCGCCACCGAGCGAGCTCACGGTGCTCGCCCGGGACGAGGACTACTGGGTGGCGCGGAAGGCGCCGGAGGTGATCAAGCTATCGCGTGCTGGTCGGTGAATCCACTTCGCTCGGCCTCTTCGTAGAGCGAGTCGATGAGCGCCTTGTAGTGCTTGTCGATCGCCTTGCGCTTCACCTTCTGGGTCGGAGTCAGCTCGCCGGCCTCGATCGAGAAATCGTGCTCGAGCAAACCGATCTTCTTGGGCATCTCGAAGTGAGCCGTGCCTTCGAGCTCCTTGTTCACTTCCTTTTCGATCTTCGCCTGGATGGTAGGCATTCGTAACAGCTGCGCGCGGTCCGTCCAGATGATGTTCCGCTTCGCCGCCCACCTTTCCAGCTGATCGAAGTTCGGCACGATCAGCATCGAGGGGAATTTGCGCTTGTCACCGATCATCACGGCCTGGGCGACGTACTTGTTGGTTTTGACTTTGTTCTCGAGCGGCTGCGGCGCGACCTTCTTGCCGCCGGCGGTGACGATGAGGTCTTTTTTGCGATCGGTGATGGAAAGGAATCCGTCGTTCAGCTCACCAATGTCGCCGGTGTGGAACCAGCCATCCGGCTCGATTGCTTCCCGAGTGGCGTCGGGTTTGTTGTAGTACCCCTTCATGACGTTCGGCCCGCGAGTGAGGATCTCACCGTCGGCCGCAATTTTCACCTCGGCGCCGTCGACCAGCTTCCCGACGGTGCCGATGCGGAAATTCTCGGGCGTGTTGACTCCGATCACGGGTGAAGTCTCTGTCAGTCCGTATCCTTCCAGGATCACCAATCCAGCGGCGAAGAAGAACTTGTTGATGTCCGGTGCGAGCGGCGCGCCGCCGGAGACGAAATAGCGAAGGCGTCCACCTGTCCGCGCCTTGAGCTTCGAGAAGACGAGCTTCTGCGCGATCGCGTACTGCCGCGCCAACAGTGCGCCCGGCTCCCTTCCGGCCAGTTTCTCATTGGCCCAGCGCTCGGCGACGTCGCGCGCCCAGAAAAAGATCTTCTTCTTCAGGAATCCGCCGGTGAGTGCCGTTTCCAGAATGCGCGCAAACATCTTTTCGTAGAGTCGCGGCACCGAGAGAACGAGGGTCGGCCGGACCTCTAGCATGTTGGCGGCTACAGTGTCGATCGATTCGGCGTAGGCGATCGATGTTCCGGTGGCGAACATCAGGTAGTGCCCGGCCATCCGTTCGAAGATGTGTGACAGCGGGAGGAAGCTCAGCCCTGTGTCACGACCGTCGAATGGAATGGCCTTTCGCGACGCCTCG
>DHJM01000162.1:2931-3230 GCA_002404335.1 Gemmatimonadales bacterium UBA4720
CCGGAGATGTCATCGAAGCCGATTACGGTCTTGAGTGCAGGGAGCTGCGAGCGGACTTCTCTGATTTTTTCCGCCTGCATCTTGTTCGATACGAAGACCGCGACGGCGCCCGAATCCCTGAGCATGTAGGCGACCTGGTCGGCCGGCAGAGTGGGATAGATGGGGACGTCGGTTAAGCCTACGCTGAGGCACGCGTAGTCCGCGATAGCCCACTCCGGCCGATTCTCGGAAAGGATTGCGACGCGGTCTCCACGCCTGACGCCGAGCGAGGACAGCCCGCGGGCGGCATGACGTACGCG
>DHJM01000162.1:3357-4214 GCA_002404335.1 Gemmatimonadales bacterium UBA4720
TCGAAAAAGAGCTGATTCAGCGTCCCCGGAGCGGGTCGCGGTCCACCTTTGGCTTCCATCAGCGCCATTGTTTCTCCCCGAAAGCAGGTCTGGTTTAGCGGGTTAGCCGGGCGGCTTCAGCAGGAGCACGAGCCGCACCGGACTGCCATTCACCTGCACTCCACGATACTTCGCCGTGGCGTTCACAACTATGGAATCGACGGCCGAGGTGAGGAGGAGAGGATGCACACGAATCATTCTCCCCGCTATACCGCTCGCGTCGGTAGTATCCACTACGGACGCCTTTCCAGCATCGTTCACCAGCACGCCCAGCTGCGGATTGCTCTGCGCGGCGATGGTGAAGCTAACGATGTATGATTTGACGACGCTGTCGTTCGGAGCAACGCCATGCGTGAGTTTCACTTGCAGCTGGCGCGACACGTTGAGAGTGCTGTCGGTCGGCGAATATTGCAAGCTGTCGAGGCTGTTCACCGCCTGCACGAGATCCGGCCGCAGCGTAACGTCGACGGTCTGAACTGCCTGAAGTGTCCCGACGCTTGCCACGATCCGCGCTGGCGTCGAGCGCAGGCTGTCTCCAACCACGATCCCGGTCGCGCTGTCCACGGTGACGCCGGAGTCGGGCGACAGAAAGAAAACCGGCGCCGGAATGATCTCTCCGCCCTGGAAGTTGAAGGCATGTACTACTGGGCGCACTACGGCACCAGTCGTGTCGCGCAGCGTGTCGCCGACGACAACCGATGGCGCGGACAGAGAATCGAACACTATGGAGAGAACGGACGTCGAGCTGCCGCTGACATCGGTGCAGGCGGCGCCGGTGAGACCGATCCCAAGAAAGGTGAAGAACACTGCGCTTGCCG
>DHJM01000162.1:4223-5999 GCA_002404335.1 Gemmatimonadales bacterium UBA4720
TTCATACCAACCGGTCAGCGAGCAGGGTCGCGAGGTTTACGTAGGCTTGCGACGCGGCGTCGGCGGGACTCCGAACCACCACCGGCTGGCCCGCGGCAAAAGCGTCGGCCGTAGCCGAGGTGCGGGGAATCACGACGTCAAAGACGATGTTGGCGGGGAGATGCTTTCTCACGTAGTCCACTACCCGGTCACTGGCCGGATTGTTCGCCTCGTACATGGTGAGAAGAATTCCGTCGAGCGTGAGACGTTCGTTGACAGCGACGATATCCTGAATCGCGCGTAGAATCTGCGGCGTCGTCTGGAGAGCCAGCGGCTCGCATTGAAGCGGGACGATGACGTGCTCGGCGGCGCCCAGCACCTTGCGAGTGATCGATCCCAGCCCGGGCGGCGTGTCGACGACTACAACCTGGCACCGCTGCTCGGCCATTTGAAGCAGGTCCTGGAGGACATTCGTCTCACGCACCAGCTGCGAGTACACGGCGTGGTCCGACTCATCGGCGACGGAGCCGGCAAGAATGACACGCAGCCACGGAAGAGCCGTCGGCAGAATGATCTCGCGGAGGCTGCGCTCGCCGTTCAGGTAGTCGGCGAATCCCGCCGTCGCGTGACCGCGCGCGAGGCCGGAGCCGTAGCGCACCGATCCCTGCGGATCGACATCGATGAGCAGCGTTTTCATTCCCCGGCGCGCGAACGCGGCGGCGAGATTTACAGCGGTAGTGGTTTTGCCGACTCCTCCCTTCTGGCTTACGACAGCGAGGACCGCCCCCATCTATTCCGAAATCCCAGGGTATTCGCTCGCCTTCAGCTGAGGGTTGGAGGAAGGAGGAGGTTCGGCACTCTTCATCTCGTCGAGAGTCTTCTGGGCGTGCTTCACCCAGCGTTCGGCTTCGGCGCTTTTCGGCGGATCCATCAGAAACGCCTCGAGGTGAAACGCCGCGTCGCTCAATTCACCTCGCCTGAGAAGAAGAAAAGCCAGACCGTAGTGTGCTCCCGAAAGCTTGGGCTCGACCGCGAGAGCGCGACGGTAGCAGCGAATCGCCTCGTCGAGCTGACCAAGCTTCGAGTAGGCGATTGCCATGTTCTGGAGGACCTTGTGATTGTTGGGTCTCTGGCGGAGGGCGAGCCGATACGACGTCAGCGCGGCATCATAATCGCCCTGACGTTCCAGCGCGAGCGCCTCGTTGAGGTAGTCCAGGTTTTCGGTCGCCGGCTTCGGCTTGCCGCCCGTTAGGCGGTCCCAGAATGACATTTGGTCGAATCTACCGACTATGATGTGAGAGGGCTAGCTTAACCTAACTGCTTTTCCCCGAACAGCTTGAGAGCAAAATGTCACCGCGGAAACACACGGTCGACGCCGCCAAAGGCGTCCTCGAAATCGAATGGCCATTCTTCGGCGAGCTGTCGCGCGGACTGGCGCTCAAGGTGGCGCGCGCCTACGACCCCGAGATCGTCATCGGGATCGCCACGGCTGGGGTGATTCCAGGCGCTGTGATCGCGGCAATCCTTGGACGCGAGTTCCATTCACTGGTAGTGAGCCGGAAGTACAGAACATCGCGGGCGCGCGAAACGCCCGAGGTTTTCGGCAGCGCCCCCAAGGAGGTGCGGGGCAAGCGCGTGCTGATCGTGGACGAGACGTGCGATTCTGGAGACACGATGCGCTTGGCGGTGTCGGCGGTTCAGGAGGGAGGCGCGGCGGAGGTGCGGACCGCGGTCTCGATTCGCACTGGGGGCTACGCTCCGGATTTTCACGCGATCGCGACGGAGAGCACGATCATC
>DHJM01000008.1:0-3370 GCA_002404335.1 Gemmatimonadales bacterium UBA4720
CCAGCTCTCGAGGTGCACTGTTGCCACGTAAGAATGCGGCGCGAAGGCGGGGACTCCTCGTGCTTTGCACGTTTCTGGTCGGGTGCGCGACCGCGTCCGCTAATCATCCGGTCGTACGGATTGTCCCGATGACCAACCTCACACCAGCCAGCCCTGCAAGCGTCGGCATGGCCGCGGATCTCGGCGCGCGTCTCGATTCGATCGTGGCAGTCGGCATTGCCGAAGGCGCCGCGCCTGGCGTAGCGCTCGCGGTCGGACGGTGGGGCAGACTCGTCCACCTCCAGGGCTACGGCCGCATCGACGTCGCTCCCGATGCGCCGGCCGTCACCGACTCCACAATGTTCGACATGGCGTCGCTCACCAAGGTCGTCGCCACTACGACAGCCGCGATGATCCTCGAGGACGAGGGCAAGCTCAACCTCGACGCGACAATTCACACTTATTTGCCGGAGCTCACCGACTCTGCAAAAGGGCACATCACGGTGCGAATGATCATTACGCACAGCGGCGGCTTCGAAGCGTTTGCGCCTCTCTGGCGCGAACACCGCGGCCGCGCCGATTATCTCGCCCAGATCAATGCGCGGCCACTCGCTTACGTCCCGGGCGACAGCACCATCTACAGCGATTGGGATTTCGTGCTCATGGGACTAATCATCGAGCACATCACCGGCATGCCACTCGATCAGTTCGTGTCAAGCAGAGTGTGGCAGCCGCTCAACATGCACGACACGGGCTTCAATCCGCTCTCGTCGGGTGCAATGCCGGCGGACAGTGATTGTACAGCGGCGTTTCGCGCGGACAATCCGTTGCTCGCTCGCATCGCGATGACGGAGATCGACACCGCCTATCGTCATACGCACATTCACGGTATCGTGCACGACGAGAACGCATGCGCGTTGGGTGGCGTCGCCGGACACGCTGGGCTTTTCTCATCGGCGCGCGATGTCGCGGTGTTCTGTCAGATGCTATTGAATGGCGGGCAGTATGGTGGTGTGCGCTTCATTCAACCGACTACAGTCGCGCGCTGGACCGCGCGGCAGTCCAACAAATCCAGCCGAGCACTTGGCTGGGATACGCCGAGTGACCAGTCGAGCGCTGGTCGGTATTTCTCCCCGCGTTCGTTTGGTCATACCGGATTTACGGGTACGAGTATCTGGATCGATCCGGAGCGTGGGGTGTTCGTGGTTCTGCTGACCAATCGGGTGGATCCGACGCGCGCGAATATGCGGGAGGACGCACTGCGCCGTGATATTGCGGACGCGGTCCAGGCGGCGATTCTGGACGCACCGCTTGTTGCGTGGCGGCAATAGTTCGTTCAGGGCGGAACTGGCCAGCGCGGTGTCAGCGACGTGGTCCTGAATGCCATTTAGAATGGCGGCGCTACGAGTCCGGGCAGTATCGAGCCATTCCTGTTTGTGCGCGACGTAGGAATACTCGGGACGTCCCGGAACGAGCGCCTCCACCACTCTCATCGCGACTCCTTCCGATATTACAAGCTCGCCGAGGCTCTGTCCGTAACAAGGCAACACCCGACATTGAGCCCTAAAGCTCGCCTGCTCGCGTCAACTCGTCGTAATGCTGAGGATGTCCTGGAAGACGCCACTTTCGCTATGCCGCGCCTCGCCTCGGAGGGTTGCCGGCGCGCATGGTTGGAACGTCTTCATCCTGGACAGGCCGCACATCGGTAGCGGCCAGCTGCAACAGCGCCCGCGTCCGACCTGAGGCCCGGACAAACTCTACATCGAGCCTTGAATCACCGTGGACGTGAACGATCGCACCGATGTCACCCTTGCGAAGACCGCTCTCCGGGATATCGCGCTCGAGCACGACGGTATCGAGTTCACGGAAGATCATGACGCACTCCCAGGATAGGCGGTGACAAAGCGTGGTTCTGCTTCTCCTGAACGTATGATCCAAATCGTCGTCACAGGCAAGAGCGAGCCGTTTGGGGAATACGCGCGCCTTGAACCGACCAACTGGGTGCCCTGACGAGAGGAGGTAGTCCCGCACCTTTGGAGGCGTCCACAATGGCGCGTTCGGCGAACGGAAGTTTCACGGTAGAAGTTTCGAGGGTATGAATCTGCGCTCCCGTATGGGCTGACCCGAAACCACAACGATCCGGTCATAAGCGTATCAACGCCAGGCGCGTTCCATGGTGGTGAGAACCCGTTCGTGTTCGGCGACGATTAGGGTTGGCCGAGTGGTTCGCACGATCGGGCTCTGAAGAACGCGATGAGCGGGTTCTGGGTTCAGTTCGCGGCGACAGGCAATCCAAATCGTCGTGGCCTGGTGGAGTGGCCGCGGTACGAGCCGACATCGGATCGATATCTGGATCTTGGCGACAGCGTCCGGGTCGGGGAGCCGGTTGCGGCAGAAGCAGTATGATTTGCTCGATGACGCGCAGGCGGCGCTTGATGCCCTCTTAAAGCGCCGGTGACTTAGGTCATGCGCCAGGCCGACGATGGAATACTGACATTCTCGGCGAAACGTAATTTAAACCAACCGCCTAATCTTTAATTAACGGGCGCCCCAGTTAACAACCTTAATTAAGGAAAAGAACCAATGCGAGGCGGGTCGACTGGCCGCCACCTATCGTCAAGCACCGTGGTGCGGACGATTGCTAAGGCTTATCCTACTGGCTGGATCCGCCCTTTGCCGGCCAGTGCATCCCGGATTTTCGTCCAGTCCTTACGTTGTTCCGCGCGCGACCGTGTCATCCCGGTTATCCGGCTTCCACAGTGATAGACACCAAAAAGAGTGCAATCAAAGGGCGTCGGCAGCCGTATACCGGCGGTGTCCTCGACGATTTTTCGGAACACGCCGCGCGGGGTTGAGATTCCGAAAGCAAACGCTATTGCGGAATACGCTTGGGTACCCAACGCTACAACAAGTCGTGGCTCCACGATGTTGATCTGTTCGCGCAGGAAATCTGCGGCCGGCTCCTTGAACCATTCCGGCTCCACTGCGGCAGACATGCCTCCTCTTTTGAGCCAGAGGAGGGCGTTTGTCAGCCAGACTCCTTTCGCGCTCTGGCCGCCTCGCTCACTTGCGGATGGAGGCGGTGGGATCGGTCTCCCCACGAATTCAAGTAACTCCCGCAACGAGCGATTGGTTGGATTGTTTGCTTTGTCCAGTCCTTTGTTCGCCAAGAAGTATCGTTCGTCGCCCCAGTCCTGGCCCACGACCATCAGGTCGGCGTCGAGATCGTTTGCCCATCTCGTCCACGGCCCGATCTCGTCCGAATCAAACTCCCTCAAGTTCGGTGAAGACGGATTGGCCAAGCCAAGGCTTTCTGGGTTGTACGCTTTTCGTTTTTCGACCAGTGCCCGATACAGATCACGCTTTGTTGCCGTCATGCGAGTCCGACGCA
>DHJM01000008.1:3532-4519 GCA_002404335.1 Gemmatimonadales bacterium UBA4720
CATGCCCGTCCACGCCTCGAACTGCGTGCGCATTGCAGCATCGGACTTCCAAAGCGCGTCGAGAACCACTTTGATGGATGTGCGACCGCGCATCCCGGGATTGTAGTAGTCATACTTCGCCCAGTCGTGCAGATCGACGATGCGATTGTCGACGACATCCGTCATCCAGGCAACGAGCTCCGGGACGTCGTGACCGAACCGGGCGAGCTCGGGGATGATCTGCTTGAGCGTTGCCCCTTCGAAGGGGGACCATGTGAGCACTGGCCCACTGTCGCCGATCGCCTCGCGCAACGACTCGGCGAACAACCTGTTGGGCCACACTTCCGTCTTGTTCAACCACTCGGTGTGTGTCGGTTCCTGTCCGTGCGATACGACCGTGTGACAACTCCACTGGAACGCAACCAGGCCGTACGCATGCATTCCCTTATGGTAGGGCAAGGCGAGGCGCGATGTCTCGAAGTCGATCAAGTGCATCCGCCCCTGAAGTTCTTCGAGCTTTCGACGGAGATCAGGAGAAACGAAAACCTCGCGGCGCCTGGTGTATTCGATTTGCCGGAGCTGTCGCTCCGCGGTGGCGCCAACGGTCCCGTCCTTCATTACGAGGCAATCTTCGGGGATCTCGAAGAGCGACGCTTTCTGCTGGCCGACCATCCAGTCCGCCAGCGAGGAGCGGTCAAGTGCTTTAGCCGTGCCGATCGAAAAGAGCTCGAGCATGTGCGGCTTCGGCTCGGCCAGCACTCCCCAACATTCGGCAAAGCCGTTTTTGGGAGCCGCTTCATCGACGCGAAACTCACATTTCCAACACTTGGACCCACGCTGGATCTCGACGGAGTGAACGGATAGCGGTTCATCCAGGCGCGACTCGAACTTCGCCGCGGCTGCAGCGACGTCGTCGCGGAGCATAGCGACCTCCGCCGAGACATCCACCTCGGTGACGAGGTCGAGATTTGCCAGTTGTTCAGGTGACCCGATGTAGCGAGCGGTGAC
>DHJM01000008.1:4588-5066 GCA_002404335.1 Gemmatimonadales bacterium UBA4720
ACGAGAAAGGGCTTGATGATCACGCCCGGCAGCATCTTCTCGAGCAGGAGAACCTGGAAGGTGATGTCCTGGAGCTTCTCCTCCCAGTCGACGAGAATCTTGTAGGGTTTGTTTTTGCCGCGAAGTGCGCCGGCTTTTCCTTCGGAGAGGGACAGCGCGTGCTTGACGCCGTCGAAGGACTTTGACTTTACCTCGAGGAGGCGGACGGTGTTTCCAATCTTCTCGAGAATGTCGACGCGAGCCTGTTGGCGCCCAACGAGCAATGTTGCTTCGAACAGCGTGACCTGGTCATGGCCGAGCTGGTCCATTGTGCGTTGGTAGTCGTCAGCAACGCTCTGACTGTACTCGAGCTGCACGCCATCGGCGTATTTCGCCTTGGCGAGCGCTTCGACCATGTAGCTGCCCTCTCGCAGTAAGGCGAGGTAGGGGTTGGAGTCCCCGGTTGTCTGTCTCTTATACACATCTGACGCTGCCGACG
>DHJM01000089.1:0-1650 GCA_002404335.1 Gemmatimonadales bacterium UBA4720
GGGGAAAACTCGATTTTGGTCCGTGGCAGCGCGTGTTTTATGGCGAGTGGGACGGCCAGCGTCCCAAGCGCGTGCTGATCAAGGCAATGGGGGAGTAGCGTCGATCTTGTGGACCGCTTCCTCGGCGCCGATGAATCCAATGCGGCTGTGAGTCCCGTCGCAGAACGGCTTCATCACTGAGCCGCCACACCGACAGAGCGAGATCCACGTTTTGCCTTCCGGCGAGCTTTTTCTTTTGCCCTCCGGAACGGAGATCGGATTGCCTTCGTGATCGATGAGATTCACGTCGCCGTACACTCTGTACGAGCCATTCTTGCGAACTTCAATCGTGATGTCTGCCATTCTTCTTCCTCATAAATGAGCGCTTAGTTCGATTTCGATTACGTTACCACGGCGCGGCGCGCTGTAAACCACTTGCGCCCCTCCCTTCCAACATACACCATCCACAAGACCCGTACGAAGAGCCGGCATGTCCTGTTATACCGACGCCTCGAATCCAAAGAACTACCATAAGGTTGTGGACTGCCAGTACGCATGTCCGGCTCACACCAATGTGCCGGAATACCTGCGACTGATAGCCCAGGGCCGCTATACCGAGTCCTACCTGCTCAACCGGGAATCCAACGTCTTTCCAGGCATCCTCGGCCGCACCTGCGACCGACCGTGCGAGCCGGCTTGCCGGCGCGGGAGAATAGACGGGAAGCCTGTCGCCATCTGCCGCCTGAAAAGAGTGGCGGCGGATCTGCGGGACGACATCCAGGAATACCTTCCCAAGGCGCCGGCAATCAGGAATGGAAAGCGCGTCGCGCTCATCGGCGCCGGCCCGGCGTCGCTCACGGTCGCCAACGACCTCCTTCCTCTCGGCTACGAGGTCGTGATCTACGAGAAGTATGCGCGCGCCGGTGGGCTGATGCGCTTCAACATCCCGGCCTTTCGCCTCCCTGAAAGCGTGCTCGACGAAGAGACGGGCTACATCATCGACATGGGCGCCGAGGTGCGTTACAACACGACCGTCTCGAGCCTCAAGGAGCTGCTGAGCGTCAGCAACAACTTCGACGCGATCTTCGTCGGCAGCGGTGCACCAAAGGGGAAAGAGCTCGATATCCCGGGCCGCTGGGATGAGGGTGCGCGCGAGCGCATCCACATCGGCATCGAGTGGCTCGGCTCGGTCCACTTCGGCCACATCGACAAGATCTCGCCGCGCGTCCTGATTATCGGCGTCGGCAACACCGCCATGGACTGCTGCCGCACCTCACGCCGGCTGGGCGGTATCGATACGAAGGTCGTGGCGAGGCGGTCGCGTCCGTACTTCAAGGCGTCGCCCTGGGAGCTGGAAGACGCCGACGAGGAGGGAATCCGCATCGTCGAGAATCACGCGCCGAAGCGTTTCGTCATTGAAAACGGCAAGCTCGTCGGCATGGAATTCGAACGGCTCCGCTGGACCAACGACAACAGCCGCCAGACGAGCACCGTGATCGACACTGTCATCATTCCCTGCGACGAAGTCATCCTCGCCATCGGGCAGGACAACGCATTTCCCTGGATCGAGCGTGACATCGGCATCGCATTCGACGAGCACGGCATGCCCGTCATCAACAAGACCACTTTCGAATCCAGGCGGCGCGGCGTGTTCTTCGGCGGCGACGCCGC
>DHJM01000089.1:1715-2367 GCA_002404335.1 Gemmatimonadales bacterium UBA4720
ATGCATCTCGAGAGTACGAAGATGGGGCTGCACTCGTGGGCGTACTCGAACGACTTCAATCCGTCGGAGCGCTCGAAGATGAAGCACGCCGAGCTGGTCGAGCGCTTTTCTGCGATTGGCGTCGAAGTGGAGCTGGGCTTCACGCCCGAGCAGACGGCGACCGAAGTCGAGCGCTGCCTGAACTGTGACATCGAAACGCACTTCGAGAACACTCTCTGCATCGAGTGCGACGCCTGCGTCGACGTCTGTCCAGTGAGCTGTCTCACGATCACGCCGAACGCGGCGAGCGAGATGGATCTCCGGACAATGCTCTCCGCCCCCGCGCAGAATATGACCCAGGACCTCTACGTGTCCGATGCGCTGCCTCAGACGAAACGCGTGATGGTCAAGGATGAGGACATCTGTCTGCACTGCGGGCTGTGCGCCGAGCGGTGTCCGACGGCGGCGTGGGACAT
Organism: Gemmatimonadales bacterium UBA4720; assembly: GCA_002404335.1. GTDB lineage: Bacteria > Gemmatimonadota > Gemmatimonadetes > Gemmatimonadales > Gemmatimonadaceae > UBA4720. The sequence continues at coordinate 2,171 of DHJM01000089.1, forward strand.
GAAGAAATTCGAGCTGGTAATACCGTATGCGCTGTCGCGTTCGGAAACGGCTTCGGCGGCAATCGCATGAGCGGCGTCAACGATTTCGCGTTCAGGATGGCCACCGTTAACGGCACGGGCTCGGCCAGCGCCAACAGCCTGCTGATGCAGGCGATCTTTCGCATGGGCATTCCGGTCACGGGGAAAAACATCTTCCC
>DHJM01000089.1:2533-2901 GCA_002404335.1 Gemmatimonadales bacterium UBA4720
AAGGGCGGGTATCTCCTCTACGACTCGTCGTGGCCGCTCGAGCCGGACCTGGTCCGGGAAGGAATCACGATCCTCGGCATTCCCTTCGGGAAGATGTGCGTCGAGAATTTCGAGGGCGATCGGAATCGCACGCTGCTTCGCAACATCGTGTATTCGGGCGCGCTGGCCGCGTTTCTGAGCATGGACATGGAGATCGTCGGTCAGATGCTGACCGAGAAATTCTCCAAGAAGAAGGGACTGCTCGAGGCGAATCGTCGCGCGATCCAGCTTGGTTTCGACTACGCCAAGTCGCACTTCGAGTGTCCGCTGCCGTTTCATCTGGATCACATGGATGCCACCAGCGACTCGATCATCATCGACGGCAACTC
>DHJM01000089.1:3003-3955 GCA_002404335.1 Gemmatimonadales bacterium UBA4720
ACCGGCATGCCGACGCGCACCCAGCAGGCAGATCTGATGTCGCTGGCGTACGCATCGCACGGCGACACGAAACACATCGTGCTCTTTCCGTGCAACCCGGAAGAGTGTTTCTACATGAGCGTGAAGGCGTTCGATCTCGCCGATCGCTTTCAGACGCCGGTGTTCGTCGCGAGCGATCTCGACATCGGGATGAACGACTGGATGTGCAAGCGATTGCAGTGGGACGACAGCTTTCGCCCGGACCGCGGCAAGTGCCTCACAGCCGACGAGCTCGAGTCCGTGAAGAAGTTTTCGCGCTATCTCGACGCGGAAGGCGACGGCATCGCGGCGCGATCGCTGCCCGGTGTCAGCGGCCACGGTGCGTACTTCGTACGCGGCTCGGGTCACGACAAGCACGGCACGTACACCGAGGATGCCGACGCATATCAGGAGGTCGTTGACCGGTTGGCGCGCAAGTTCCGGCTTGCCGCTACCGCCGTCCCGGCCCCCGAGATTCACACTGTTCCGGACGCCGAGGTCGGGATCGTGTCGCTTGGTGGCTGTCATGCCGCGGTGCTCGAGGCGATCGATCGCCTGCGCGACATGGGAATAGTCGCCGACTACATGCGCATCAAGGGGTTCCCATTCGACGCGCCGGTTCGCGCATTCCTCGATTCACACGCGGTGACTTTCGTCGTCGAGCAGAACCGGGATGCGCAGCTCCGGTCGCTGCTGGCAATCGAGACCGGTAAGCCGCGCGACGAGATGATTCCGGTGCTGGACTACGGCGGGATGCCGCTCACGGCAATGGTCGTCGTCAATGCGGTATCCGGTCACCTCTTACGACCAGATACCAAGCGTTCGCCGCGCAAGAAGAGAAAGGTTTCGGCATGACTTCGATCACCAAGCCGCAGGTTCGGCACCCGGGCCTCAAGAAGAACGCGCTGGGCTTCACTCAGCGCGATTATGAAGG
>DHJM01000089.1:4041-11496 GCA_002404335.1 Gemmatimonadales bacterium UBA4720
GAGCTCGCGCTGCCGCCACATCGCGCGGCGAAGATGAGCGGCATCGGCTGCTCGTCCAAGACGACCGCGTATTTCATGCGGGAGTCGCACGGATTCAACTCCGTTCATGGGCGCATGCCCTCGGTGACCACGGGCGCCAACGCCGCGAATCGCGATCTCACCTATATCGGCATCTCCGGTGATGGCGATTCGTTGTCGATCGGACTCGGGCAGTTCTGTCACGCGATTCGACGCAACGTGCGGATGCTCTACCTGATCGAGAACAACGGCGTATACGGGCTGACGAAGGGCCAGTTCTCCGCGTCGGCCGACGTCGGCTCGACCTCCAAGAAGGGCGAAACGAACGTCCAGCCGCCGATTGATCCCGTACTCCTCGCACTCACGCTCGGCGCAACCTTCGTGGCGCGCAGCTTTTCCGGAGACAAGGCGCAGCTCATACCCATTCTCAAGGCAGGGTTGTCCCACAACGGCCTCGCGCTGGTGGACATAATCTCGCCGTGCGTGACCTTCAACGATCACGAGGGTTCGACGAAGAGCTATAAGTTCACACGCGAACACGAGGTCGAGATCTCAGCGGCGGATTTCGTCCCGCTGCGCCGGGAGATCAAGGCGCCGGTGACGAACGAGGCCATCTCGACGGTGACCATGCACGACGGAAGCGTCGTCCGCTTCAGGAAGACCCCCGACGGCTACGATCCGACGAATCGCGAGGCAGCGTATGCGCATGTGCGCGCGTGCCAGCAGCGGGATGAAGTGGCGACGGGACTGTTGTTCATCGACGAGAATGGCGCGGATATGCACGCTGTCTGGAAGACAGTCGCGACGCCGCTCGTCGATTTGACGTATGAGCAGTTGTGCCCGGGGGATGCGGCGTTACGGGCGTTGATGGAGAAATACCGGTAGCATACAGTCCGGCCGCGACGCGGTTACCCTACATCTTGATGTCACTCAGCAGCAGGTCGTGCGCCCACTGATCGGCGAACCCGTTCTGTCGCAGTACCGTCGCGATCTGGCCCCAATGACGAATGTCGTGCAGGAAGATATTCGACGCGATTTTGTGCTTGCTGGCTGAGACCGTGCCGGCGGTGAGAGTCTGAAACGTCAGAACGCGCTCGAGCTCCTTCTCCGGCGCCGTCGTGAGAAAGTGAACCAGCTGGCCACGAGCATGATCGCCGAGCTCGAACACTTCCTCTATCGAAGTCTGCTGGAATTCCTCCCAGGTCGTCACATCCTGATCCAGCAATCGCTGTGTGTAGCGCAGCTCCACAGCGAAAATGTGCAGTACCACTCCGCCCACAGTCGCCATCCGGCCGGTGGCAAATGGGACACTCCACGCGTTTGGATGCTCGACGAACCAGTCGCGCCAGCGGCGGTGCTCCCCCGAAGTCAGCTCGAGGAGCGTTTTGTAGCTGAGCGCGCAGCGGTCGATGGCGGTCACACTCTCAGGTGGTCGGGGCGCCAGCTCCGAATGGCGCGCTTGATGTCGACCCGAGTCTTGAGCTCCCCACCGAGCACCCGCCGTGTCAGCTCGGGTACTTCATCGTCGGGCGCGAATCGGAGGCCAATGAACTGATCGGCCGTCAATTCGCCAATACGACCGCGCAAATCGGCTGGCAAAAGGCGCTCGAAGCGGACCCGCTCCTCGAGACGAATGATGCGATCCTGCGCGCGGAGTGGCATGTTCCGCGCGAGGACGATTCCAATGAGCAGTGCGATCGCCACCAGGACCGCCCACCCACTGGCGAGTCTCGGGTCGCGGACGAAATTCACCACAACGAGGACCACATTGATGAGCAATACGGGAAGCGTGAAGAAATGGAACGCTGGAATCCACCGACGGTGAGTGCCGAGCGTTTGCGTCTGATCTGCCATTATGACTCCTTGTCGTTTTGATCCGGGTCAATCCGCGGAACTTAGCGGTCGCCCAGAATTGTGCGAGCATGATATCTCTCGCTCTCGATCAGGGAAACCGCCCCGCCGCTCCTATCCCTTGGCAACCTGCGCTTCAGCGTCGCGAGCGTATCTCTTGAGCCTCGCTATCATCGCGTTCAGGCCCGGCTCCCGCGCCGCCAATCCAATGCTTTCCATCAATATGCTGACAAAGTCACCGGGAATCCCGAGCGTAGTCGAGGGCGGCTGACCGTTCACCGCTCCGAAGATGATGGCGAGAACGGCCGCGATCGTGGGCGACTGACGGACATTGAGATCGGCGTAGAAGTACATCCGACCATCACGCACTTCCGGAATGATGTCGACGCGCGTCTGGCATTCCGGAACGGTGAACGATCCAAGGTCGAGGTCCTTGAAGCGATCCGGCAGCGGCTCGAGCTTCTTGGAGTACTGGATGAGCGCCTGCATCTTCTCCTCGCGTCCCATCGACCGGAACAACCTCAACACACGATCGATTGACGGCGGAATGCCCGAGCTGGCCGGAGCGCTCTCCATACGCTGGAATGTAATTAGCTTTCGCAAGTCAAATCTTCAAACGCAACGGAGAGCCGAATGCCAACGAGAAAAGCGACTGCGGTGTGGGAAGGCGGACTCAAGAACGGCAAAGGAAGCTTCAAGGGCGAGAGTGGCGGGATCGGCGGTCAATACAACTTCAGCTCGCGGTTCGAGAGCGGAGCAGGGTCGAATCCTGAAGAGCTGCTCGCCGCGGCAGAGGCCGCCTGCTTCAGCATGGCGCTGGGCGCAGGTCTGGAGAAGAACGGCACGCCTGCAACGAAGATCGAGACAACCGCGGCGTGCACGGTTCAGGCGGTTCCGGGCGGATTCGGCATCACGACGATGAAGCTCAACGTGCAGGCGACGGTACCGAAAATCGACAAGGTGAAATTCGACCAGATCGCACAGGAAACCAAAGAGGGGTGCCCGGTCTCGAAGGCTTTGAAGGGCAACGTCGACCTCCAGCTCGAGGCGAGACTGGTCTAGCAGCGAAACGTCGAATCCGATTCACTAACGAGGGCGTCAGGCGTGAGAGCGCGGACGCCCCTTTTTTTTATCGCGAATAGTTCCTGATCTTGCTCTTGAGCAGCTCGCCGTTGGAGAAAATGATCAGCTCTCCCGACTCGCTTCGCACGCGAGTGGTCTTGAGGCCGATGTGCTCCACTTTTCCGCGATAATTTTCGACCGAGATCGAGTCGCCGACCACGAACGGCTTGTCGATGACGATGGAGATGGCCGCGAACAGATCGCCGAGGATGTTCTGAACGGCGAGCGCGATCGCAAGGCCGCCGATCCCGAGGCCGGTGAGCAGGGGCCTGATCTCGATATTGTGTACCGAGAGCGCGACGAGCCCGAGAATGATCCAAATGGTGAGACGCGCGACGGCGCCAATGGCCTTGAACGTCGTGATGCTGCTGCCATCAGTGGCGCGGGTCAGAACATTCCGCTGGACGTAGTGGCTGATGATGATGTTCGTCCAAATCACGCCCTGCATGAACAGAGCGAGCGTGGTCGCGATATTCGCCTTGTCCTGGGTGCTCGCGGGGAGGCCTAGCAGCCTCGGCACGAACGAGGCGATGAGGGCGAGAACCAGGAATCCCGAGCCCCGGAGGATCTTGACGGCAAGACTGTTCTGCATGGCCATAATTTACTGAAAACTTGGGTGACGCTACGAAGGGCGCATCGAATACTGAAGCAGGGAGCTGTAAGCCAACCACGCTCTATGGCTGGGAGCTCTCATACAGGCGCAATAGTCTCGCTGGTTACATATCGAGGACCCTTCGACGCCCTTCGCGAGCGCCGATAACTAGAGCCCGGATTCTCGGCTTCCGCCGGAAAAGCGCCTGGCTAAGCGGCTGCAAAGCCTACAGCTCCCTGCTTCGGTTTTGTGGATGCCAGCTGTGCGCGTGGATCCATGAACTACGCCAGGCGAGCCGTCAGCGCTACACTCTCATCACACGCGTCGCAGTTGCGGCAGCTCCACTCGGCAACGATCTCCTCGCCGAAATGCTCGAGGATGTAGCGGGTGCGGCACTGCGTCGTCTGGCAGAACTGGATCATGGTGCGGAGCTTCTCCTGATCCATCGCGCGCCGCTCCTCGTAGTCCTGCAGATCCGCGCTCAGATCCACCGCGCAGAGATTGTCGCCGAGCCTCTCCCACTTTCCGCCGCGGTGCTCGCGCACGAGGCCGTGACGCTTGAGGAGCGCGAAAACGATCTTTGCCTTGCGGGAAGCAATTCCCGTGAGCTCGACGATGTCGTCGAGCAGCACCGGCGTCTTGAGCGGATACTTCTCCAGCGCCAGCGCGACCTGCGCCGCTTCCTGCACCTCCGGATACTTGCCGCCCAGAAAGTACGACTGTATCCGCTTGTCCTCGACGCGGTACAGCACTCTACAAATTGCGGGCTGGCCGTCTCGTCCCGCTCGGCCGGCTTCCTGATAGTACGCTTCGATCGATCCGGGAAAATGGTAGTGGATCACCCAGCGCAGATCCTGCTTATCGATGCCGAGTCCGAAGGCGTTGGTGGCGATGATCGCCTTGAGCTCGCCCGCCATGAAGCGGTCCTGAACATCCCTCCGATCGGCCGCCGGTCGCTTGCCATGGTAGATCCCGACGCTGAACTCTTCCGACAGCGCCGCGTTTAGACGCTCGGCCTCTTTCACTGTAGCGACGTAAATCACACCCGAGCCCTCGAATTCCTGGAGAGCGTGGCGGAGGATCGCGTCCTTGATCTGATCGTTGACCGTGCGAACCACCTCGAAGCGGAGATTCGGGCGGGCGAATCCTGTGATCGTGATGTGCGGATCGATCATGCCGAGCTGTCGGATGATGTCGGCCTGAACGTGCGCGGTCGCCGTGGCCGTGAGCGCGAGCACCGGCGGGCGGCCGAGTCGCTTGGAAATCGCTCCGAGCGAGAGGTAGTCGGGGCGGAAATCGTGTCCCCACTGGCTGACGCAGTGCGCCTCGTCGACGACGAAGAGACTGATGGGGCGCGAGAGCAGATGCTCGAAGAAAGCGCGGTCCTTGAAGCGCTCGGGAGTGAGATAGAGAATTTCCCCTTCGCCCTCGGCGATCTGGCGGTGCGCCTCCCGCGACTCGGCGCTGGAGAGGTGCGAATGCATCGCGACGGAGCTCACTCCCTGGGCGGAGAGCTTGTCGTGCTGGTCCTTCATCAGGGCGATGAGCGGACTGACGACAACTGTGAGTCCGGGCATCAACACGGCGGGCAGCTGGTAAATCAGCGACTTCCCGCTTCCGGTCGGCATCACGACCAGGGCGTCATTGCCGGAGAGAACGGCGTCAATCGGCGCCCACTGGCCAAGCCTGAAATCCTGATGCCCAAAGCGATCGCGGAGCAGCTGTCGAGCCGCTTCCCTTGTTATTCGTTTCGACACTCGGGCTAGTACAGGCACAAAGTATTCCGCCCACCCAATCAGATCAGGAACTGCGATGGCCATCACCGCTCGACACGAAGAAGCCGACATGGTAAGCTGAGCGACGATGCCAAAAACTCCTACCGCTTCCTCTTCCCCCTTCCCTACTGCCTCGCCGCGATTCCAGATCTTCGCGCCAACCGCGCCGGGATTGGAGTCGATCGCCGCGGGCGAGCTCAAGTCGCTCGGCGTGAGAGGACGGCAGGAAATCGGCGGAGTCGCATTCGACGGAGATCTGGATCGCATCTACCAGGCGAATCTCTGGCTTCGCACCGCGAGCCGCGTGGTGGTCAGACTCGGGCAATTTCACGCCAGCACTTTTTACGAGCTCGAGCGGAGATCAAAAAAATTGTCGTGGCAGGATTTTCTTCCGGAGAATGGCTCGGTCGAGGTGCGCGTCACCTGCAGAAAGTCGAAGCTGTATCACTCCGACGCCGTGGCGGAGCGCGTGCTGTCCGTTATCGCGGGAGTGGCGCCGAGCGGCACCGAAATGAAAGTTGGGAATCTCCCCGATGAGGAACAGGAGGAATACCAAGAAAAAGGAAGTTCTCGGCAGCTCTTTATCGTGCGAATCGTGCACGACCAGTGTGAGATCAGCGCCGACACCTCGGGCGAGCTGTTGCACCGGCGCGGATACCGGAAGGAAGTGGCAAAGGCACCACTTCGGGAAACATTGGCGGCGGCGATGCTACTGGCGAGCGGATGGGATGGGCGGCGGGGAGAGCCGCTCCTCGATCCGTTGTGCGGGTCGGGGACGATTCCGATCGAGGCAGCGCTGATCGCGCGTGGGATTGCGCCGGGTCTCGAACGCGACTTTCAATTCATGCACTGGCCGACTTTCAATCGCGATCTCTGGAACGACATCCTCGAAAAGGCGCGCGCCTCCGTGACCAATCCGACGCTCGACATTGTGGGCGCGGACCGCGACGCCGGCGCAATCCGGGCCGCGATGCACAACGCGGAGAGAGCGGGAGTCGGTCGAGACGTTCGGTTTTTGGCGGAGTCGCTCTCGGGGTCCATCGCGAAGATCGAAAATGTCGCAAATGGTGAGGGTTGGATTCTCACTAACCCGCCGTACGGAGTGCGGGTTGGTGAGAGTGAAGACCTGCGCGACCTGTACGCGACTCTGGGAAATGCTTTGAAAACGAAGCGAGGATGGAGGATCGGGATACTGACGTCGGACGCCGTGCTGGCGGCGCAGATGCGGCTTCCGCTCCGGCCGAGGTTCAGCACGAGTAACGGGGGAATTCCGGTGAGCTTCCTGGTCAGTGAAAAGGCAGGCAGGCCCGGTGCGCGTTCGCCCAAATCGGGTGTAGGAGAGAGTGCCAGTGAAAACTGACGGGTCAGCGGACCGATTAGATAGCCGTCTAATCGGGACGCTTGTATCGGTAAACGTGTCTGGCGGAGGAGTGCCAAAAAGCCGCGTTAATGGCGCCCAAGTGTCTCGATTAGGGCCCGTAGGAGACGCTCAAGACGACACAATCCACCATGGCGGACCCGACCGAGCGGTGTGCGTGTATTCCCGCGAGTGCTGTCCGAGGGTCAGATCCACTTCGGCGACCCGGTCCAAGTCAACCCAAGGACCCAATAACAAGGGTCGGGTTGCCCCCAGAACGGCCCCGCTTTTGAATAGTAGAACTGATCCCCACCGGCCCCGCGCCGGCAGACCTGGGGATTCAAGGACCCCGCGAGCGGCCGGGCCTTAAGAGAAGTCATATCAAGGAGTAAAGTCGTGGAGATCGGTGATACAATCGAGGAAGAGACGGATGCGGAGGAAAGCTCCGAGCGCTCTTCCAATGCGAGCTCGCGCCGGAAAAACGGCGGCAAGGGACGCAACGGGAAAGGAAACGGCAACGGTGCCGGCACCAAACGCGGTGAAGAGGGAGCGGGAGGACTCGCCCCAGACGGAAAACTGAAGGACGCGAACCTCCGACGCCTCCTCCACGCCATGCGCGACCTGAGAGACGGTGAATTCGAGGTCCGGCTCGCCATGTCCGAAGATCCGCTGCTCTCGGAGATCGCGGACGCGTTCAACGGAATCGCCAAGCTCAATGAGCGGTTGTCCGAGGAGATGCT
>DHJM01000089.1:11585-12063 GCA_002404335.1 Gemmatimonadales bacterium UBA4720
ATCGGTCCCGTCATCGGTGGCTGGCGCTCCACCGTCGAGTCAGTCAATACGCTCATCACCGACCTCGCTTCGCCCACGACCGAAGTAGCTCGCGTGCTGACCGCGGTAGCCGAGGGGGATCTCGGCCAGAAGATGGTGCTGGAGATCGATGGCAAGGCGGTGCAGGGCGAGTTCCTTCGAATCGGCACCACCGTCAACACAATGGTCGACCAGCTCGGCTCCTTCGCCAACGAAGTCACGCGCGTCGCGCGCGAAGTGGGAACCGAGGGCAAGCTGGGTGGACAGGCACAGGTGCCGGGCGTCGCCGGCACGTGGAAGGACCTGACCGACAACGTCAACACGCTCGCTGGAAATCTCACCAGCCAGGTGAGAAACATTGCCGCGGTGACCACCGCGGTCGCCAAGGGAGATCTTTCCCAGAAGATCACGGTCGAAGCGCGCGGCGAGACGCTCGCGCTCAAGAACACGATCAACACGA
>DHJM01000060.1:0-701 GCA_002404335.1 Gemmatimonadales bacterium UBA4720
CCAATATTTATGAACGAGTTTGCCGCGCTCATGGTCGCGGCCGCGACGCCCGAGAAGACCAGTGCAGCGAGAATTATCGGCGTGACATTGAGCAGCAGAGCAGGCGTCGCCTGATCGGGGCTCGCCAGCGTATCCAGACGACCGCTCAGCACGAACGCTTTCACTCCAACCCCGACACTGAAGTACAATAGGAGCACGAGCACCAGACCGAGCGTCTTGAGCAGCGGATACCATTTGAGCTGCAGCGGATCACGCAGCATGTAGTACTTGTGCACAGCCTGCGGCTGGCCGAGCGAGCCCATTGAAAACACGAAGAAGAATGAAAGCGCCGCCAGTGGAGTGAGCTTTCCCCAAGGGCCAAGAAACGCGGGGTCGTGCGCGAGTATCGTGCGTGAGATTTCACCGAGCCCGCCGCCGAATTGAAGCACAAAAATGAAAACCAGCACAGATGCCAGTGCCATCAGGGTTCCCTGAAAGACGTCGTTGTAGATGCCGGCGAGAATGCCGCCCGATGCGGAATACGCGAGCGTCACACCCATTCCGATCCAGATTCCCCAGCCGAGGCCCACTCCAAAGATGGAATTGATCACGACTCCCATCGCCAACGCGTTCGTCGCCATGTATCCCACGATCCCGACCAGAATCGCGACGGCCGACAATCCCTGCGCGGCCCGCGAGCGATAGCGGGCGCCGATCGCGTC
>DHJM01000060.1:798-1432 GCA_002404335.1 Gemmatimonadales bacterium UBA4720
GCGGCGGGAAGCACGATGTACATCGCGCCCAGGCCGACAGCATAGATGAACCCCGGGCCGCCGATGAATGCAAATCCGGAAACGGACACCGACACCGAAGCAACGGTGAGCGCGACGAGCCCGATTCCCTTTCCGGCAACAAAAAAATCTCTCGCTGTTCGTGTTCTCCGCGCCGCCCAGACGCTGATGCCGAGGACCACAGCGAAGTAAAGAATGCCGACTGCTACGACAGCTGGTCGAGCGGCATTCGGTAAAGCGACCTGGAGGAGCGCACTCACGCTTGCGGTTTGAATCATCCGCGACGCTGGTTGTCCATCGGCTCTGTCGCGCCGCTCTCAATGGCCGCTTGATTCTCGCGAGCCAGTGCACGCACGCGCTCGACATCTTCGGCGCTCAGCGTCTGCGTCTCGAACGTCAATGCATAGGCGATAGGGAGCACGACGATAGGGAGCAGTCCCACCCCGTAGATCACTATCGCGGCTCGCGCCGGCAATCCGAGCCAGAGCGTGCTGAGCGGACCTTCAGTGGCCGGCAGCGCCAGCGCCGCGCCGAAGCCAATCACCAATACCAGGGCGACGAAGACGAACGGAAGTTTGAGCGGCCCGATCCCGCGTCGTCCGCGCGCGGCGCCAAG
>DHJM01000060.1:1614-3230 GCA_002404335.1 Gemmatimonadales bacterium UBA4720
CTTCACGCGAGGCTCACGTTAGAGCAGGGCCAGCAGGGCAAACGTAGCCAGCCAATGCGCTCCCATGTAGTCGCCCGCAACGTGTGGAAGGCTGGCGGCGAAATGTATCTCTGCCGCCTCGAGCGCAACTCCTCGGCGTGCATCGCTCGCGGGCCACGTCGCCGCGATCGAGCGCCAGCACCAGGCGCGGCTCAGGTTCAACCCGTCAAGGTGGGCGATCTTGCCATCGGTGCGATCGCTCACGATGGCTGGCGTGAACAAGGTCGCCGGCTCCCGCACCGCAAGCCTTGGAAGAAACCGATCGACCCAGCCCGAGAAATCGCTCGCCTTCAGCACCCTGCGCATGCACTCCGCTTCCATCAGAGCCGAAGACAGAAAATCATCTCCGCCCGGCTCCCACGCCTGGCAGTCCGAATCCTTCGAGTACCAGGCGCGGGCCTTTTTTACCAGGGCTTTCCGAAGAGTGTCATTGCTCGCGACCTCCGCGTACTCGAGCACGAGCGCGATGGCGAATGCGCTGTTGAAGTGCGTCCCTACGCGCGTCGGGTAAGTCGCCCTCGGAAGGAAATCGAGGAAGCGCTGGGTGAACGCGTCAGCGAGCGGCGCGAGCGCGTCGCTCCAGCGCTTTCCATTCTTGCTCGCATGTCGATTCAGCTCGGCCGACAACATCAGCAGCCACGCCCAGCCGTATGGCCGCTCGAACGTCGCGCGCAACGGTTGGCCCAGATATCTGACTTCCGCTCTCACCTTCGCGGGCGTGAGCTGATGGTCGAGCAGCTCTTCGATCTTTCCAGCCTCGCGTATCTCGGGAAAGAGCCGCAGCAGAGTCGCCAGAAGCCAGTATCCGTGCACGCACGAATGCCAGTCGAAGCTGCCGAAGAAAACCGGATGCAGCTCGCTCGGCGTCTTGAGATCGGCCCGCTTGTTCAGCACGTGATCGAGCTTGTTCGGGTATTCCTGTGTCACGTGAGACAGGGCGACCCGCGCGAACGTTCGGGCGAGCGCCGGAGTGAGAGATGCGGAGGCAGGCATCAGCGGCGGAACACGAGAAAGTTCATGAGCAGAATGTTCGCTCCAAGCAGCATGAGCGCGGTCGGAATCTGGACTTTGATCACGGCATTCTCATCCGGGAGCTCGAGCAGGGCAGTCGGCACGATATTGAAGTTCGCCGCCATCGGAGTCATCAGTGTGCCACAATATCCCGAGAGCATCCCGATCGAGGCCATGACGGCAGGGTCGCCGCCGAACTTCTGAACGATGAGCGGCAGGCCGATCCCCGCTGTCATTACGGGAAAGGCAGCGAACGCATTGCCCATGATCATCGTGAACACGGCCATCCCTAAGGCGTAAGTCGTCACGACTACAAACGGGTTGTCGAGGGGGATCCAGCGCTGCGCCAGGCCGGACACGACACTGCCAACGCCCGCAATCGCAAACAGCGCCCCGAGTGCCGCGAGCATTTGAGGGAGCACGGCGGCCCAGCCGACTGCGTCGAGCAACCGGCGCGCCTCTCTGATCGGCGCCAGCAGTGGTGGCCTGAGCATGATCATCCCCGTCACCAGCGCAACGAGCGTTGCGATCCCCAGCGAGATCACCGTCACCTGCTTGACATCCAC
>DHJM01000060.1:3273-4496 GCA_002404335.1 Gemmatimonadales bacterium UBA4720
CCCCAGCGCCGAGCGCTGGCCTCACGCTCCTCGCGCGTGGCGCTCTCCTGCTTGCCCTGTCCGAGACCGCGGATGCTCGCGACGAGAACCATCGCGATCACGAGAGAGCCATTCGCGAGATCGGGAAGATACGATCCCGCCAGAAAGGTGATCGCGTAGATGCCCCAGAAAGCCGTGTTGTTCAAGCGTCGCGGGTTGCTCCGGTCACGCCAGTTGACGATGGCGACGCCCGCCATCATGAGACCACTGAGCCAGTAGATGTGCTCGAGGGTTATCACTCTTGCTCTGTTTGTTGCGCGAGCTCCGCTCGCAGTTTCCGGTCGAGCAGCAAGAGTCGCGTACAGTGAATCACGAACGCGCAGATGGCGGTTGGAATCGCCCAGATCGCCAGCTGCGCCGGCTCGACGTGGATTCCGTTCTGATCGAGAAAACCTCTAATCAGCAGAATCGACCCGATCGCGATGAAGATGTCTTCACCGAAGAAGAGTGCGATGTTGTCGACCGCGGCGGTGTGCGCCCGGATCGTGTATCGCACCGATTGCGGCAGGTCGCCGTACTGATTCTCCGCCGCTCCCTCCGCCATCGGTGCGATCAGGGGTCGCACCATCTGCGCGTGTCCGCCGAGTGATGTGAGGCCCAGCGCGGCTGTGATCTGACGGATGGCGAAATAGGCGAGTAGTACCCGCGATGCCGTAGCGGCACGAAGTCCGGCGACCACGGCGCGAGCTCGCTCCTTGAGCCCCGCGTGCTCGAGTAGCCCGATTACGGGAAGAACGAGCCACACGATCGCCACGTATCGGCTCGTGATGAACGCCTTTCCAAACGCTGCCACCACTTCCAGCGGAGCAAGGCCGCTCGCAATACCGGTCGCCAGACCGGCGACAGTCACGACGAGGAGTGGATTTATTCTGAGAACAAATCCGATGACGACAATTACGATGCCGATGAGCGTGAGCATGGGCGATTGGAAGGAATGACCTCGGAACCGGCGACCATATCTGATCGCCGTGCCCAAAACTTCGAAGTCGGATGTAGAGACTACAAGGGGCCGGGGTCGGAAATCAGCCGACTCTTTCCTTCGTCAGCGCCCGATCCAGTAATTCACCTTGACCTGAAACACGTTCGTGGGCCGGTCTCGGAAGATCGCCGTCCTCTGCGCGGCAAAATCGAAGCTGCCGTTTGAATCATTTCCGGTCCGACTCTGCGTCCACACGAAGAACACC
>DHJM01000003.1:0-1054 GCA_002404335.1 Gemmatimonadales bacterium UBA4720
GCGACAGCGGGATATGTCACCTTTCCGTCTACGATGTTGAGTCCCTTCTTGAGTGCGGCGTTTTCTTTCAGAGCCTGCTTCCATCCCTTCTTAGCGAGGTCCTTCGCGTAAGGGAAAGTCGCGTTGGTGAGCGCGAGTGTTGACGTGCGTGGTACTCCGCCGGGCATGTTTGCGACTCCGTAGTGGATGATCCCATCCACGACGTAGGTTGGGTTCTCGTGCGTTGTAGCCTTGATCGTCTCGACGCAGCCGCCCTGATCGATGGCGACGTCGACTATGACTGCTCCTGGCTGCATCGTCTTCAGATCTTCGCGCCGAATCAGTCGAGGCGCGACGGCTCCGTGAATGAGAACCGCTCCCACGACCAGATCCGCGGTGGAGATCTGCTCCAGGATGTTATGACGATTGGAATAGATGAGTGTGACGTTGGCCGGCATGACGTCCGAAAGGTAGCGCAAACGCTCCAGGCTCAGGTCGAGGACCGTGACTTTCGCGCCCAACCCGGCGGCCATCTTCGCCGCATTGATACCGACGATGCCGCCCCCGAGGATCACGACCTTGCCCGGAGCGACGCCGGGTACTCCGCCGAGGAGGACCCCGCGTCCACCGTAGAGCTTCTCGAGGTACTTGGCGCCTTCCTGGACCGCCATCCGTCCCGCCACTTCCGACATCGGCGTCAGGAGAGGCAGCTCCTTCGAAGGCAATTCCACGGTCTCGTAGGCGACGCAGATCGCGCCGCTCTTGATGTGGGCGAGCGTCAGCTCCTTGTCGGCGGCGAAGTGAAAGTAGGTAAAGATCACCTGGCCCTTCTTAATGCGGGGCCACTCGACCTTGATCGGCTCCTTCACCTTCATGATCATATCGGCTTCGCGCCAAACAGTGTCGGCGTCGGCACCGACCGTGGCGCCGACCGACGTGTAGGCCGAATCCAGAAAGCCGCTTCCCTCGCCGGCTCCCTTCTCGATCATGACGCTGTGACCCGATCCCACAAGCGCTTCAGCGCCCGCCGGCACCAGGGCGACCCGATTCTCGTTGGTCTTGATCTCCTTCGGAA
>DHJM01000003.1:1218-3801 GCA_002404335.1 Gemmatimonadales bacterium UBA4720
TCCAGAGACAGTGTAATCTGACCTTTTAGCTGGCTTTTTCCAGCGGTCAGCTCGTCCTCGCTCAAGCCGTTCGCAGCAAGCTTTTCCATCTCCTCGTTGATCGCGTCGACCGCCGCTCGCGCGGTCTCGGGCGTCGTGCCGACGTAAACGCCATGCACTCCGGCGTCCTCGTGAAAGGACTGAAACGAGTAAACGGAGTAGGCCAAACCCAGCTCTTCGCGGATGCGCTGAAAGAGGCGCGAGCTCATGCCACCGCCGAACAGCATTCCGACCATGCTCATCGCGTAGCGACGCGGGTCGCTGTGCTCGAACGCAGGGCTCCCGATCACGATGTGGGTTTGGGCCGTATCACGCTCGAAGTGCACGGCGCTGGGTACTTGCACGATTGGAGCCGGAGACTTGAGCGCGGGCAGCCCACCACGCGGAATGTCGGCCCAGCCACTCGCTTCAAGCGTCTCGATCAGCGCGTCGTGCTCGACGTTTCCGGCGGCTGCCACCACGATCTGCTCGGGATGATACGCTCGCGAGTGAAGAGCACGCAGATCGCTCTGGTCGAGCCCTCCCACGGTCTCGCGGGTTCCGAGAATGGAGTATCCGTAGGGATGCTTCCCCCACAGCTGAGCGTTGTGCAGCTCGAAGACGAGATCGTCGGGCGTGTCGTCGACGGTGTTGATCTCCTCGAGCACGACCTTTCGCTCGAGCGCGAGGTCCGAAGGACGGAGCACGGGGCGAAAGACGAGATCCGCCAGAACATCGGCGGCCTGCGGAAGGTGCTCGTCAAGAACCCTGGCCTGATATGCGGTGTGCTCGCGAGAGGTGTAGGCGTCGAGCGAGCCGCCGAGCGTCTCGAGCGCGAGCGCGAGATCCCTGGCGCTCCTGGTGGGCGTGCCCTTGAACACCATGTGCTCGAGCATGTGCGAGACGCCCATTTTTTCGGGACTCTCGTGGAGGGATGCGGCGCGAACCCACGCCCCCAAAGCGACCGACCGTACTCCCGGCATGTGCTCCGAGAGTACGGTCAATCCGTTCCGGAGAACGGTACGTCGCAGGTCAGCTTCGGCGGACTGCGCGGCGAGGGTCACCCGCGCGAACGTCCCCCACTGCCACCGCGCGACCCGCTGCGCGGACGGCGGGGCCTGTCGCCACGATCCGATGGGCCGCCTTCGGACCCTTCGCTTCCCCCTTCATTCTCCGCGCCAACGCCAGCGAGGTGTCCTTCACCGCCGCCGGAGGAGGAGGATTGGTCTCCTTCGGGCTTAGGTGTAAGTGCCTTCATCGAGAGGCGCAGACGTCCACGCTCATCGCGCTCGAGAAGCTTGACCTTGACGCGGTCACCCTTCTTCACGACGTCTTCCGTCTTCTCGGTGCGGCCGTGCTTGAGCTCGGAGATGTGAACCAGACCTTCGGTGCCCGGCATGATCTCGACGAACGCGCCGAACGCGGTCGTGCTCTTCACGGTTCCCTCGTACGTATCGCCAATGATCGGCTCCGCGGTGAGAGCCTGGATCATCTGACGCGCTCTCTCCATCGCCTCGCCGCCGACAGCGGCGATCGTGACCAATCCGGCGTCGTCCACCGTGATCTCGGCGCCAGTCTCTTCCTGAATGCCGCGGATCGTCTTGCCCTTGGGGCCGATGAGATCGCCGATCTTCTCGGGGCTGATGTTCATCGTCACGATGCGCGGTGCAAACGGGGAAAGGTCAGTGCGCGGCTGCGCCAGTGCCTTCGACATCTCGCCGAGAATGTGAAGTCTTCCTTCGCGCGCCTGCGCCATGGCTTCCTTCACGATCTGGAGATCGAGCCCTTCGACCTTGATGTCCATCTGGATCGAAGTGATTCCCTGCGCGGTTCCGGCGACCTTGAAGTCCATGTCGCCCAGATGATCCTCGGTGCCGAGGATGTCGGTGAGGATCGCGTACTTGCTGCCTTCCTTGATGAGGCCCATCGCCACGCCGGCGACGGCGGAGCGGAGCGGAACGCCGGCATCAAAGAGAGCCAGTGAGCCACCACAGACCGACGCCATCGACGACGATCCATTCGACTCGAGAATGTCGGACACGATGCGGATCGTGTACGGGAACTCCTCGAACGGCGGCAGCACACCCTGGAGTGCGCGCTCGGCCAGGTTTCCGTGGCCGATCTCGCGACGGCTGGTGCCGCGCATCGGTCTCACTTCACCCGTCGAGAATGGCGGGAAGTTGTAGTGGAGCATGAACGACTTGGTCGTCTCGCCTGCATCGTCGATGCTGTCGAGGCGCTGCACATCGTTCGCTGTGCCGAGTGTGACGGCGACGAGCGCCTGTGTTTGCCCGCGAGTGAATAGCGCGGAACCGTGAGCGCGCGGCAACACCGGGGTGTCGATCGTGATGGCCCGCACGTCTTTCGTGCCGCGGCCGTCAACGCGCTTGCCCGTGTCCAGAACCTGCGACCGGAGCGCGTGGTACTCGGTGTCCTCGACGAGCGCCTTGACGTCCTTCGAGTTGTCCGGGAATTCAACGATCAGCTGCTCGATCGCCTGCTTCTTCACCAGCTCGACGGCTTCGATGCGGGTGTGCTTCTCCTTCTGGTTGATCGCTTCCGCGA
>DHJM01000003.1:3851-9751 GCA_002404335.1 Gemmatimonadales bacterium UBA4720
ACCTTCTTCCACGCCATCTTCGGAGCGCGGTTCTGGGCGAGCATTTCTTCCTGAATCGCTATGAGCTCCTGCACTCCGCGCTGACCGACGGTGAGCGCCTCGAGCATGTCGGCTTCGGTGACCTCGAGCGCCCCGCCTTCGACCATCATGATCGAATCCTTCGAAGCGGCGAGGACGACGTCCATGTCGCTATACGGGAGCTGCTGGAAGGTCGGGTTGAGGATCCACTTTTCCTGGACTCTGCCGACGCGCACGCCAGCGATTGGGCCCATGAATGGAATCTTCGACGAGTTGATCGCGTAGGACGCGGCGACGAGCGCCATCACGTCAGCGTCGTTCTCCTGGTCGGCCGAGATAACGTAGATGAATACCTGGACTTCGTTCTTGAATCCTTCCGGGAATAGCGGGCGGATCGATCTATCGATGATTCGCGCCTTGAGGATTTCCGGATCGGAGGGGCGGCCTTCTCTCTTGATGAAGCCACCGGGAATCTTGCCCGCGGCGTAGGCTTTGTCCTTGTACTCTACGAGTAGCGGGAAAAACGGAAGGGGACTTTCGGTGTCACTGACTGTCGCCGCGGCGAGAACCATCGTGTCGCCGAACTGGACAAGTGCTGATCCTGCGGCCTGCTTCGCCATGCGGCCTGTCTCGATGACGAGGCGTCTGCCGGCGAATGTTCTTTCGATGCGTTGCATATGTTGTGTTGTTGTCGCTTGTGTAGCACAAACCGCGCGGACGCCATTGTGCGCCGCGCGGTCAGATCAAAGAGCCAGGGTTAGTATCGGAGTCCAAGGTCCGCGATGATCTTGCGGTAACCTTCGAGGTCGGTACGCCTCAGGTAATCGAGGAGACGGCGCCGTTTTCCAACCATCTTGAGCAGCCCGCGACGGCTGTGGTGATCCTTCGCGTGGGTGCGGAAGTGGTCGGTGAGATAGTTGATTCTCGCGGTGAGAAGCGCGACCTGAACTGTGCTCGAGCCGCTGTCGTCTTTGTGGGTGCGGTACTTCTCTACGGTGGGTGTCTTCTCGAATGCCATTATTTGGATTTGATCTCGCGCCCGCTCATTTGCGGACGCCCGTATCTGGTTCTTAAATCGCTGTAGCCTTGTAACTTAGCGGGCGAAGGGGGGCAAGACAAGGCACCGGACTTCCTCTGCACCCGGACGCCGCGCCCCTTTCGGTTCCGAAAACCGGGCTGGCGCGTCTTGAGAGCGACCCTTCACCCGGAGTCCGGAGTGTTTTTAAGAGGAGCCGCACTACTCGGCCTGTTGTCCCTGGCGCACCCGTTTCCAGCGCAGACGCTGCTCGACGGCAGTGCCCAGCCTTGCGCGGATGTAAAGGAGACGACGTCCGGCGTGCCCGGCGTTCACGTCTATGCGTTCAACGCGAAAAAGGTTCCGGCGATCCGCAAGTCTCTCTTTGTGCTCGACAGCCTGGACTGGGAGAATGGTGACCCAGCCGCGATGCGCGCCGCTTCCAGGGAGTATGATCGACTCCTGTCGCAGGTGAGACGGGCACGGGCGCTGGGATACGCGATGAGCAACGGCAACGGCGATTTTGAGATAACGGTAACCCAGATGGACTCGGTGCTCGTCTTTGGTGAAGCAAATATGCCCGGCGAGCCGTTCTACTATTCAAGCAAAGTGGTTGGCGCGACTGGACAGGAAGAGGTGAGAGTCGTGCTGCTCATGTGCAGCCAGCAGCTGCTTTAGCTGTCTCGGATCGGCTCAGAGTCCAGGTTTTCATCAACGATCACTTCTTCGCTCTTGGCGCTAACCCGCCCATCGTGAAGCAGAAGATTGAACTCGAGGCCGGGAGAGAACTGACGCGCCGAGGTGAGCGCGCGTCCATCCTGGTCTCGCGCGACGGCGTAGCCCCGCGAAAGCGTTGCGAGTGGGCTTAGCGCATTGAGCCGCGCCGCGGACGTGCCGAGCAATGCCCTCTTGCGAGTCACGATTCGTGTGGACGATTGCGCGACCGAGCGCGCCAGTCGGCCGAGATGGTGGCGAGCGTACTGAATCCTCCCCACCAGCGCGTCGGAGAGATTTCGTTTCGCCAGCGACAATGTCTTGTTCACCTCGTCGCGTGAAGCACACGCGGCAGCGGCCGCAGCGGATGGCGTCGGCGCTCGCAAGTCGGCGACGGCGTCGCAGATCGTGATATCTACCTCGTGCCCAACGGCGGAGATCACCGGAACCGGGCACGCCACGACCGCGCGCGCGACGCGCTCGTCGTTGAACGCCCACAGATCTTCCTTGCTGCCACCGCCTCGTCCGACGATCACGACGTCGGCTTTTCCCCAGCGCGACACCCGCCTGAGAGCGGCCGCAATTTCCAACTCCGCTCCATCGCCCTGAACTCTTGTGGGGCACAGAACGAGCCGGGCGCCGAGATTCCGCTTCCTCATTACTGCCACGATGTCTCTGAGCGCGGCACCGTCGGGACTCGTCACCACGGCGACGATTCTCGGAAAATGTGGAATCGCTCGCTTGCGCGCTTCGTCGAGCAGCCCCTCGCGACGCAGCTTCGCCAGCGTCACTTCCATCGCCTTTCGCCACAGCCCGTCGCCCTCGGCTTCGATGCGTGTGACCTTGAGCTGGAGATCCGTGCGCGCAGTATAGACGGTCATCTGCCCGAACAGCACGACCTGCATTCCATCGTCGGGCGGCGCAGGCATCCGATGCTGATCACCAGACCAGACGACGCAGCGAATCTGAGCAGCCCGGTCGCGCAGGCTGAAATACCAGTGTCCGTTCCGGTGCTGTTTGAAGTCGCTGATCTCGCCGCGGACCCAGACTGGGCGCAGCCGTGATTCGATCACCTCGCGCGTCACGAGCGCGAGGTCGCCCACCGACAACGGATTGTCCGCCGCGCTGCCGGGTGGAACCGCGCGCGGAGTCGCGAAGAGATCGAAGGGAACCGCTTTCATCGAAGCGTCATCTCCGCGGCGCGAACCGTGTTCGACATCAGCATNNACGAGCTTCGTTCCACTCTTCGACCGCGCGTCGGCGACGCGATTCGTTCCGACGTCGATTACGACGGCGCCGGGCTTCACCATGTCGGCGGTGACGATGCGCGCGCGACCAGCGGCGACGATGAGAATGTCGGCGGCTCGCGTGTGTGATTTGAGATCCGCCGTATGACGGTGACAGACGGTCACGGTGCAGTTCGCGTTCTCGTTGTCCTGCATCATCAGCGCGGCCATCGGCTTGCCCACGATGTTGCTGCGCCCGATCACCACACAGTTCTTCCCCGGCGTTTTCACGCCCGACTCTTTCAGCAGCACCTGAATTCCCGCCGGCGTGCAGGAAATGAATCCGTCGCGCTCACCGATCAGCATCTTCCCGACATTCACGGGATGAAATCCATCCACGTCCTTGGCCGGGTTGATCCTTCTGATCACGGTGTCGGGGTCGATCTGCGCTGGGAGCGGCATCTGTATCAATATGCCGTGGATTTTGGGATCGGCATTGAGGGCGTCGACGCGGCTCAACAGGTCGGCCTGCGAGGTGTCGGCGGGCAGCCGCACGTTGAGACTGTACATGCCCGCTTCCTCCGCCGCCTTCGCCTTTGCGGTCGTATAGACAGCGCTCGCGGGGTCGTCGCCAACCATTACGACGGCGAGGCCGGGCCTCACTCCGCGCGCTACGAGTTTTCTTGCTCGCTCGGCGACTTCCGCACGTACCTTTTTCGCGATCGCGCGGCCATCGATCAGCTCAGCGGGCAAAGTCCACTGCTCTCGTCTCCCGGATCAGCACGACCTTGATCTGTCCCGGGTACTGGAGCTCGGCCTCGATGCGACGAGCAATCTCCTCGGTCAGCGATGCCATGCGCGGGTCGTCGACCTCCTCGGGCACCACGATCACGCGGACCTCGCGGCCGGCCTGAATGGCGAACACCTTCTCGATTCCACGGTAGCTCGCCGCAATCTTCTCGAGACCCTCGAGCCGCTTGACGTAGGTCTCGAACGCCTCGCGCCGAGCGCCGGGACGGGCGCCCGAGATCGCATCCGCCGCCTGCACCAGCACCGAGATCTCGCTCTCGTGGGGCACGTCGTCGTGGTGGGCGGCAATGCAGTTGACCACGAGCGGGTTCTCCCCGTACTTGGTCGCCATCTCGACCCCCAGCTGCACGTGAGTCCCTTCGTGCTCGTGAGTCAGCACCTTGCCCACATCGTGGAGCAATGCGCCCCTGCGGGCCATCGCAACATCGAGCCCCAGCTCGGCGGCCATGATTCCAGCCAACCACGCTACTTCCTTCGAGTGGTTCAGAATGTTCTGGCCGTAGCTGGTGCGCCAGCGCATGCGCCCGATCAGCTTCACCAGCTCAGGATTCAGTCCGTGGACGCCAGTCTCGTACGCTGCCTGCTCACCCGTCTCGACGATTGATGCGTCGACTTCCAGCCTCGACTTGTTGACGACTTCCTCGATGCGTCCGGGGTGGATGCGCCCGTCGGCGACGAGCTTTTCCAGGGAGAGCCGCGCGATCTCACGGCGTATCGGGTCGAAGCACGAGACCACCACCGTATCTGGCGTGTCGTCGATGATCACGTCGACGCCGGTGGCAAGCTCGAAGGCGCGAATGTTCCTGCCCTCGCGGCCGATGATCCGTCCCTTCATCTCGTCGTTGGGAAGCGAGACAGCGGATACGGTGGCCTCCACGCTCTGCTCGGCGGCGATTCTCTGAATCGCGAGCGCGATGATCTTCTTCGCCTCGCGCTCGGCGTTTCGCTTGGCGGACTCGCGGATCTCGCGGATCTTGTTTGCCGCGTCGGCCTGCGCCTCCTCCTCCATGCGATGCATCAGCTCCGCCTTCGCATCGGCCGCGGAGATTCCGGCGAGCTGCTCCAGCCGGCGCCTTTCCTCGCCCAGCATCTTGTCCAGCTCCTGCTCTCGGTCGGCTAGTGTTTTTTCGCGGTTGCCGAGGGTCTCGCTGCGTCGCGTCGTCTCGCGCTCGCGCTGCTCCAGGAGGTCGTACTTGCGATTGAGCTGGCCTTCCTTTTCGTCGACCTTGCGTTCCTCGCGCTCGATTTCCTCGCGACGGGAGCGCATCTCGACCTCCCATTCCTCGCGGAGCTTCATCAGCTCTTCCTTGCCACTGAGGATGGCGGTCTTGCGAAGGCTCTCTGCCTCGCGCTCCGCGTCGCCAACGATCCTCTTGGCGGTCTCCTCAGCGGTCGCGCGCGCCTGCTGCTGGCGCCGGAGCTCAGCTTTAACACCCAGCTTCCTGCCGACAAAGAAAAAAACCGCGCCGGCAATCGCAAATAGAAGTATGCCAGCTGCGGCCAACCAAGCTGTGTTCGTCATGTCGTCGGATCTATGTTGGGCCCGCGGCAATGCCACAGGCGGCCCCTAACGCGCCGGAAAGTCGTCGCGTAGTTGCGTTAAACTAATGTGGGTTCTCGGTTTGGGCGAGAGGAAAGTGTTTGGTCTGGGAGCTATCCGGCTCGCTGACATCCACAAAACCAAAGCAGGGGGCTCTCAGCCTCGCAGCCAGATCGCTCGGAGCTTTTCCGTCGGCGTATGGAGCTGCGGAGTCGGGGTTGTAACGGACTCATTGAGATTTCGATGATGCGCGCGATGCTGGTCCGCCCGCATCTCCGCGCCAGTTATGAAGGCTCCCAGCGATTCGGCTGCAAAGCCTTCAGCCCCCTGCTTCGGTATTGTAGATACCGGCTCTGCTGCGAGACGCTTACTCCTTCCTTTTTGCCGGGGGAAGCCAGGGCCTGATCTCCGCGCCCAGTCGCTTCATGGAGCCGGCGAGGTCCTCGCCCGCCTCGCGGGCATCGAAGAGCTCGTCGGTGATGCTCAGCGCGGCCAGGATCGCGCCCTTCTGGGCCTCGACGATGTTGCCGGCGCGCATCGTCTCACGGATCACGTTGTCCACGTGCTCGGCCACGGC
>DHJM01000003.1:9836-10240 GCA_002404335.1 Gemmatimonadales bacterium UBA4720
CATCATGCTGTTGGCGCAGAAAGCGAACGCGGTCGATCATCTGCTGTGTCCGGGCGCGCGCCGCATCGAGCCGGCTCGTGAGTCCGGCGTTCTCCGTCTCCAGAAATTGAACGCGCTCCGGGGACATTACTCCCTTTACTCCGGTGGACTCGAGGCTCTTGATGCGCGCCTCCGCCTGCAGCGCACGGCGGCGGAACGAGGCGAGCTCGTCACCGAGATGCTTCACCAGCTGCTCCAGCTCCGCGAACGCGGCTACTTCAGGCCGTACGCTGTCGGACACCCAATTCTCCCTCTAGTGCGTTGACAATCTTCGCCGTTCTCCCTTGCACTTCCTGGTCCTTTAGTGTGCGCTCGGGATGGCGGAACGTCAACGCCCACGCCAGACTCCGCGATCCTTCGGGAAT
>DHJM01000084.1:0-1487 GCA_002404335.1 Gemmatimonadales bacterium UBA4720
CCGCCAGCGTCGAGAGCGGCCCGGACACCTCTCTCGGCGTCGGCGCTCGAATACCCCAGCGAAACCAGCGCTCGCAGAGCATCGTCCGCGGCCGCGCTCGCCGGAGCGGCCGACGTGCCGGTCGTCTCGCCCAGCCCATCGAGCTTGTCGCCGAGATCGAGAATCAGTCGCTCGGCTTTCTTGCGCCCGACGCGCGGAACGCTCTGCAGCGTCGGGATGTCTTTCTCACGGATCGCCCGAATAAGCCGCGTGGCCGAGAGCGCCGACAGCATTCCGATCGCGAGAGAGGGACCGACGCCGTTCGCCGTGAGCAGCTTCTCGAACAGCCGCTTCTCGAACACGCTGACGAAGCCGAACAGCTGCCAGGAGTCTTCCTTCACCACGAGGGATGTGTGCAGCGCCACCATTTCCCCCGCTCGCGGGAGCGTCTCGTACACGCCCAACGGAATCTTCAGCTCGTAGGCGACTCCTCCGCTCGTCATCACCTCGAGCGAATCCAGATCCTTGGCGACGAGCTTGCCTTCTATGCGCGCGATCAACGCTCGGCTCTTCCCAGGTCCGCGTGCGAGCGAATCGCTGTCGACGACGGGAATCGAATCGCCTCGATCTTCGGCAGGTTGGGCATCAGCGCATAAGTCAGCGCCGCAGCCACTCCATCAGACGCATCGCTCGGCTGTGGCGCCGATTTCAGGCGCAGCAGGCGCATCACCATGAACTGAATCTGCACCTTGGTAGCGGCGCCAGTACCAGCCACTGCTTTCTTGATCTCCGACGGCGGATATTCATGGATCTCCATCGCCGCGTGCGCACCGGCCAGGAGAATCACCCCGCGCGCGTGGCCGAGCACGACCGTCGTCCGCACGTTGCGGGCGTAGAAGATGTCTTCGATTGCGAGAACCGTCGGCTTGTGCCGGCGGATCAGCTCGAGAACTCCGTCGTGGATTTCCGCCAGCCGCTGCGCCAATTCGTCACGCGGCTTCGTGCGGATTACGCCGCACTCTATGAGCGTGAGCGGGCCATGCCCTTCCTTCCGAACTACCCCGTAGCCGGTTACCGCGGTGCCGGGATCTATCCCGAGTATTACGACGGGTTCGGCATCACGCACCGGACATTTGCTCGACATCCATGTCGAAATTCGCGGAGACCTTCTGCACGTCGTCGAGCGTCTCGAGGTCTTCCAGCAGCTTGATCAGCGACTCCGCGTTCTTTCCTTCGACGCGCACCGTCGACTTGGGAATGAACGCGATCTCTGACTCGGCGATCGCTATTCCCTTTGCCTTGATCGCGTCCTCGACGTGGTGCATCCCGTGCGGATCCGTGGTCACGATGTACTGCTCGCCCTCCGCCCTGAAATCCTCGGCGCCGCCGTCGAGCGCGACCTCGAGCACCATGTCTTCATCGTATTTGCTGGCCTCGATGTAGATCTGCCCCTTCCGATCGAACAGGTACGACACCGAGTGCGGGGGTCCGAGGTTGCCGCCGAGTCG
>DHJM01000084.1:1596-12639 GCA_002404335.1 Gemmatimonadales bacterium UBA4720
GGCCGAGATCAGGATGGCTACCCCGCCTGGCCCATAGCCTTCGTACGTCACTTCGACGTAGTGGACGCCTTCCAGCTCACCCGTTCCCTTCTTGATCGCGCGCTCGATGTTGTCCTTGGGCATCGATCCGGCCTTCGCCGCATCGATCGCGGTTCGCAGCCGCGGATTGTGGGCGGGATCGCCACCAGCCAGCTTCGCGGCCATCGTGATCTCGCGAATGAGCTTGGTGAACTGCGCCCCGCGCTTCGCGTCGGTCGCAGCCTTGTAGTGCTTGATCTGCTTCCATTTGGAATGGCCGGCCATTATCAGCTCGGTTGAGATTGAGTCACTGTATGTCGCGCGTGTCGCATCGCCGGCGACGCGGATAGCTCTTGCATCAGTACGGTCAGCTCCGCGCGTGATGCCTCATCTAACTGCGTGGAAGCGGCTTTCACAAGGTCGGCAAATGCGATCACGCAGCGCTCCCGGTCGAATCCGCTTAGCGCGCCGAAAATGCCAAACGCCGTTGACCTGATTCCGCTCGGAATAGCCAGCGACGACAGCCATTGCTTGGTGTTCTCGGTGCGTTCCAGCACCTGCTCTCGTGACAGCTCGTACGGAGGAAGGATTCCCGCGCAGAGCCGACCCAGCTGGAAGCAGGCCACTAGCGTCTCCCGATCGCCGCCCAGCGATGCCCGCCCCGACAGCGTTGTCAGCGCGCGGAATCGAAAAACCGGGGTCGTGAGAGCGAAACGGGGCATCTGGCCGATCACCCTCCGAATCTAGGCACGGACTCCGCCTCCGGCTACATTCCGAAGTATGGCCGTTCCGGTCCTGAACCCCCCAAAATCGATACTGTGGGTGGACGACGAGGGTGAGCTTCTCGAGCCTCACCGCATCTTCCTTCGCTCCAAGGGCTATACCGTAGAGTGGGCGTCCAACGCCGACGACGCGATGGAGCTGCTGAGGCGTCGTCCGTTCGACATCATCCTGCTCGACGAGCAGATGCCCGGCAAGCGCGGGCTCGAGGTCTACCGCGACGTGCGCGAGATCGCGCCGGCCATACCGGTGGTGATGGTGACCAAGAGCGAAGAGGACTCGACGCTCAAGGAAGCGATCGGCGTCAACGTCCGCGACTATCTGGTCAAGCCGATCAACCCGCGCCAAGTGCTTACGGTCGTGACGCGGATTCTCGAGGGTCCACGGATCCGTCAGCAGGCAATCGCGAGAAGCTTCGTCGAGCGATTCCGCGCGATCGAGCTGGAGCGCGACCGCAATCTCGACTGGCGCGGGTGGATCGACCGTTACGACGAGCTGGTGCGCTGGGACGTGGACTTGGCCGCCGCCGGCGAAATGGGACTCTACGAATCGCTGCAGGGACTCTATCCCGACATGCATCGCGAGTTCGCGTTGTACATGAAGAGCAACTATCCCGAGTGGCTCAAGAATCTCGAAGGGAACAGGCCTCCGCTCTCGATAGACATTGTCTCCGAGTTTCTGTTGCCCATTCTCGAGCGCGACAAGGCGGCGGTGTTCATCGTGGTGGATTGCCTGCGGCTGGATCAGTGGCGCGTGCTGGAGCCTTTGCTCGCTCCTTTCTTCGACACCGAGACCACGCACTACTTCGCGGTGCTTCCGACGGCGACGCCGTACTCGCGCAACTCGCTCTTCAGCGGACTT
This sequence comes from Gemmatimonadales bacterium UBA4720, assembly GCA_002404335.1. Lineage (GTDB taxonomy): Bacteria > Gemmatimonadota > Gemmatimonadetes > Gemmatimonadales > Gemmatimonadaceae > UBA4720. Next base: position 3,256 of record DHJM01000084.1, read on the forward strand.
TTTCCGGGCGAGATCGCGGCGCGCCTTCCCGATTGGTGGGGCAACGCCGATCGCGAGGACGAATCGCTCAACGCCCACGAGAAGGAGCTCCTGGAATCGCATCTCCTGGAGCTGTGCGGCAAGACGCCGGTGCGTTACCAGAAGATCTCGACCTCCGCCAACTCCGACGAGCTGGAGCGGCACCTGGGTACCGCTATCGGCCCCGAAGGCGTCAGTGCCTTCGTGTTCAACTTCGTCGATCTGTTGACTCACGGACGGAGCGAGTCGCAGATACTGTATGAGGTCGCCCGCGACGAGATCGCGCTGCGACAGATCACGCGACAGTGGTTTCAGCGGTCGGCGCTGTTCAGCGTGCTGAAGGAAGCATCGCGGCGGAAGATCTCCGTGCTCCTCACGACCGATCACGGCTCGATCCACTGCAACACACCAGCGACCGTGTACGCCAAGCGCGACGCGAGCGCCAATCTGCGCTACAAGTTCGGGGAAGATCTGCGGGCGGAGCGCCCGGAGCAGGCCCTCCTGTTCTCGAACGAAGACATGCTGCGGCTGCCGCGGCGCGGCCCGGGTGGCAACACGCTGCTCGCGACCAATGACTGTTTCTTCGTCTATCCGACAAAGCTGCGCGAGTACCAGAGCCGGTACCGCGGATCGTTCCTCCACGGCGGCGTGACGCCGGAGGAAGTAATTCTCCCGTTGGCGCTGCTCACGCCGCGCCGATAACTCGATTGCGGGCTTCAAACCCAATCAGCAAGAGGCTTCTCCCGTACCTGCGCCCGCACGCGTGGCGGATGGCGATCACGATCGCATGCAACCTGCTCGCGGCGCTGCTCGACGGCTTCGCGATCGCGCTGTTGATCCCGTTCCTCAACATCCTCTTCCACCAGCCGTCGACATCGCTCAAGTCGGGGTGGGTCGCCAAGCTCCTCAACGCGACGGTGGGAAGTCAGATCATTCCCGGCGACGAGATGCGGTCGCTGCGCAACGTCATCCTGCTCGTCATGGCGTCGGTGCTGCTCAAGAATCTGCTGGTGTGGATCGCGGGGCAGTTCGGAGCGACGCTGCAGGAGTTCGTGACGCGCGACCTCCGCAACGCCGTCTACCGCCACCTCGCACACCTTCCGCTCGGCTACTTCACCCAGATGAAGGCCGGGCAGATCCTCTCGCGCGTGATCAACGACACGTACGAGACGCGCCTCATTCTCACGCAGATCGTGACGCAGTCGCTCCAGAGCGCATCGCTCGTCCTCGTCTACATCGCGATCCTGTTCAGCATCTCGTGGAAGCTGACGCTCATCGCGCTCATCATCCTGCCGCTGCTGGGAATCTCGCTCCAGCCGATGCTCAAGAAGCTGAGGAAGGGCAACCTCCGCCGAGGAAACATGCACGGCGAGATGACGAGCGTGCTCCAGGAGACGATCAGCGGCATCCGTCTGGTGAAGGCGTCGGGCACCGAGAGCTACGAGGAATCGCGGTTCGCCGACGGAAGCAACAAGTACGCGCGCAGCAGTCTCAAGATGACACGATTAGCGCTTGTTGCGCCTCCGGTCACCGAGGTCATTGGAACTCTGATCGCGGTCCTGGTCCTCTGGGTCGGGGCGTGGCAGGTGTTGTCGAGCGGAACGATGACCGGCGCGACGCTGCTGGCGTTCCTGACGCTCGTTCTGCGCCTCCTCCAGCCGTTGAAGCAGCTCTCGCAGATGCGCACCACCGCACAGTCGTCGCTCGCGTCCGCCGAGAGATTGTTCGAGATCCTGGATTCGCCGGCGGAGTTTCAGCGCGATCCCGGCACGCGGGACAAGGCGGCGTTCGAGCGCGATCTCCGGTTCGAGAATGTCACGTTCGCCTACGAGGACGCAATCGTTCTCTCCGGCATCGATCTCATCGCCCGCAAGGGAGAAGTGGTCGCGCTCGTTGGTCCGAGCGGCTCGGGGAAGAGCACACTGGTGGATCTGATTCCGCGATTCTACGAGCCGGCCAAGGGAAGAATCCTGCTCGACGGAATTGACACGCGCGAGATCAAGCTGCCCGTGCTCCGCGCGCTGACCGGAATCGTGAGCCAGGAGACGGTCCTCTTCCACGATACGGTTCGCAACAACATCGCGTACGGAGCAGGAGAGAAATACACTCAAGCCCAAATCGAAGCGGCGGCAAAAGCAGCCAATGCGCATAGCTTCATCGTGGAGCTGCCGCGCGGCTACGACACCATGCTGGGAGAGCGCGGGACGAGGCTCTCCGGCGGCCAGCGGCAGCGGCTGGCGATAGCGCGGGCCTTGCTCAGTGACCCGCCTATCCTCATTCTCGATGAAGCCACTTCCGCGCTCGATACCGAGTCGGAGCGGCTGGTGCAGGAAGCAGTTGACCGGCTCTTGCAGGGAAGGACGGTGTTCGTGATCGCCCACAGGCTGTCAACGGTCACGCACGCCGATCAGATCATCGTTCTCGATCGCGGTGAGATCGTCGAGCGGGGAACGCACGCCGAGCTGCTGGCGAAGCGAGGGGCGTACTCGAGGCTCTATACATTGCAGTTCGGTGGCGGGAATGGAGAAGCCGGCGGCGCCGCGGCATCCACTCCCAGCCGGATGGTTCCTTCAGCAGGGTAAGCAAAGAGTGCACGTTCTATTTCTTCATACCGCCCGCGAATGGTCGGGCACCGCCCGCCTCTTCGCGAGAGCCGGCCGCGGCATCTCGGAGCGTGGCGCCAAGGTGACGCTGCTCGTGGCGCCGGACAGCAATGTGCATCAGGCCGTGTCGCCGCGTCGCGACCCGGGCCAGGCTCGGCACACGCCCATTCCCGAGCCGTTCGAGATCATTCCGTTCTCGACCGACGGCTTCTTCTACCTGGCAGCGCGGCGACTGAAGGCGATTTTTCGCCGCTGGGACGCCGACGCTGTCTTCGTCAGCACCGATCGGGAGCATCTGATCGCGGCGACCGCCTGCTGGATGAGCGGGAACGGCTCGGTGGTCCGCTGGACTCCCGCCGGAAGGAAACTCGAGATGGGCATCTCCGGACGCTGGGCCGGGCGGCTCACGAAGACGTCGTACCTCTTCGCCAGCGACAGGGACCTGCGCGCCGCAATCGTCCCGAAAAACGCAATCGAGTCGTCGGTGGCCGAGATCGGAGTGGATGTCTCGACCTACCCGCCGAATGGCGCCACGGCTCCGGCCGCCGAGCGTAATACGCAGGCGAGCGATCCGAAACAGGCGGAGCTCAAGTACATCGTCTGCGTTTACGATCCCACTTCGCGCGGCCGCGCAGCCACGGCGATCCGCACGATGTCGATGCTGTCGCCCAGGCATCCGAATCTGAGACTGATGATCGTGGGCCCTGGCTCGGACGACGAGGACCTGAGGATGCAGGCGGCCGCGTTGCGGGTGCTGCACCTGGTGAGCTTCCTTGGCGAGCGCGACGACGTGATCAGCCTGATGGAGGACGCATACCTGGGTTGGGTCGTCGCCGAGGCGGATACCGGAGCCTACGGCATTCTCGATCTGATGGCGCTCGGCATTCCGACCGTGGCGAGCGAGGACGGCATCGCGGAGCGATACATAGCGAATGGAATCTGCGGTGCGCTGTATCCGCCGGACGATTCCGCATCGACGGCGGCTGCCGTCGCCGGGATGCTGACGAAAGACGACGTGCGCGAAACGATGGGGAAAGCCGCGCGCACCAGAGTGGCGAGAGAGTTTCCGGAGACGGCCACGATCGAAGGCTTCGACCGCGCGGCCAACAACGCGCGCACAAAGGGCCGTCGTCAGGCGTGAGTCCAGCCAACCGCGGCTCCTCCGACGTAACGGCGGTGATCGCGGCTCACGATGAATCCGCGAACATAGAGGCCTGCATCGCGAGCGTCGAATGGGCCCGCGAGGTGATCGTCGTCGAGAACGATTCGATGGACGACACGATCGATCGCGCGCGCGGCGCCGGCGCGACGGTGATCAGTCCGAAGTTCACGACCATCGGAGCGGCCCGTAATCACGGGATCGAAAGGGCGAAGACGACGTGGATCTTTGTCCTCGACGCGGACGAGCGCTGCACGGCTGAGCTGGCGGACGAGATCAGGCGCGTCGTCACTCAAGCGGGCGGCGTCAGCGCCAGCGCCTTTCGCGTTCCGCGCCGCAATTACTTTCTCGGCCGGGAGATACGCCACGGAGGGTGGGGGAGCGACAAACCCATCCGTTTGTTCAGGCGCGAGCTGCGGTACAACGCCAATCTGGTGCACGAGCACGTCGATGTGACGAAAGGCGCGATCAGTGAAGTCAAGAATAAGCTCCTGCACTACACGTACATTTCTCTGGATCAATACTTTGAGAAGTTCGACAGGTACAGCCGATGGTGGGCGGAGCAGAATTTTGCCAGGGGACGGCGGGGCACAGCAGCGGCGGTGTTCTTCAGGCCGCCGGCCAGGTTTGCCAGCATGTATTTCCTGAAGGGAGGGTTTCAAGATGGCGCTCACGGACTCGTCCTCGCCTGCCTAGCGGCCGCGAGCGTCATGGCCAAGTACGCGCGTCTCTGGGAACGATCGATCCGTCATGAGCGCTGAAAGCCCGCAATAGCTTGAGAATCCTCATCATCGGCAGCAATCACACCTGGCGAATGGAGAAGGGCACCGAGCGCGCTCTCAAGAGGGCCGGTCACAAAACCCTCCTCATTGACGACCGGCGCGCTGCCCGCCTGATCGGACGCAAGCTCACGCAGAAGTGGGCGTTGTCGAAGGCCAGCCGCTTCAAGCCGGATTTCGTCATTCTCAGCAAGTGCCTGGGACTCAACCTCGAGACCGTCCAGACCATCATCGACGGCAAGCCGAACTCGATGTGGTATCAGGATCCGCAGTGGTACAAGAGCACGTATCGCCCCGACGTCGCCCACATCGTCGCCGTTGGAAAGCTGTCGCAGACTTTTTTCGTTTCCGGGTTCGAAGCTCAGTGGAAAGCGCTGGGGCTGCGAGCAAAGTTTCTCCCCGCTGCGGGCGATCGCGATATCCGTCCGGTGCCTCAGAAGAAGAGATTCCACTCCGATGTCGCCTTCATCGGCACGGGTTACGATCCGGCGCGCGCGCAGCTGCTCCTCAAGGTCGCGAAGAAGTACGACATCAAGGTGTGGGGCAAGGGCTGGGAAGAATGGCGGAAGCAGCTCAACTGGGGCGGGCGCCCGGTAGAGGGGAAGGATTTTGCCGCCGTCTGCTCCAGCTCCAACATCTCGCTTGGGATCAATCCGGATCGCGCGAAGGGCGGAAGCAACTACACTTCGGACCGCACCTGGATGGTGATTCTCGCCGGAGGGTTCTACCTCGGACATGGAACTCCAGGCCTCACCGAGATGCTGCGCGAGGGAGATCACTGTGCCTGGTACAAGGACACGGATTCCTGCCTCGCCAAGATCGGCTACTACCTCGAGAATTCGGCGGCACGAGAGCGCATCAGGCGCGAGGGGCAGGTGTTCGTGCGCGAGCATCACACCTTCGACCAGCGAATTCACAACCTGCTTTCCGGCGAAGCCTTCGTGAATCCGCTATCGTAACATAGTGACGCCGCCGACCGCAGAAAAAAATATCAGTGTCGCGACACCGGCAACCGCGCCGAGGAAGCCGGACAGGCCCGTGCGCAAACCCACTCTCGCGCACCGCGCCGAGTACTACACGATGCGCGCGACGATCAGCGCGCTGCGCGTCCTGAGCTGGGATGCCGCCTGCAGCTTTGGTGAACGCCTCGGCGAGCTCGGTTACCGCCCGCTTGGAATCCGGAAGCGGGTGGTCGAGCGGCAGATCGCGGCGGCGTTTCCGGAGCTCGGTCCCGAAGCGGTGGTGAATCTCGCACGGGAATCATACCGGCACCTCGGCCGCACCTTCATCGAGACGGCGCTCCTCGACAAGCTCGGAAAGGACGGACTGCAGGAGCTGGTCGAGACCGTCGAGGGCTGGGAGCAAGTCGAGGATGTCATGTCGAAGGGGAAGGGCGCCGTCATGGTCACAGGCCACATCGGCAACTGGGAGCTCGCGGGTGCATACGTAGCCGCGCGCGGAATTCCGCTCGATGCGATCGTGCGCGGGATGGCCAACCCGCTCTTCGACGCCTACATCAATCACACCCGCGAAGAAATCGGGATGACGGTCGTCCACGATTCGGAGGCCGTGAGGCGGACTCCGCGCTCGCTCCGCGCCGGACGAGCGGTCGCGTTCGTGGCAGATCAGGGGGTCATGGGGCTGGCGTCGACCTTTGTCCCGTTCTTTGGACGCCCCGCCAAAACACCGCGCGGCGCGGCGGTATTCGCCTTGCGATTCGAGGTGCCGGTGATCTTCGTGGTGGCGCTCCGGAAGCCGAATGGGCGCTATCGCATCGTCGTCGAGCGAATCGAGGCCCGCCGCACGGGCGACATGGATCGCGACGTCGATGCGATCGTCACGAATTTCACCGAGCATCTGGAGAAGTGGGTTCGAACCGTGCCCGCGCAGTACTTCTGGCAGCACCGCCGGTGGAGACGACAGCCGCCGGATACGCCGCCCGAGCTGCGAGATCCGTCGGCGTAATCAGACAGGAGGACGATGCTGGATCCGAAGCAACGGCAGCGATTCCTGGGCGACAACCGCGCGCGCATTGGAATCGGGATCGTCGTCGTCATGGCTCTCGCCGCGGTGCTGGCGCCGCTAATCGCGCGGCAGAGTCCGATCACGATCGACCTCCTCCACATCCTCGAGCGTCCGTCGGGGCACCATTGGCTCGGTACCGACATTCAGGGCCGCGACATCTGGTCGCGCCTCGTCTTTGGAGCGCGCGTCTCGCTTACCGTCGGCCTCATCTCCCAGGGAATCGCGCTAACCCTCGGCGTGTCGATGGGCCTGATAGCGGGATTCTATGGCAAATGGGTGGACGAGATCGTGATGCGCCTCGCCGATGTGACGCTCGCGTTTCCGACGTTGCTCCTCCTGATCGCGATGGTGGCGGCGCTCCAGCCATCGGAGGGAGTCGTCTTTGCGACTATTGGAATCGTCGGCTGGGCCGGAATGGCGCGCATCGTCCGCGGCCAGGTTCTCGTGGTACGGCAGCTCGAGTACATCCAGGCGATCAGGGCGCTCGGCGCCGGCGATCTCCGGATCATGGCGCGGCACGTGTTGCCGAACGTCATCGCCCCCGTCGTGATCGCGGCGACGCTCGGCGTCGCGGGCGCGATCATGGCGGAGGCCGCGCTCTCGTTTCTCGGACTCGGTGTTCCGCCACCGGCGCCGAGCTGGGGGTCGATGATTGCAGACGGACGCGATCTGGATCAACTTCGACGCGCTCCGTGGACGTCCGTCTTCCCGGGAATTGCGATCGGCGCTGCGGTGTTGGGATTCAACCTGTTGGGCGACGCGTTGCGTGACGCGCTCGATCCTCGGCAATACTACCGGGCGAAGAAGGAGGGGGAGGCTTGATCATGACGCGCGGGTCGTCGCTGATGCTCGCTCTCGCATTGATCGTGTGCGCTGCTCCCAGGGACGACGCGCCGGCGCAGAAGGCGGCCGACGTCTTCGTGACCGCGGTCGGGCTCGCGACCGAGGAGGTCGCGCGCGGTCTCGACAACCCGGTTTATCTGACTGCGCCGGCTGGCGATCCGCGTCTCTTTGTCGTCGAGCAGCCGGGTCGCATCAGAGTGGTCGAGAACGGAAAGTCGCTCGAGAAGCCGTTCCTCGACATCAGGAGCAAGGTTGGCTACGGCGGGGAGCGCGGACTGCTGAGTGTCGCGTTCCATCCCCAATACCGCTCCAACGGTTTCGTGTTCGTCAACTATACGGACAAGCATGGCGACACCCGGATCGAGCGTTACGGGCCGTCGTCTGACAGAAACGTCGCGGACCCCGCGTCGGCCAAGCTGATACTCGCGATCGATCAGCCCTACGCGAATCACAACGGCGGACTCAACCTGTTCGGTCCCGACGGAATGCTCTACATCGGAATGGGAGATGGCGGCAGTCAGGGTGATCCGCACGGGAATGGTCAGAATCGCAACGTCCTTCTCGGAAAGCTTCTTCGCATCAACGTGGACCGCGGCGATCCCTACGTCGTGCCGGCGGGAAATCCGTACGCGAAGGGCGGCGGCAGAGGAGAGATCTGGGCGCTCGGACTGCGCAATCCGTGGCGCTTTGCATTCGATCGCGCGGCGGGTCTCCTCTACATTGCCGACGTCGGGCAGGACAAGTACGAGGAGATAGACGTCTCGCTGACGACGTCAGCGGGAGTCAACTACGGCTGGAATACAATGGAGGGACCATCGTGCTACAGGCTGCCACTGTGCACGAAGAGCGGTCTCCAGCAACCTGCGTTTGCGTACTCACACGATGCGGGCGCGTGCTCGATCATCGGCGGCTTCGTCTACCGCGGCCGAAAAATTCCGGAGATTCAGGGCCAGTACTTCTACTCGGATTACTGCAACAGCTGGGTGCGCAGCTACACTTACAGCGCCGATGCCACGAACAGAGCGTGGCACCAATGGCTCGACGGCGGCCTCGGCAACATTGTTTCCTTTGGAGAAGACGGCCTGGGAGAGTTATATATCTGCAGCTCGAACGGACGGGTTTACCGCATCATCAAGAGCGCAGGTAATCCAACCCGCTCCTAGGCCTCGTCGAGTACGAGCACTCACCTCAGCACGAGGATGACCATGCTGCTCCTGACTGCTATTGCAGCACCTGTTCAGGCTGCCCCGGTCCAAACGACGGTTGCGGAACCTTCCTTCACCGCCACTTTGATGGCGTCGTTTCGCGATGCGTTCGCGATGATCCTGAGCGCGATTCCGCGGATACTCGGCTTCATCATCATCGTGGCGATCGGCTGGTTCGTGTCAACGGTTCTGGCGCGCGCAGTGACGGGACTCCTGCGCGCGATTCGTTTCGACGAGCTGGCGGAGAAATCGGGGCTCGCCGATTTCATGAAGAAGATGGGCACAGGCACCGATTCCGCTGGAGTGGTTGCCGGTCTGGTGAAATGGCTTGTCCGCATCGTTGTTCTGCTGGTGGCGTTCGATGTGCTCGGCCTGCCCGCGGTATCGGACGTGATGCGGCAGCTGCTGCTCTGGCTTCCGAATCTCGTGGTCGCGATCTTCGTTCTCTTCATCGGCGGAATCGCGGCGCGTACCCTCGGCAACATCGTGCGCGGGGCGACAGCAGAGGGAGGATTCACCAATCCCGAAACGCTGTCGAATATCGTACGGACGGCAGTGTGGGCCTTTGCGATCGTCGTGGCGATCAATCAGCTGGGAATCGCGACAAACCTGATCAACACCCTCTTCACCGGCTTCGTCGGAGCGCTGGCGATTGCCCTCGGCCTCTCGTTTGGCCTGGGCGGGCGTGACCTCGCGTCGCGCACGCTGGAGAACTGGTACGACCAGGCGCAGGAGGCGAAGCCGAAGAGGAA
>DHJM01000084.1:12720-23961 GCA_002404335.1 Gemmatimonadales bacterium UBA4720
GCTGACAGCATTAGAACGTCGGGACGCCACTGCGTGGTGTGATGGAACAGGCAGTGGATTGTGGCTGATCCGCGACAATAACGTCCCGACGTAGTAAGGCTTACAGCTATGAGCTGCCAGGCTTCCAGCTAACCTCTCGTTCAGTTGTAGTTAGATGTTCCCCGCCGAGTAACCTTACAGGTGCGGGGCGATCGCGGCGGTCGCCTTTTCGGACGTGATGATCGGAATGACCTCGAACCCGACGATGTCGCTCCACTTGGCCATCCACTCATCGAGGTGTATTCGGTCGTCGCAGTCCATCACCTGAAAACTCCGCTCGAAGTCAGTCGTCACCCAGCTCGAGAGGTATCGGACTCCCTGCGGAGCCATCCGCCCTTTCTCCTTGAAGCGGCGATAGACCGGCTTTGCATCTCCGTCGCGGTACGTCTCGATCACCATGAAGAGCATGTGCGCCTCGATTAAGGGCGGAGTAAGGAGTGGAATTCCAGAACATCGCGCAAAAACTTGCGGTCCGCTTCCGGATCCTTGTTGTAGAGAACAAAGTGAGTGCCGTTGATCATTTCCGGACCGCCCGGATCAGTCCGTAGTCGCGCGCGCCCTTTCGCAAGAGATGATATCCCCCGGCAAGGGGTTTGGCCGAGGCAAGATCGGTATCCGGGCTCACGCGCTGTCCGTTGACGTAAACCCCACCCTGTTCAACCAGTCTTTTTGCCGCGCCCTTCGATGCCGCGAGCTTCAACGTCACCATGGCGTCCAGCAACCCGGGAAGTTCGCGCGATTCCGCAAACGGCACTTCCTCGCTCAACGCGCGCAACACTGGCTCCGACAGGGTCGCGGGATCCGCTTTCCCGAACAGCACCCCCGAAACTTCCTCGGCCACTCGCGCGGCCTCCTCTCCGTGGACGCGCGCTGCTACCTCGCGCGCCAGAGCCTGCTGCGCTTCACGCTTCTCGGGCGCCGTCTCGATCAGCTTGTCGAGCGCCTCGATTTCCTTTCGCGAAAAAAGCGTGAACAGTCTCAGATATTTCCCGGTGTCGCGATCGTCCACGTTGATCCAGTACTGGTAGAATTTGTACGGCGACGTGCGCGCGGGATCCAGCCACACCGCTCCCGCTTCTGTCTTGCCGAATTTTGATCCACTGGCTGTAGTAACAAGTGGCATGGTAAGCGCATGCGCGGCTTTCCCCTCGACGCGCCGAATCAGCTCCAGGCCAGCGGTGATGTTGCCCCACTGATCGCTGCCGCCCATCTGCAGCGTCACTCCCTCGCGGCGATTGAGCTCCAGGAAGTCGTACGCCTGCAGCAGCATGTACGAGAACTCGGTGAACGAGATTCCGCCTTCGATTCGCGACTGAACCGAATCCTTCGCCAGCATGTAGTTGATGGTGAAGTGCTTGCCGACATCGCGCATGAACTCCACCGCCTTGAGCGGACGAAGCCACGCCGCGTTATCGACCATGCGTGCCGCTCTGGGACCCGTGAAATCGAGGAAGCGCTCGAGTTGTTTCTCGATCGCGCGCGAGTTTGCCTCGATCTCCTCCACTGACGCGAGCGGCCGTTCCGACGTCTTGCCGCTCGGATCGCCGATCATCCCCGTACCGCCTCCAACAAGCGCGATGGCCCGGTGCCCGGCGCGCTGCAGATGGGCAAGCCCCATCACTGGCACGAGACTACCTATATGGAGGCTTGGGGCCGTGGGGTCGAACCCCACGTAGCCGCTCACTTCGCCCGTTGCGAGTGCGTCGGCCAAACCGTCCGTGTGTTGGTAGACCATACCGCGCCAGGACAGCTCGTCCAGCAGAGAGGCTGTCCCCTCATGAGTAGTGCGTAGCTTCTTCGCTTGCATGCGGAGAAGATAGGGACGCCCGCCCACGGTGTCACCTTCGGTGTATCACAGTTATCTTCCTTACTCCGCATGGCCGCCGACACCAACAACAAACTCCGATTCCATAAGCGGCACCCGACGTTCGTCCGGGTGGTACTGCTTTCTCTCACTTTCCTCGTCGCGCTCGGCGCCGGGGCGATGTACAGCACATGGGCGCTCATCTGCCGTGGCAACCAGTGCCCCTCGATCGAGAGCCTGGCCGAATACACGCCGCACCAGACGTCGAAGCTCTACGCTGTCGACGGGCGATTCATAGCCGAGCTTGGTCTCGAGCGCCGCACGCTGGTGAAGATCGACGAAATCCCGAAGATCGTTCAGGATGCGTTCGTCAACACCGAGGACAAGCGCTTCTACCAGCACGCCGGCATCGACTGGCATCGCGCCGTCGGCGTGGTCCTGCGCTCGCCGATCCACGGATACTCGCAAGGGTTTTCCACCATAACGATGCAGCTCGCGCGCAACGTCTTCCCCGAGCAGATCTCGCGCGAGAAAAGCATCATCCGCAAGGTCAAGGAAGCGAAAGTCGCGCGCGAAATCGAGGCGAAGTACGACAAGAAGAGAATTCTCGAGCTCTACCTCAATCAGATCGACCTTGGTCACGGCGCGTACGGCGTCGAGACGGCATCGCAGCGATATTTTGGGAAGTCCGTCCGCGATCTGAACCTCGCTGAAGCTGCGACTCTCGCGGCGCTTCCGAAGGCGCCCTCCCGCTACAATCCCGTTCGCTTCCCCGAGCGCGCGATCCAGCGCCGCAATACCGTCATCGAGCTGATGCGCCAGAATGGGCGCATCAGCGACGCGGATGCCAGCAGGGCGAAAGCGTATCCGCTGCAGCTCGCCAACAAATCGATCTCCGGCGAGACAGCACCCTATTTCGTCGAATGGGTGCGCCAGCAGCTCGACGCGCAGTTCGGCAAGCAGCTGTACGAGCAGGGGCTCAAGGTCTACACGACGCTCGACCTCGACATGCAGGGCGCGGCCGAGCGGGCGCTGGAGCACCAGGCGCGCGCGATCGAAGCCGGACGCTTCGGACCGTACACTCACGAGACGTACGAGCATTACCTCGCTCACCGCGAGGGCGACGAGGGCAGCGGCACGTCACCGTACCTCCAGAGCGCGTTCCTCGCGCTCGACCCGCGCAATGGCGCGGTGCGCGTCATGATCGGCGGCCGCGATTTCGACGATTCCAAGTTCAATCGCTCCGTTCAGGCGCTGCGCCAGCCGGGCTCGACGTTCAAGCCAATCGTGTACTCGGCCGCGATTCAGAACGGCAGGTCGCCGTCATATCTCGTCAACGACAGTCCGCTCGTGCTCCAGGTGCCCGGTCAGCCGGAGTGGGCGCCGCAGAACTACGACCTGAAATTCATGGGACAGATTCCGCTTCGGCAGTCCCTCTACCTCTCCCGCAACGTCTCCACCGTCCGGCTCGGCATGGAGCTCGGCGAGCAAACCGTCATTAATGAAGCGAGGAATTTCGGCATCACCACTCCGATTCCTCCGTATCCATCGATCCACATCGGCGCCGCCGACGTCTATCCGATCGAGCTGATCTCCGCCTACAGCGCGTTCGCCAATCTCGGGGTCCGCGCGACCCCGAACGCGATCGTGAGGGTCGAGAATCAGAAGGGAGAGATCCTGTGGCAGCCGACGCCGACGCGCACGCAGGTGCTGTCGCCCGAGGAAGCGTGGATAATGGTCGACATGATGAAAGACGTGATTCGCCGCGGCAGCGCGGCGGGCGTCTGGGAATCGGGTTTTCACCTTCCCGCAGGCGGAAAAACGGGAACGACGAACGACGGTACCAATGTCTGGTTCGTCGGCTACACGGCCGACCTCATCGCGGGCGTGTGGTATGGGCTCGACCGTCCGTCGAAAATCAAGGACAACGCGCAGGGTGGCGTCCTGGCCGCACCCGCGTGGACCGCGTTCATGACAGAGGTCTATCGCCGCAAGCCATCGCCCCCGGATTGGCCGAAACCGCTGTCGATCGTGACGCGTGAAGTCGACGTCAGCAGCGGATTGCTGCAAACACAATACTGCCCGCGGAATCTGGTCACGAGCGAGTTCTACATCTCGGGAACCGAGCCAACCCGCGACTGCGACAAGCACGGACCGTACGCGAATCCGGGCGTTCCGACGATCGACACTAACCCAGCCCCGCTAGTGCAGCCTGGTGTAGTGCGATCACCGATCACCGTGACGCCGCCGCCAACTCAACCGGGTTACGAGCCGGTGCCCTCAAAGCCTCGGGCGCCGACGGTGTTCGACACGACGCGTCGCCCCGCACCGCGACGTGACACCACTCGCCCGCGAACCGACACGATCCCGTCACCGGTTCGCCCGCCGGTCCCGATCCCGCGCTGATGCGCTACCACGCGCGTTGGGTGCTGCCAATCACCCAGCCGCCGATCGAAAACGGAACCGTCGTCGAGAGCGACGGAGTAATTACCTACGTCGGTCCGCGCGCAGACGCGCCATCGGGTAAGGACCACGATCTCGGCGAGGCGATTCTCCTTCCCGGCCTCGTCAACACCCACACCCACCTCGAGCTGACCGTGATGCGCGGCTTCCTCGAGGATTGTCGATTCACCGAGTGGATTGACAAGCTTCGCCAGAGCCGGAATGATGTTCTCGACGCCGAGATGCTGCTCGATTCCGCGCGATTCGGCATCGTGGAAGGGCTCGAGGCCGGAATCACCACTTACGCCGATACGTGTTCCAGCGGCGTGGTGATGCAGGCGATGCGCGAGCTTGGCGTTCGCGGGATCATGTACCAGGAAATCTTCGGGCCCGACCCTTCGCAATCGGATGTCGCGATGCGCGAGCTGGAGGAGCGCGTCGAGAAACTCCGGCTCGAGCAGACGGAGCTGGTGTCGCTCGGCGTTTCACCACACGCCCCGTACACGGTGTCGGACCCGTTGTACAAAGCGGCGGCGAAATTCGCGAATACGCGCCAGCTTCCCCTCGCGATGCACATCGCTGAGAGCGAGCAGGAGCACGATATCGTGACAAGCGGAAGTGGCGACTTCGCCGATCGCTGGCGGCGTCGCGGGATTGCCGTCGGCCCTCGGGCGCGCTCGCCAATCGCGCTGCTCGACCAGCACGGCGCGCTGGAGCGTGGGCCACTGCTCATTCATTGCGTGCGGGTTGACGACGCCGACATCGAGATCATGGCAAGGCATCGCTGCGCAGTCGCGCATTGTCCCGCATCGAACGCGAAATTCGGGCACGGCATCGCGCCGCTGCTGCCGATGCTGGCGGCCGGAATCCGCGTTGGCATGGGATCCGATTCGGTCGCAAGCAACAATCGAATGGACATTCTCGACGAGGCGCGTCTCGCGGTGCTCATTCATCGCGCTGCCACCCGCAGGCACGACGCCTTCGGTGCGCACCAGGCGCTGGAGCTCGCCACGATTGGCGGCGCCCGCGCCCTGGGAATCGATTCGGGCGTCGGATCCCTCGAAGTTGGCAAGGACGCCGATCTCGCGGCGTTCCGAATCGACATTCCTCGCACGACCCCAATCGGGGACCCGTACTCCTCCGCGATCTTCGCGCTGCCCGGGCGCTCGGCTGAGCTCGTGACGGTGCGTGGACGCATGATGGTGGATCGGGGACGGGCTCTGGCAGCAGACAACGCGCTAGCTGGCCGTGTTCGTAAGGCTGGGGCTGCTCTCGCTGCCTGGGCAGCGAGAACGTAGTCTTTCGTCTGGCCATTGAGCGCCCGACCCTCTACGCCGAGACAAGCCAGCGGCCCGTAGCGTGCAGCTACCTCCGGTCAGTATCTTGAGTCTCCTATCTGAAGGAAGCCCGAATCAATGGCGGCAGTAGATAACCACCACCGTATCTGGCGCGACGGCAAGTTCGTGGATTGGGAAGACGCGACGATTCACGTGATGAGTCACGTAGTTCACTACGGCTCGAGCGTGTTCGAGGGCATCCGTTGCTACGAGACACCCAACGGACCCGCGGTCTTCCGACTCGGCTCCCACATGAGGCGGTTCGCGGATTCGTGCAAGATTTACCGCATGCCCCTCACCTACTCGATCGATGAAATGTCGAGGGCAGCGGTCGAGACAGTCGCCGAGAACGAATTGCCGCACTGTTACCTGCGGCCCGTTGCCATCAGGACTGGCGAGCAGATGGGCGTGCTTCCGCACGATACGCCGCTCGAAGTCTTCATAATTCCGTGGACCTGGGGCACGTACCTGGGCACCGAAGCGCTCAAGAACGGCGCTGACGTCTGCGTATCGAGCTGGAGACGGCCTTCGCCCGACACCTTCCCGATGATGGCGAAGGCCGGCGGGAACTACCTGAACGGCCAGCTGTCCAAGATGCAGGCGCGCGTCGACAATTACGTCGAAGGCATCATGCTCGATTCGTTCGGCCTCGTGTCCGAAGGAAGCGGGGAGAACCTCTTCCTCGTGCGCGACGGCAAGCTGTACACATCCACGATCAGTTCCGGAATTCTGAACGGAATCACCCGCGACTCTGTGATGCGCATAGCGCGCGACATGGACGTCGAAGTCGTCGAAGGATCGATTCCTCGCGAGATGCTTTACATCGCCGACGAGCTCTTCTTCACCGGAACCGCCGCCGAGATAACCCCGATCCGGTCAGTGGATCGAATTCAGGTCGGGACTGGGAAGCCTGGCGTTCTCACGCTCCAGATTCAGAAGGAGTACATGGGAATTGCCACCGGGGTTCTGGAAGACCGTTATGGCTGGCTGACGCCGGTCCCTGCGCGCAAAGCCTCGTCCACGACCGCGCGCGGAAAGGTCGCCCGGGAGAGGGCAGAACTGGTAACGGGCGACACGAGGTAATCGTCGCAATAGGAGGGCACGAGACGCCGGTTTTTCCCCGCCGTTTCCCTCGGAGCAATTGCAGTAAAGGCGTGTCGGGCGGATGGTAGTGGTGTACCAGGAGTATATTTTGGGTGGGTTGCCCAGGAGGAGTGCTTGATCGTTGGTTGTCTGGCACTGAATGCTTCGTTTGAGCCATTGACGATGGTCCCGCTGCGCCGCGCGCTGCGGCTGGTAATCGATGGAAAGGCGGAAATCGTCGAGGCAGATTCTGATCGCGTGGTTCGCTCCGAGCGGTTGACGATTCCTCGCCCGGCGGTGATCCGACTTATGCGCTTCATCCACGTGCCGCGCCGTTTCCGCCGGCAGGTGACCAACACCTTCCTATTCGCCCGCGACCGTTACCGCTGCCAGTACTGCGGACGCCTTCAGATCGAGCTCAAACCGCGCGAATCGCTTACCCGCGACCATCTCATTCCGCTCTCTCGCGGAGGCGCGAACGACTGGACCAACGTCGTCACCGCCTGCAGCCCCTGCAACACCAGGAAAGCGAACAACCTGCCAAGCGAGATCGGGATGCATCCGATGCACGCGCCGGTCGAGCCGCACTTCGTGCATCTGAGCTGGGCCGTTCGGCGGCTGACGCCAACCCAGGCGAAGTACATCCGGATCTTCTACGGTGAGGAGACGCTGCATCACCTCGAGGATCTCGAGAACCGGAATCCCAATCATGGGGTTCACCGGGTCGTTTAAGCGTCCTTCTGGCCGCTGGCATCTGACAACCAAGAACTGAACGGGATCCGAGATCTCAACTGCAACTGAACGGGATCCGAGATCTCAGAGGCATAGATCTCAGTCGGTAGTCACCGCGCTCTGACCGTATCCCGCGTGTATCCGAGTACAACCCACCGCCTGTGCCATAACGCCACTCAGATACGTCGCAGCGCAGTTACCAAAATCAGATATCTACGCTTCTGAGATCTCGGATCCCGTTCAGTTGCAGTTGCCAGATCTCGGATCCCGTTCCGTTAGTAGTTGTGAGTGGCGGAATCCGTTCAGCCTGTCGTTGTCAGGGGCGGAACGTCCCCGTTCTAGCCTCGTAGTGCCTCTTCTCCCCCCCGAGCAACCGCACGACGAGCGTCCGCACCCCCCGCCCTAAAGCCGTCCCCGGATTCTTCTTCCCGCTGACCGCCGGCTTGAGCTCCCCCCGCAGCCACCGCTGCACCTCATCGAGATCGCTCAACGACAGCGTCTCCACGTCCAGCAGCAGGTTGTAGTATCCGCGCTCCCCCTTCTTCGGCAGCGATATCGCCACCTTGTACGGCGACTCTACCGCGCTCTCCGCGTCAACAGTGGCATGGTACTCGCCCAGCGATTCGACCTTCTTGTTCACCACGCGCACCACCTGGTACTTCTTGCCGAGCACGTCGTACTTCAGAATGACATCCCACTCGAACGCGGCCTTGAGATCGTCGAACCAGCGCCCCGACGTCCATCGCTCGAGACGATAGTGCAGACGCGCGGGAAATCCGTTCGAAAGCAGATCGCGCATCGACGGATCCGCCAGCAATCCGGCGGATGATACCGCCGGTGGCTCGTCCGCCCACGCTGGCTGGGCAGGAAGCACCACCTCCAGACGCACCTTCTGCGCGCCCAGCGGTGCGGCGATGGCGAAAAAGCCGGCGGCGACGAGCGAGAGCTTCAGCATCGCCCAGGCTCTATCGCGCGACCAGCCACTGACTCCGGTGTCGGCATCGCTAGAAACGCCGGTGCACTCGCAGAAACACATTCGCCGGCTCATCCGGGCTCGATACCGCCTTCGCGACGTAGATGCCGATGAGGCCGAGATCCAGGCCCAGTCCTACGTCGGTCCTGAATGTTCCGAATCGCGGAAAGCTGTTGCTCGAGTACACGAGCGTTCCCGACGGCTGGCCGACCAGCCAGCCTCGCCCCGCATCGACGAACGCGACGACAGTTGGCTGCACCGTGAAGCCGATGCCGCGAAGCCGGATCGGCCTCGCGTTCAGAAAATCGAACAGGGACGAGTGCAGCTCATTCCGGTACTCCAGCTGCGCCAGCGCGACGCGCTCGCACTGCGCGGGATTGCCGGGCGGAGGCTGACCTCCATCGCTGCATTGCGACACATCAACGGTTCCCGGCTCGTACTTCCTGAAATCGAGTCCCGGCACCGTCCCGACCCCGCCGACCGAGAATCGGCGCTCGAGCGGAAGGTCATCCCCGTTCAACCAGCCCCCGAGCACGAGCCTGGCGTTGACCCAGGTCGTAGGCGAGAGGCGGTTGTAGCGACGCACATCGACGAGCCCGCGCCCGTACGTCACCTGCGGCGTAACGATGGGGCGCGCCAGCGGAGACGCAGGTCCCAAATCCGTCGGTCTTCCGCTTCCGCGCTCGTACTCGGCGACGATCAACCATCCTGTCGACGGATTGTCCTGGTTGTTCCGGGTGTCGATGTTGGCGCGCAGCACGCCGAGGTGGAATCGCCCGGCGTCCACCACCGGATTCGCGCGCCACGCTTTGCCATTTCCGAAAATCGTGAACACGCTCCGCTCGCGCGGGGAGCTCCAGCGCTCGTCGCTCCAGTCCGCGGAGAAGCTGCTGCGCGTGCTCATGTTGAACGTCGCGGTCGCTTTGGCGCCGTGGCGATTGAAATAGTCGCGGAAGTCACGATGCCAGAAGAACGCGGCGAGCGCCGCATCCGGATCCGGAAGCTGCCACGGCTCCACGGGCGTCATGACGTCGTACGACGAGACGCCGAGTGCATAGCCCCGCCCCCGACCGACGCGCATCTCCGCTGCGATCCGATGGCCGAGATTCTGACTGTCCCAGTGGAAAGTGTCCGCGGTTCTGATGATGCCCATCACCGACGCATTCAGGTCGGCGGCGCCGACGCTGTCGTGAAAGACCGGTCCGATGTAGACGGGCAGGCCTTCGACGCGGTTGTACGTTTTCCCGGAGCTGAGTACGAGACCGCTGGCGCGACTGGTCCTCGCCCACAGTCCCAGCCGGTCGGCGGCGGTATCGGTCTGGACTGTATCGACGCCCTGCGCGCGTGCGAGAGCGGGAGCGGCGCACGCGAGAAGTGCACACACCACTTGCATCGTCCTGGCTGTAGTTGTCATGTCGGCCTTATACCCTCGTCGCGTTGATTCCGAGTCGCTTCATGCGCCGGTAAAGATTTGGCCTGTCGGTTTGCAGTCTGCGCGCGGCATCGGCGACGTTTCCGCCTGCGTCGGCGAGCGCTCGCGAGATAACTGTTCGCTCGAAGCGGTCCAGCTTGTCGGCCAGAGAGCTCGAGTCGCGCGCCGATTCAGGCGCATCACCGATCTGCTTTTGGCCGCGAGTAGGTGTGGTCGGGGGCGCTTCATCGTCGCGATCGACGATGAGAACATCTTCCACGTGCTGACCCGTGATTTCCGCGCCGGGATGCAGAATCGCCAGTCGCTCAACGATGTTCGCGAGCTCGCGAACATTGCCGGGCCACGGGTAATCGCGAAGCAGCTGGAGCGCATCGCTCCTCCAGCGGGGTTTCGCCTGGCCGCTTCGCTGCAGGAACTGCTCGGAAAAATGCTCGACCAGCTCGAAGATGTCGTCACCGCGCTCCCGAAGTGGAGGGATCTCCAGCGGGATCACCTGCAGCCTGAAGTAAAGATCCTCGCGAAACGTTCCCGCCCGAACCGCGCGCTGAAGATCGTGATTCGTCGCCGAAATGATGCGCACATCGGTGCGAATGACTCTGTTCCCGCCCACGCGCTGGATTTCCTTTGCCTCGATCGCGCGCAGCAGCTTTGCCTGCGCGTCGGGGCCGAGGTCGCCCACTTCATCGAGGAACAGGGTCCCGCGATGCGCCAGCTCGAACCGTCCGATGCGGGTCTGCGTGGCGCCCGTGAACGCCCCGCGCTCGTGGCCGAACATCTCGCTCTCCACGAGATCGCGCGGAATTGCCGCGCAGTTCACGCGCACGAACGGCTTCTCGCGTCGAGCGCTCCCATCGTGGATCGCGCTCGCGACGAGCTCCTTCCCCGTGCCCGATTCTCCCATGATCAACACGCGCGCGTCCGTCGGCGCGATGCGCGCGATCATCTGCCGCACCGTGTTCATCGCGCTGCTCTTGCCGACCATCTGCCCCCCGAACCCCAATTCAGCGCGCAGAGCGCGGGCGACGCGGCGCGTCTGACGCAGTTCCAATGCGGATGAGACCGCCAGCAGAACGCCTTCGGGAGTGAGCGGCTTTTCCAGAAAGTTGAAGGCGCCGAGCTTGGTCGCCTTCACGGCGTCGGCGAGGCCGGCTCGCCCGCTCATCATGATGACGGGAAGATCGGGCGCGACATCCCGCAGGCGGCCGAGCGTGGCCATTCCGTCGAGCTCGCCCGGCATCATGAGATCGACAAGGGCGACGTCCGGCTCTCCTTCCTTGACCCGCGCGACAGCTTCGACGCCGTTCGGCGTCTCCGCTACTTCGTAGCCTTCACCCGAGAGCAGCGCGCCAACCATGCGCCGAATGTTCGGCTCATCGTCGGCGATGAGGACTATCGGCAC
>DHJM01000084.1:24034-24519 GCA_002404335.1 Gemmatimonadales bacterium UBA4720
CGGCGCCTCTCCCTTCCGAGAGCAGCTTGGTGGTGAAGCGTTGTCCCTCGGTGATTCGCTCGACCTCGATCGCAACGGCTTCGAGCGTCTGCTCCATGCGCTCGAGACGCTGTGTGACCTCGGATGGAATGCGCGGGTTCTTGGATTCCGCGTCCATCCTCCGCGAGTAGGCGCGCGCTACAGGAACGCCAATGGCGAGGACGATGGCGCAGGCGAACGCGCCAAGCGGCACGACTATCTCTGGTCCCATTTCAATCAATCCTCTCGGCGCCAGCGCCGTTTGCGGGTATCGTGAATTGTATCTCCGTTCCCTTGCCCAACGTGCTCGTGGCGTTCACGGTTCCATCGTGCGCCCATACCGCCTGACGCGCGATCGCCAGCCCGAGTCCGGTGCCGCCCGGCTTGTTGGTGACGTACGGCTCCCAAATGGCCGCGAGATTCTCCGCGGCGATTCCCTTGCCGTCATCGGCCACCGAGATCCGCAC
>DHJM01000084.1:24632-25219 GCA_002404335.1 Gemmatimonadales bacterium UBA4720
TCGACGGCATTCAGCAGCACGTTGCTCAACGCGCCGGCAAGCGCTCCGTTGTGTCCGTACACCCGCGGAAGATTCTCGTCTATCTGGAGATCGAGAGCAATGCCGGGGGGCACACTGCTGCGCGCAGTGTAACGAACGAGCTCTCCCATGTCGACTTCCGAGGGTGGACCCTCGGGCAGTCGCCCAAACTCGGCGAAGCTCCTCGCCATTCGATCGAGGCGCGCCGACTCCATCTCGATGACGTCGACATCTTCCTGCAAGGCGGCTGAAGCATGGCCGCGCAGGCGAGCCAGCGCGAACCGGATGGGCGTGAGCGGATTCTTGATCTCGTGCGCCACTCTGCGCGCGCTTTCCCTGAATGCGTGGAGCCGTTCCGCCTCGACCGCCTGCCGGCGACCGTGCTCGAGCTCCGACACCATCTCACGCATGCTGCGTCGGAGTGTCTCGAATTCGGGCGCGCCGCGCACCCTGCTCGTCGTCACCTCAATGGTCGTCCCGCCCTCGCCATTCTTGCGGGGACCGCTCGACACGATCATACGCTCCGGAGGAGGAGGCAGCGACTCACCATGACCAATGAGCTCCGTCCA
>DHJM01000036.1:0-198 GCA_002404335.1 Gemmatimonadales bacterium UBA4720
CCGACATTCGATCCGAACTTCACGGTTATACACGCGCCCGAAGTTCCAGGGCGATCCCGCGCGGCACGGGATACGGTCCAGCACGTTCATTGTGCTCAACCTGGCTAAGCGAACGATTTTGATTGGCGGCACGCGTTACGCCGGCGAGCTGAAGAAGGCGATGTTCACGGTCATGAACTATCTGCTTCCGCGCGAAGG
>DHJM01000036.1:450-6899 GCA_002404335.1 Gemmatimonadales bacterium UBA4720
GAGAGCGAGCCCGACATCTACCGGACGACGCAGATGTTCGGCACGGTGCTCGAGAACGTCGTGCTCGATCCGGCCACCAAGAAGGTGCGGTTTGCGGATCAGTCCATCACGGAGAATACGCGAGCTTCCTATCCGCTCGACTACATAAGGCACCACGTCGAGGGCGGGCGCGGCGGGCACCCGAAGAACGTTGTCTTCCTGACAGCGGATGCGTTCGGCGTGCTGCCTCCGATTGCCAGGCTGACTCCACACCAGGCGATGTACTACTTCCTGTCGGGCTACACGGCGAAGGTGGCGGGAACGGAACGAGGGGTAAAGGAGCCGCAGCCGACCTTCAGCGCGTGCTTCGGCGCGGCGTTCCTGGTCTGGCATGCGACCAAATACGCGCGCATGCTGGGCGAGCTCCTTCGCAAGCACGAATCAAAGGTCTGGCTGATCAACACCGGCTGGAGCGGCGGGCCGTACGGAACGGGCAAGCGCATCGATCTCGAGTACACGCGCGCGATCGTGAATGCCGCGCTCGCGGGCGAACTCGACGAGGTGAAGACGCACACCGACCCGATTTTTGGCCTCGCAATTCCAAACGAGACCAAAGGCGTTCCGGCGAAGGTGCTCAATCCTCGTGAGACCTGGGCCGATACACGCGCCTACGACGCGCAGGCGAAAAAGCTGGCTGGCATGTTCCGCGAGAACTTCGACAAGTTCGGGAGCGTGGACGCGGCGACGAAGAACGCCGGCCCGAAGGGCTGACGCCAACCCAGCGCGAGAGACGGAGCGTGCGCTTCGAGATTCTGCGCGACCCAGTCTGGAACAACATTCGTGTCGACGAGCTGACGCTCACGCTCGTCGACACCGAAGTCTTTCAGCGTCTCAGGTACGTGCGCCAGCTCGGGTGGACTTACCTCGTCTACCCCGGCGCGACCCACTCGCGATTCGAGCACGCACTCGGCACGCATCACCTCTCGCGCCGCACCCTGGCGCTCCTTTGCGAAGCCGAAGACACGTCGATTGGTGAAGCCGACCAGGCCATAGTCAGATCGGCCGCGCTCCTCCACGACGTGGGACACTACCCGTTCTCCCACGCGCTTGAAGAGATTGGAGCTCTCCACCACGAGGACGTGGCGCGCCCGCTTATCACCGAGGGAAGCGTCGCGACGATTCTCTCCGCGCAGCTGGGCAAAGACGCACCGCTCAAAGTCTTCGACCTCATTCGCGGCCGCAGCGAGAGTCCTTTGCAGGGGCTGATCTCCGGCTCGCTCGATCTCGACAAGATCGAATACCTCAAGCGAGATGCGTTCATGTGCGGCGTCCCCTATGGCGAGATCGATGTCGACCGCCTGACAAACTCGCTCGTCATCGTGGACGATCCCGAAACCGGGCGCCGCTCGCTCGGTGTGCAGGAGAAGGCGCTGTCCGCGCTCGAGTCGCTGCTCTTCGCCAAGTACCAGATGTACCGAAACGTGTACTGGCACCACGCCGTGAGAAGCGCGACGGCGATGTACAAGCGACTGGTGGAAGATGCCGTGAAAGCGGAAGTCGTCGACGTTCAGTCCCTGTCTCGCCACACCGACGAAGGATTGATGCACAGGCTCGAGAGCGACAGGCCGACGCCGCTCCTCGCCGCGCTCAAGGAGCGCAGGCTTTACAAGCGCGCGGCGGAATGGCCGGCCGCGGAGCTCGATGACGACAAGGTCGAATGGATTGCGACCGACAGGAAGCGCGTCGCCCAGGCGGAGAACTCCCTCGCAAAGGAGTTCGGACTCGGGCCCGGAGAGCTGCTGCTGGACTATCCGGTAAAGACGCAGATGCTTGGACTCGACATCCCGGTCCTTCGGCGGAGCGGCAAGGTCGAGCGGCTTACGGGCGAGGGCTGGATCGGGACGATCAATCTCCCCTCGCTTTCGGAGGAGCTGTACAAGAGCGCGAGATGGCTGCGCGTATTCACGGCGAAGCGGGCCAGGCTGGAGCCGCGCCGAGTGCTCGACGCGTTGGAACGATCGCGCTGACGGAGCGTCATACTATGTATGCGCGCACCGAGATTTTTCGCCGCGTCGGCCGTCGCCCTCCTGGTTGCCGGCTGCGCGATTCCCGTTGGGGCACCGGCGCCTTCGCCGCTTGCTCCGTCGAAGGAAAGTGCGGGCGCTATCGCCGGCGCGGGCTCGAGTGCGTACAGCGACACGGAAGCGCGCATCTTCCAGCTCATTAACGCTGAGCGGCGACATCAGGGGTTGCCGGCGCTTGCCTACAACCCGCAGCTGGACCGAATGGCGAAGATCCAGGCCGCGAACATGGCGCGCCTCCACAAAATGGCGCACACGCTCCCCGAATCGCAGCTGCCAACCCTCGGCGATCGCGCCCTCTACGTCGGGTATGTGTTCGGACGGATGGCCGAGAACGTAGCGCAGGGTTATCCGAATGCGGAAACGGTGGTTCAGGGCTGGATGGGCTCCAGCGGGCATCGCCACAACATTCTCAACGGCGATGTCGTGGAGACAGGGATAGGCATTGTGAGGGCCCAAGGCGGCGGCCTTTACTTCTGCCAGGTCTTCGGGAGACGGTTAACCTCGCTGTAAGGGGTCGGCGGCCTACAACCCAGGTTTACAAGGGGCTTTCCCACAGGCTAACCCTTTGTTCCACAGCAGGTTACAGCCGTCGTGCGGATGAGGTCGCGGAATGTGACCTTGGGCTCGTCAGAACCGTCCTATTGGCATGAGCCGACTCACGTTCGTTGCCTCTCTCCTGCTCGCAGTGTCCAGCTCGTCACTCGCACAGCAGACAGCCTTCACAGCCAATGATACTGGTCCCGCCTCGGACGCAATCTTCGAGACGAAGGATGCGGCCATTGCCACGGCTGGTCTCATTCCTCTCTCCAAGACGCAGCTCCCCAAGGGTGAGCGCGAGGTGAGAATCTGGTACTCCGGTTTTGGAAATCCGCAGTATCTGGTCATCATCCGACAGAAGGGGGCCAACGTCACCGGCCGCCTCATGCTCTGGTGGGATCAGTACTACGAGTCGAATCCCGCCTCGGCCGACGTTCGCGTCGACAACTTCGTCCGCAGGGGCTATGACTGCGGCCCGATCTCGAAGCGCGATTCGCACTTCGGTGAGGACCGCTGGATCAGCTCGATCTGCGAAGCGAATCTGAAGGGGAATCCGGAATGGAAGCCATTCCTTTCCGAAGTGGAAGCGCACGCGCTTTCGCAGAGCGGCGACGTCGCCCCGGCTGATGATCAGACCGGCGACGAGAACTGGGGAATCACCGTCGAGCGCAGGTCTGGCTCCATCTACGGCGTTTCACACTACCACACCGCTCTGACGCTTGGTGCTCCTGAACCGGGCCGCGGTCCGAAGCTGCAGGACATGGTCGGCGATCTTGCCGCCGCGTCGAAGCGCGAACCGGTAGTCGCCCAGCACTAAGCCGCTGACTAGTCGCTGCTGCTAATCACGCAGCTGCGGCAGCCTTTCATACAACGCCAGCGACTGGGGATTCGCCAGCGCCTCCGTGTTCTTCACCGGACGCCCGTGAATCACCTCGCGCACCGCCAGCTCGCTGATCTTTCCGCTGATCGTGCGCGGGATGTCCTCGACCTGAATGATCTTTTTCGGCACGTGCAGCGGCGTCGTGTTGTCCCGCAAGCCCTTCGTGATGCGCTCGCACAACGCCTGGTCAAGGGTCAGGCCCGGCTGCAGCTTCACGAACAACACAATGCGCACATCGCCGGGCGATCCGCCTTCAATCTCCTGACCCACCGCCACGCTCTCGACTACCTCCGGTAGCTGCTCCACTTGCCGGTAGATCTCCGCCGTTCCAATGCGCACGCCCCCGGGGTTGAGAGTAGCGTCGCTCCGTCCGTAGATGATGTACCCGCGATTGCGCGTGATCTCGGCCCAGTCGCCGTGCCGCCACACGTCCTGGAAATACTCGAAGTAGGCGGCGCGGTATTTCGCGCCGTCGGCGTCGTCCCAGAACGCCACCGGCATGCTCGGGAAGGGACGCGTACAGACAAGCTCCCCGGGAATGAGCCTAACCGGGCGCCCGCGCTCGTCCAGCACATCGACCGCCATCCCGAGACCGGGCGTCTGAATCTCGCCGCGATAAACCGGCAGAATAGGGTTGCCGAGCACGAAGCAGGAGATGATGTCGCTGCCCCCGCTTATGCTGGCGAGATGAACATCCGCCTTTATCTTCTTGTAGACGTAGTCGAAGCTGTGGTCCGCCAGCGGGCTGCCCGTCGATAAAATCGTTTTCAGCTTCGACAGCTCGTGAGTCTTGCGCGGCTCCGCGCCCGATTTCTCCAGCAGCGCCAGATATTTCGCGCTGGTCCCGAAGACGGTGATCCCTTCCTGATCCACCATGTCCCAGAGCCGCCCCGGCGTCGGCGCCAGTGGAGCGCCGTCGTAGAGCACGACCTTCACGCCCACGGCCAGCGAGCTGACGAGCCAGTTCCACATCATCCAGCCGCAGGTCGTGTAGTAGAAGATGCAGTCTTCGCGCTTCAGGTCGGTGTGGAGAATCAGCTCTTTCAGGTGCTGAAGGAGCGTTCCGCCGGCGCTGTGCACCATGCACTTCGGCAATCCGGTCGTGCCGGACGAGTACATGATGTAGGCGGGATGATCGAACGGAAACCGCTCGAAGTTGAGCAGCTTGGTATCTGGCGGTTCGACCGGAGCGGGCGCAGCAGGAGTCATCTTCACTCCATGCGGTGGCGTCGTCCTCGAGGCGTACGCAGGCGTCACCCTCGACGTCCCACCTGCCAGCTCCGCCCTGCTGTATCCACCCGGCGGCGTGCGACGGAACCCCTCTGTCGGAGTCGTCCTGTACCCCTCGGGAGGCGTGCTCTTGGTGGCCGCGACGGCGTACTGCGCCGCGATGAATCGCGACCAGAGAGTTCCCTTCCTCACACCGTCCAGGTCCGGCATCTGCTTTCTGTACGGAGTGACGACGACGTGCTCGAGCGTCGGAATCCGGAACGCGATCTGTCTCAGGCGCGGCAGAAGATCGATCTCCTTCCCGTTGTAGAGATAACCGTCCGCCGCGAAGAGAACCTTCGGCTCGATCTGGCCAAAGCGGTCCATCACACCCTGAGCGCCGAAATCCGGAGAGCACGAAGACCACGTCGCGCCGAGTGAAGTCGCGGCAAGCATGGCGATGACGGCTTCCGGGATGTTGGGCAGCCAGCCCGCCACCCTGTCGCCGGGCCGAATGCCGGCGGCGTCGAGTGCGAGCGCCAGCGTGCCCACGGCTTCGCGCAGCTCGCGATAGCTGATAGTGCGTTGATGGCCCTCCTCGTTCCACGACGAAAGGGCCGGCACATCATCCGTGAAGCGGAGAAGATTCTCGGCGAAGTTGAGACTGGCGTCCGGGAACCAGCGCGGTCCCTTCTCCGGATCGGGCGGACCCATCTTGTCGAGTCCGATTCCCACGCGCTCGGCGCCGCCGCCGGTGCCGCGGTGCCCGATGATCCCGCAGAATCTCCACGTCAACGACCAGAATCGCTCCGGGTTGTTGACCGACCATTCGTGGAGCTGCCAGTACGAGTCCGACGAATAGTCAGGGACGGGCGGACCGCCGCGTTCCTCCACGTACCGGAGGAACTCGGTCATGTTCGCCTTGATGACGCGCTCGGGCGAGGGTGTCCACATCGCCTCGCTCATTTCGGGTTCAGTCTCTCAGCTCGTGGGAGGATTGAATTGCGCGTGCTGCCCCTGCAGCCACGACTTGTGGTATTCCTTGTCCTCAATTGCCAGCGCCTGCTTCGCCACCTTGAGCGGATGGAAGCTGTCCATCATCACCGCCAGCTCGTCGGTGTACTTGGCGCCGATGCTGGCCTCAGCGCGTCCCGGATGCGGACCGTGGGGTATCCCGTCAGGGTGATGCGTGATGCTCCCAAACTCGATTCCCTTCCGACTCATAAATTCGCTCGACGCATAGTAGAGAACTTCGTCGGAATCCACGTTGCTGTGATTGTACGGAGCGGGCACCGCTTCCGGATGGAAATCGTACGGGCGCGGGCAGAATGAGCAGACGACGAACCCGTCTCCCTGAAAAGTCTGGTGCACCGGCGGTGGCTGGTGGACGCGTCCGACGATGGGCTCGAAGTCGTTGATGTTGAAGGCCCACGGATAGAAATATCCGTCCCAGCCCACGACGTCGAGCGGATGGTGATCGAGCATGATCTCGTTGATGCCGTCGTACTGCTTCACGAGAATCGGGAAGTCCCCCATCTCGTCGATCGCCTCGACGAAGGTTGGACGCCGGATGTCGCGCTCCGAGTACGGCGCGCCCTCTATCAGCTGTCCGAACTCATTGCGATAGCGCTTCGGCGACCGCACGTGTCCCCTGCTCTCGAAGATCACGAGCTTCGGCTGCTGCTCGGCGTTCAGATCGAACCGATACCGGTGCAGGATGCCGCGATGGATGACGAGGTAATCGCCCTCGTGAAAGGGCA
>DHJM01000036.1:6960-10504 GCA_002404335.1 Gemmatimonadales bacterium UBA4720
AGCATCGCGATGTCCTGATTGAACAGCAGGGGAATCCTGTCGAGCGTGGCACTGCCGCCTTTTTTGGCGCGCGAGGTGAGGAAATGCCGGTGATGGAGCGTCTGGTCCGGATCCGCCTCCCACTTTATCTCGCGCACACGACGCACCGACTTCACCGTCGTCGGCGGGTGGATGTGGTACATGAGCGCCGACGTTCCGGTAAACCCCTCGTGTCCGACGAGCTCCTCGGCGTAGATGCCGCCGCCGGGTTTCTTGAACGCAATGTGCCTTTTGCGGGGAATCTTTCCGAGTGTGTGATAGATCGGCATGGTCTACAGGTTGCCGCGGAGATCCTGTTCGCGCTCGAGCGCCTCGAACAGCGCCTTGAAGTTTCCGGCGCCGAAGCTCTTCGCGCCCTTCCTCTGGATTATCTCGTAGAAGAGCGTCGGGCGGTCCTCCATCGGCTTGGAAAAGATCTGCAGGAGATAGCCCTCCTCGTCGCGGTCTACCAGGATTCCCAGATCGCGAATGGGCGCCAGGTCCTCGTCAATCTTTCCGACGCGCTCGGTGACCGTATCGTAGTAAGTGCCCGGAACGCGCAGGAACTCTACCCCGTTGTCCCTCAACTTCGTGACCGTGTCGATGATGTTGTCGGTCGCAATCGCAATGTGCTGGCATCCCGGCCCCTCATAGAACTCGAGATACTCGTCGATCTGCGACTTCTTCTTGCCCTTCGCGGGCTCGTTGAGCGGGAACTTGATGCGGCCGTTGCCGTTCGCGACGACCTTCGACATGAGGGCCGAGTATTCGGTGGAGATCGCCTTGTCGTCGAACGAGATGAGCTGGGTGAAGCCAAGTACGTCAGCGTAATACTTGACCCACTTGTTCATCGCGCCGAGCTCGACGTTTCCGACGCAGTGGTCGATGTACTTGAGACCGACTCCTTTCGAGTCGCCCTTGCCGGCGAACGGCACGAAGCCCGGCATGAACGGTCCCTTGTAATTCTTTCGCTCGACGAGGCTATGGATTGTCTCACCGTACGTGTGAATGCCGGCAAGCACAACTTCGCCATGCTCGTCGACGAGTGACTTGGGCTCATACGCCGGCTTTGCCCCCCGTTCGACGGCGAGTCGAAACGCCTTCCTGGCGTCATCCACCCAGAGCGCGATGTCCTTTACGCCATCGCCGTGCTTGTGCACGTGCGCCGCAATCTCGCTGTCGGGCCGCAAGGCGGTCGTGAGCACGAGCCGCACTCTGTCCTGCTCCAGAATGTAGCTCGCGCGATCGCGCGTTCCCGTCTCCGGCCCGCGGTACCCGAGGATCTTGTACCCGAAGACATTGCGGTAGAAATGTGCGGCCTGTTTCGCGTTACCGACGTAGAACTCTATGAAATCCGTTCCGTTGATCGGAAAGGTGTCCGTAACCTGCTCAGGTGCCGTAAGTGTCGCGGTTCCCATTACTTCTCCGGATTTCGGCGCGATGAGATTTGTGAGGCTTTTACGCCGCTGACGGGCTCTTCCTCACGGAAGGCGCGGCCTCACCCCTTAAATTAGCAAATACGACACCGCTACGTGGAGTGTTGGCGAAATGAAGAACTCGGTGGAGCAATGGTCCTGCCGCTTGCGACCGGATCCAGTCACGGCGGTCTTTTTTTTCATCCCGGTGCCCGGGACCACCGGAATATCGGTCAGTGCGGCGTTATGACTCGGGCAGGATTTTCCTGTTTCGAGGGCACGCCAAGTGAAGGGCGCTCGGACATGAGACGCGCGGTGAAGCGCTGACCCTCGGACAGCCGTTCGACTTCGAGCGCTATCGCATCCACTGCCTGGACGAGCGAACCGAGGGTGCGCTCGACGCCCACTCCGCTATCGGCCAAGGCTGCTTCCGCACCCAGACGGGCCGCCCGTCTGGCGCCAAAATGAGCGCCAACCCACGCTGCGACAAATCCAACCACCGCAGCAATGCCTCCGGCCATACCAAAGAGGAGGAGATAGTGCTCGCGCAGCGTTCCGTTGAAAATCTGAGGAAGCATCGACATCACCGCCATTTTAAGTGGATTCCCGATATTCCAGTTATCTACGAGACAAGATACCCGCGGTTTCGGGCGCCGGCGTATTTCTGGCCGCTGGGTTGTTCACGATCGTTTCGTCTCCCGGCCACGGGCTTCCGCGAGCTTTTTCGCGATTCCGCGATAAAACGCGGCGTCGACGCTCTTGTTCTGCTCGTCCAGACCGAGTGCGGCGAGCTCAAGCGCGTAGAGAATGTTGCCGAGGTACAGCTGCGCGATTCCCGCGACAGTGTCGCGATCGTCACCCATGCGCGGGCGCAGGGGGAATCGGAGTGACATCGCGGTGGTCCGTGCCGGTCGACTCCGCGGAAAGAACGCGAACGACGACCGCGGTGATGTTGTCGTTGCCCCCGTTGACGTTTGCTTCCTGGATCAGGGCGTCGACGATCCG
Source organism: Gemmatimonadales bacterium UBA4720 (assembly GCA_002404335.1). GTDB lineage: Bacteria > Gemmatimonadota > Gemmatimonadetes > Gemmatimonadales > Gemmatimonadaceae > UBA4720. Next base: position 9,399 of record DHJM01000036.1, read on the forward strand.
CTCCGGCTTGGCGCGCGACACGAGTAGCTGCTGAATGCGCCTATCTTCGACCAGCCCCGTGAGCCCGTCGCTCGCGAGAAGAAATGCATCGCCGACTCTGACCTCGCCGTCAAACACATCCGGCTCGATCTCGTCGGCCATGCCGATGCAACGGGTGATGACATTGCTCTGCGGATGGCGTCTTGCCTGCTCGGGCGTGAGGAGTCCCGCGTCGACCTGTTCCTGCACCAGCGAGTGGTCCTTGGTGAGCTGGCGCATTTGGCCGTCGCGCACGAGGTAGATGCGCGAGTCGCCCACGTGTCCGACGATGAATCTCGTCTCGGAGAGAAGCAGGGCCGACACCGTGCTGCCCATGCCAAGCTTGTCGCGCTCGGTTCTGGTCCGCTCGTAGACGGCGCGGTTGGCATCGCGCAGGGCGTCGGTGACCCGCCCGTGCGAGTCGGCCGCTTCCAGATCGTTCAGGTCCGAGAGGTCGTGGCTCACCATCTCCACCGCCATCTCGCTAGCGACCTCGCCGGCCGCGTGCCCACCCATCCCGTCCGCGACTATGAATAGTCCGCGGTGAGCGTTGGCCGAAGCGTGAAGCGAGTCTTCATTACCCTTTCGAATCCGGCCGACATCAGTGCGAGCCGCAACAGCAAGGTGCACTAGCGGGAGCTCATTGGAATGGAAGGACGGGTGGGTGGTTCGGTTGATGGAGGGAACCCTCCTGGCCTCAAACTACGAACACGCGAAATGAGCGGCAAGCATCACCCCGCGCGCTTGAGCAGCGGCTCCGAGTCTCCCGCCTGCAGCCTCCAGAGCGTGTTGTAGAGGCCGCCCCTCTCCAGCAGCTCGCGGTGCGTCCCGCGCTCGGCTACTTCGCCGTGGTGCAGAACCAGAATCATGTCCGCGTTTGCGATCGTGCTGAGGCGGTGCGCCACCGCGATCGTCGTTCGTCCCGACACCAGCACGCCGAGCGCGGCATGGATCTCGGCTTCGATCTCGCTGTCGACTGCGCTGGTCGCTTCGTCCAGAAGCAGCAAGGGCGCGTTCGCGGCGATCGCCCGCGCAAAAGAGAGCAGCTGCCGCTCGCCGACGCTGATCGATGCCCCCCGCTCGCCCAG
>DHJM01000036.1:10555-11029 GCA_002404335.1 Gemmatimonadales bacterium UBA4720
CTTCACCACGTCCTCGTCGCTGAGCGGATTCGAGAGCCGGATGTTGGTCGCGATGTCCCCCGCGAACAGGAAGATGTCCTGCTGAACATAGCCGATCAGAGACCGCAGCTCGGCCAGCGGCATGGTTCGGATGTCGACCCCGTTGATGGTGATCCTCCCACGCTGGGGGTCGTAGAAGCGCATGAGCAGATTGACGATCGTCGTCTTCCCCGCGCCGGTGTGCCCGACCAGGGCGAGCGTCTCGCCCGGACGCGCGGTGAAGGTCACTCCCTTGAGCACCCACTCGACCGGCATGTTCTCCGCAGGCTCTCCTCTCTTCTGTTTTGCCAGGTGCGCAATGTCGTAGGCGAACCAGACATCCTCGAACGCCACCTCGACTCCGTTGCTCCTCTCCACCATTTCCGTGGGAGCGGCATTGTCGGGAACACTCGGAACCGTGTCGAGCAGCGTGAAGATTCGCTCCGAGCTCGCCAT
>DHJM01000026.1:0-782 GCA_002404335.1 Gemmatimonadales bacterium UBA4720
CATTCCGAGGAAGTCATGAAAGCGGCGCTCGAGCAAGGGATCAACTTCTTCGATACCGCCGACATGTACGCGAACGGCAGGAGCGAGGAGCTGATCGGCCGCTTTCTTGTTGGCGGCGGGCACCGCTCTGATGTGATCATCGCCACCAAGTTCGGGAACGACATGCCGGGACAGGGTCGCGGCGCGCGACCCGAATATGTGAAACGGGCATTCGAGGCGAGTCTCAAGCGACTTGGCACGAATTACATCGATCTTTATCAGCAGCACGTCCCCGACCCAGATGTCCCGATCGCGGAAACCCTGGGCGCGCTCGACGAGCTTGTAAAAGCGGGCAAGGTGCGGGAGATCGGCTGCTCGAACTTTTCGGCGCAGCAAATAAAGGAGGCGCAGGCCGCTGCGGCTCGTCACGCCGGCTCTGCGAGGTTCGTGAGTGTTCAGAACGAGTACAGCCTTCTTCATCGGGAGCCGGAGGAAGGCGTGCTCGACGAATGCGAGCGACAGGGGATGGCGCTTCTGCCTTTCTTTCCGCTCATGAGCGGGCTGCTCACGGGGAAATATCGAAGGGGCCAGCCGATTCCTGATGACACGCGGGTCGCGAAGTACGAGCGCTATCGGAAACTTCTGACCGATCAGAACATCGACAAGGTGGAAGTGCTCATCGAGTTCGCCGAGTCGCGCGGCCACACGATATTGGAGCTGGCGTTTTCGTGGCTGCTCGCGCATCGCGTCGTCGCGTCGGTGATCGCCGGCGCTTCGTCGGCGCAGCAGCTGCGTGCCAACGC
>DHJM01000026.1:852-1394 GCA_002404335.1 Gemmatimonadales bacterium UBA4720
GGGCATCGCGGCGGTGGCGCCGACTGCGCGCGCGCAGAGCTCGTCGAATCCATTTCAGATAGGTGGCGCGGCTGGTATCGCGTTTCCAACTGGCGATCTAGGCAGCGTCACGAACACCGGGTACAACGTCACACTGGCAGTGGGTTACAATCCGGCGGCGTCGCCCGTTGGGCTGCGGCTAGAGGGCGCTTACAACGAATTCGGAAACCAGGTGGGCGGCGGCAACCTCAACATCGCCGCATTCACGGCCAACGCCGTGTTCGCGCTGCCGGCGTCGGGATTCACGCCATATATAATCGGCGGAGCAGGCCTGTATCGTGTGGGCGCCAATGACGCGTTTGGCAACGCCGCCTCGGAGAACGACTTCGGGTTCAACGTCGGCGGCGGCGTAAAACTGCCATTGAGCTCGAGTTTCGAAACGTTCGTCGAGGCGCGGTACAATCGCGTGTCGGCCAGTGGTGGCAATGGCGGCACCTTCAGCTTCATTCCGGTGACCGTCGGGATAATGTGGTAGGACTGCTTCGGCTTCCCGCGTGAAAAAT
>DHJM01000026.1:1507-5211 GCA_002404335.1 Gemmatimonadales bacterium UBA4720
TCGTGAATTCTTATTGAACCGCGTTGACCATGTCGAAGATCGGGAGGTACATGGCCACGACCATGCCTCCGACAACAACGCCGAGGAAGACGATCATGATCGGTTCCAGCAATGAAAGAAGGTTGCTAACCGCCGCGTCGACTTCTTCGTCGTAGAAGTCGGCAATCTTGGACAACATCTCGTCCAGACCACCGGTTTGCTCACCGACCGCGATCATCGAGATGACCATGGGCGGGAAGACCTTCGACTTCTGGAGCGGCTGAGCGATGGTGTCACCGCCGGCGATCGAGGAACGGGACTGCATGATGGCGTCCTGAATGACGCGGTTGCCCGCCGTCTTCGCCGTGATTTCGAGTCCTTCGAGAATGCTGACGCCCGAGCTGATGAGCGTACCGAGGGTGCGCGTGAAGCGTGACACCGCGGACTTGCGCAGCACGTCACCGAGAACGGGCATGCGCAGCATCAAGCGGTCGATCACGAGCTTTCCGGACGGCGTAGCATAGTACTTCTTGAACATGTATCCGCCGATGATGATCGCGGCGCCCATAATCCACCAATACCTTCTGAGGAAGCCAGAGGCACCGATGACGATTCGGGTCGGCAATGGCAGCGCCTGGCCAGCCGATGCGAACATGCCCGCGAACACTGGGATGACGAAGATCAGGAGGACGACGACGGCGATGGCCGCGACGCTCATGATGACCGCCGGGTAAATCATCGCGCCCTTCACCTTTCTGACCAGCGCGTCATTCTTTTCAAGGAATGTCGCGAGGCGGAGCAGAATCGTGTCGAGAATACCTCCGGCTTCACCCGCGGCGACCATGTTGACGTACAGGTTGGTGAACGCTCTCGGGTGCTTGGAGAGCGCGTCGGCAACGGTATTACCGGACTCAACGTCGAACACCACTTTCCTGGTGACTTCCGACAATGCCTTGTTGTCCGTCTGCTCGGCGAGAATCGTCAACGCCTGCACGAGCGGCAGGCCTGAGTTGATCATGGTCGAGAACTGACGGGTAAAAATGACGACGTCGCGCGTTTTGATGGATCCGCGGCCGATCTTCTTGGTCGCATCCTGATCGATCTTGACGACGCTAAGCCTCTGTTTTCTGAGCTGGGCAATGACATCATCGCGAGAGGACGCATCGATCGTCGCGGTGCGCAGATCGCCGTTGAATGCTCTCGCCGTATATGTGAACGTAGCCATAATGATCCTCTCCTAACGTTTCATTGGTGAGCCCGGGGCGGGTCCACGTGTGGCTGCCTGCTTGCCAGCGGCTGACTTGCCGCTTCCATCATCGGACGGATCCAGCTGTCCAATCATTCTCTGGAACTCGGTCGGATCACCGCTCACGCGCAGGCACTCTTCCGCCGCCACCTCGCGGTTCATGTAGAGCGCGTACAGCGCGTCGTTCAGCGTCTGCATGCCGAATTTCTTGCCGGCCTGCATGGACGAGTAGATCTGGTGAACCTTGTCATCGCGAATGAGCGCGCGGATCGCCGGCGTTACCACCAGAATCTCGGCGGCCATCACGCGTCCCTTTCCCTGCGCTTTGGGAAGGAGCGTCTGGGTGACGATTCCCTCGAGCACGAAGGCGAGCTGCGCTCGCACCTGTGACTGCTGGTGGGACGGGAATACGTCGATGATGCGGTTGACCGATTCGGCCGCGGAGTTGGTGTGTAGCGTCGCGAAGGCAAGGTGACCTGTCTCGGCGATCGTCAGCGCTGCGGCGATCGTCTCCAGGTCGCGCAATTCACCGATCAGAATGACGTCCGGATCCTCACGCAACGCGTACTTGAGCGCGCTGGCGAACGATTTGGTGTCGCTTCCGATCTCGCGCTGGTTGATGATGCACTGCTGGTGCTTGTGGATGAATTCGATCGGATCTTCGACCGTGATGATATGACCTTTCCGCTCGCGGTTGACCTTGTCGATCATCGCAGCGAGAGTGGTCGATTTACCCGAGCCGGTCGGGCCGGTGACGAGAACGAGTCCGCGTGGCTTCTCGGCCATCTTGGCGATGGCACCCGGGAGTCCGAGCTGATCGAAGGTCTTGATCGCGAAAGGAATCTGCCGGATGACCATCGACACGCAGCCGCGCTGCTTGAAGACGTTACCGCGGAAGCGAGCGAGACCCTGGATTCCGAACGAGAAGTCGAGCTCGTCCTCCAGCTCGAACCGCTTTTTTTGCGTTTCGGTCAGGACCGAATAGGCCAGCTGCAGCGTGTCCTTCGGCGCCAGCTCCTGTTCAGCAGACGAGTTCGTTATGTCGCCGTCGACGCGAAGCTTGGGCCGCTCACCCGCCACGATGTGCAGGTCGGAGGCATTGCGGGAGACCATCTCCTCGAGGAGGGAGCGGAGATTGACTCCGCTTGGCCTCGCCGGTCCGGATGGGGAAGACGTATCAATGAACGGTAAGGTCATCGGTTATCGATTCGGGTATTGAGGATCACGCTGCGGTTTCGCGGACAACCTGCTCCAGGGGGCAGATCCCCTTGAGAACTTTCAACCAGCCATCCATGCGGAGCGTGAGCATTCCCTCTTCGATGGCCGCTTTCTGAATTTCTGCGGCGCCCGCGCTCTGCATAATCAGCTTTCGGAGGTTGGGCGTCATGCTCATCACTTCGTAAAGACCTTGGCGTCCCTTGAGACCAGTGCCATCGCACTGTTCGCATCCCTTCCCTCGGAAAACCGGAAGGTCTTCCATCTTGGTGTCGAGCGTGATCTGGTCCATGAATGGCTTGGCAGCCTCGGTGGCGCGGCCTTTCGCGTCGGCAAGGGCCATGTCGGTGAAGTGCATATCGCGCATCGTGATTCCGCCGCCGATTTTGGCGCCCGCGATCTCGGCCTTGTCCATCTTGTAGGCCTCGGCGCACTTGGAGCAGACACGACGGACGAGTCGCTGGGCAAGAATCAGGTTCAATGCGGAAGCCACATTGAAGGGCTCGATGCCCATGTCCATGAGACGCGTGACAGTCTCCGGAGCCGAGTTCGTGTGCAAGGTCGAGAGGACGAGGTGACCCGTTAGCGCGGCTTTGATGGCGATGCCGCCGGTCTCCAGATCTCGAATTTCTCCCAACATGATGATGTTGGGATCCTGACGAAGGAACGCCTTGAGCGCCGCGGCGAAGGTCATGCCGATGTCGGTGCGGACGAGCACCTGATTGATTCCAAACAGGTTGTACTCGACCGGGTCCTCTGCCGTCATGATGTTGACGTCGATGTTGTTGATCTTCGAGAGAGCCGAGTAAAGCGTCGTCGTTTTGCCGGAACCCGTTGGCCCGGTTACGAGCACCATTCCGTACGGATTGGAGATCGCCTCCATCAGCTCGCGCTCGGCACGGGGCTCGATGCCGAATGTCCCGAGGTCGAGCGTCAGGTTGCCCTTGTCGAGAATACGGAGCACCACTTTCTCGCCGAACAATGTCGGGAGGGTGGAGACACGGAAATCGATGACCTTGCTTCCGATCTTCAGCTTGATACGCCCATCTTGCGGCACCCGGCGCTCAGCGATGTTCAAGCTCGCCATGATCTTGAAGCGGGAGATGAGAGCCGGCCGCATCTTGATGGGCGGCTTCATGATCTCCTGCAAGGCTCCGTCGATGCGGTAGCGCACACGGAGCTCCTTCTCGAAGCACTCGAAGTGAATATCCGAAGCGCCTCTCTTTAGCGCGTCGGTCATGATGGCGTTGATGAGCTTTACGAC
>DHJM01000026.1:5369-5677 GCA_002404335.1 Gemmatimonadales bacterium UBA4720
ATGTCGTCCTCGGCGATGTCCGCGAGGAGGTTCTCCATCTGCGCTTCACCCGAGGCGTAGAACTTCTCGATCGCGTTGCGCAGAGTGAACTCGCCAGCGATGACCGGGAAGATGTCGAGGCGTGTGATGAACTTGATGTCGTCGAGCACCGCCATCGCGCTCGGATCGGACATCGCGACCGTCAGGGTGCGACCGTCACGCTTGAGGGGAAGGACGTTGTGCTTGAGCGCGAGCTCGCCCGGAATGAGCTTCGCGATGCGCGCATCCACCTGGAACTTCGCCAGGTCGACGGCGGGCATCTTGTGCTG
>DHJM01000026.1:5922-6111 GCA_002404335.1 Gemmatimonadales bacterium UBA4720
TGAGGCTTCCTGCGTGCTTTTGGCAGTTCGGATGGCCTGGATATCACACTGTTGGAAGGACGCGGGACAAGCGAGAAGGTTACTATGGAGTCGAGTTTTCCTACCATAGATGGGCCGATGCCTTTTACTCGTTTCAATCCCTCCATGGAGCCGAATGGACCGAAGGAGTCTCGGTCAGCAACGATGCGC
>DHJM01000026.1:6269-7370 GCA_002404335.1 Gemmatimonadales bacterium UBA4720
GGTTCCCGCTTCGGCTTTCGGAGGCCGGAGCGCCGAGCGGAATCCGCCGCTTTTATCTGTGCTTCAAGGGCCGAACGTGCTCCGGAATCGACCGGGGAATGGCTACGGAGGGTCCGAAAGGCGCGGTTTGAAGCCCCGAGTACCAGAACAATCGAGAAAAAGAGGAGCGCCTTGCGCTCGGCAGGGGTCGGCATGACTCGACCCTAGCGACAGCAGTTCCGGCTACGTTACCAAAGGGGCGCGGCTCGGAGCGTACTCTTCCATCGAAGTCGTAAGGAGCAGGGTTGCGAGCACAAGAACCCCCGCCAGCACGAACGGAACGCCGAGTCCCAGATGATCCATCGCGACGCCAGCAGCGAGCGGGAAAATGACGCGCGAGACACCGCCAAAGGTGTGCTGGACCCCCATGTACAATCCCCGGTGCCGCGTGGGAACGACTCTGGAGAGCATGGCAGTTACGCACGGAAAGACGAACGCCGTGCCGAGGGGCATGAGGGTCAGGGAAATCAGCAGCGTTAGATAAGAATGTACCGCTGCAACGGCGGCCAATCCAAGGGCAAGCAACACGAGTCCGAGCCGGGTGAGTCGCGCTTCTCCCAGCCACTCGATCATGCGTCCGAGGATTCCGGCGCGAACAATGACACCCATTCCGCCGAGGTACATAACGAAGTAGCCGACGTTGGACTCGGTGATGGGAAGGCGGTTGGCGAGAAGCAGAGGTAGCGTCGGTGCCGTGCCATAGAAAGCGCCGATCGCAATGGCGTAGATCCAGATCAGTCGCGGCGCGGGCTCCTTTGGGCGAGCGATCACGTTCCACACGGCGCCGGCGCTGGTCTCGTGAACGACTCCATGCTCGCCAGTCTGGGCTGCCTCTTCGCGCGACTCGCGCAAATAGATCGCGGCGAAGACGCTGACGAGAACGCAGAAGATCGCGGACGCTATTCCAGGCGCGTGACGGCCCCAGTGAATGAGCGCGGAGCCGATCGCTGGGCCTACGACGGCGCCGAAGCTGGTGGCGGCTGAGAGCCATCCAAGGCTCTTGGCGCGATCCCTGGGATCGCTGGCGTCAGCGACGTAGGCCTGCACGACGCCGATCGTTCC
>DHJM01000026.1:7490-12271 GCA_002404335.1 Gemmatimonadales bacterium UBA4720
AGGGATGACCATCGCCAGGCCCAGCATGTCCACGAATGCCGTGATCATGAGGACCGTGAGCTTCCCTTTCATCTTCTACCTGCGCGTTACCAGCGCGGTGGCGACGTCTCCGACAATCGCGAGCGACTTGGCGGAAATCTTGTCCATCGTGTCCTGCGGGGTGTGGTGCGGCGGATACGTGAGGTCTATGACGTCGATCACACGGAGCCCGACGTTGAGCAGCGGAATATGGTCGTCCGTTACGTCGCCGCCGCTCTCCTGGACGAAGACGTCCCCGTGTCCGAGATCCGCGGCAGTCTGCCAGACCCGCGAAACGACTTCAGGAGCCTGTTGAAAAGAGAGCATCTCATACGGGATGCGGAGATCCTTGTCGCCAATCATGTCCCAGAGAACGCCGTAAAGCGGCTTGTAGCCGGGCGACGGGAGGTGTGTCGCGAAGTATTTCGCGCCGATCAGAACATCCACTTCAGGAGGCCCGAACTTGCCGTAGTCCTCGCCATCGGTGAAGAGCAGATCGACGCCGACATTAGGCTTCGTTTTCTTCAACACATCCGCCAGGGCGATGAACATGCCAACGCCGGAGGCCCCGTCATTCGCGCCCGGCACGGGCATCTTCCTTTCAGCCTCGGTTGCCGCGGACTCGGATATCGGCCGCGAATCCCAGTGCGTGAGATAGAGAACGCGCTCCGACAATTCGGGCCGGAATCGCGCCAGGATGTTGCGCAGTGGAAGCTTTTTCCCGTCGGCGGTTGTATAGGTGAAGCTCTGGACTATCACGGTGTCCGCGCGAGCGCGCATCTGCCGGATAATCCAATCTCCGGCCTGCTTCGCGGCTGGGGTCCCCGGCACCCGCGGGCCGAAATCGACCTGCGCCTTCGCGTAGTTGTAGGCAGCGGTCCCGTTGAACCCGGTCGAAGTCGCCGCCAACGTCCCTTGCGCGGCGCTTCCCCCGTTTGCGTCTCCCTTGCAACCAACCACCAGGCACAACAACAAAATGACGAGCATTGATCTCACTTGAATTCCCCGGCGTAAAACTGCAGGTGCATCACCGCACTGAGCACCGTCTGTGTGAACTGGCGGTTAAGGTTACGGTCGAAGCTCTCGACGCGCGAGATCACGAAGCTCGACGAAATGTTTTCGGCGACATCGGTATCCGCGCTCATGCTGAAAGCGCGCCGTCCGTTGTCCGATAGCCGGCTCTCCCCCGTGACCGCGAGCGGATTGATAACGAAATTCTGCCCCTGGCTCTTTTGGTAGCTCACGCGCGTCCGCAGATCGCTCCGCGCGTTCCAATCGGCGGGGAGCCCCCACGGCTTTGAGACATCGATACTGAAGTCGGAGTTGTCGCCGTTGCTGCTCAACCCCGGCTTTGCATCCAGCCGCTTGGAAAATGAATACCCCACAGTGCTCGCGAGGGGTCGGGCTCCGGCGAATACGATCGAGCCGCTCAGGGGAAAGGTTCGAACGCGCAGCTGGCCTCTGTCGTCGATCACCTCGTCAAGCAACGGCTGGGTGCCGTTGAATTGTCGCGTCTCCATGACACGCGCGTTTGCTCCCAAGCTGGAGATGACGGACTGGAGCCCAATCGGCCTTCCGGTCCAGCGAAGCGAAACATCCGGAAACGCGATCTGCGTTCCGTCGACGATATCCTGCCCCTGGTCGATCCTGCGCGTCCAGTTTCTGGTGTTGATACGCTGGTATCTGCTGGCGAGGCTCGCGCCGAACGGAAGGTTCAGCGATTGGTTGACGGAGATCTGGGTTACCAATCCGACACTTGTCGCCAGCTGGCCGCCGAGCTCCCGGAAAGTGTTGATGCCGCCGAGCCCAAACTGATAGGCGAGAGGCGCCGCCGCCCCGCTCCCATCGTAAACCGAGAGAACGCTGCGATTAAAGTTGATGTCCACCGGCTGGAGGCCGCCGAGGAATCCGCGAAGGAAGCTGTTGCTGTCGGTGTGAAGCTTGACTGCGCGCGGGAGATCCAGCGTCAGGCCGGCGGATGTCGTCTGCGAGTTGCCGAGGCGCCGGGGAATGCGGAACGCGCCGGTTGTGTCGCCCTGTTGCGCGAAGCTAAGGGTGTTCGGGTCCCGCAACATGTTGTACGAAGTGCCAAAGTCCAGCCTCGGCCGAAACCACGCCGTGATGGGTGGAGAGATGTTTATTCCGGCCTGCATCGCGCGTTCGCGCTCGAGTCCGGTGTCGGTGCCAAGCACTCGATCGCGATCGCTGGCGGCGATGAGTCCGAGGGGTGAGTCCGTTCCGTATCCGCGCAGATCGCGCACCGACGTGATGTCCCAGCGAACCGACGCCGCCTTGAAGGGACGGAACACGAGGCTGCTGCCATTGCTCCAGGTGCGGGTCCTTCCTTTGACGGGGCGCGTGGTGTCGTCGAGCGCGAACGCCGGTTTCAGGAAGGAGACGCGATCGTCGTGTCCATTGGTGTAGGTGCTGGTGAGATGCAGCTCGGTCGGAGACCATCGCGCAATGTCGGGAAGCAGCGCGCGCAACAGGTTGAAATCGACTCCCACCACCAGGCTCTTCGCCTTTCCGTCCTCGTATTCGCTGCGCGAAACGCCTGTCGTGTACGATGAGTTGAGCGCCAGGTTGTTGAGAATGGGCGACCACGCCGAGCCAGTCGATTGCTTCGTACGCCGCACGCTCAGGGTCATCGATGTCGCCGCCGAGCGAGGAGTGCGCAGTCCGTCGATCGCGTCGGCCTGGATGTCGGACTGCGTGACAAACAACGGGTCGACTGAGGCCGATGTGTAGTTGAAGGTGAAAGGGATGGACAAGCCGAGGGACGCCGGCAACAGTTTCTCCAGGTGGAAGGCAGAGCTGACGTCCAGGCTGTTGTCGGTGAGATAGCTCGGCTGTTCGGCCAACTGCCTGAAATTCGGATCGCGCCTGCTGGCGTTGATGCGAATGTCGGCGAAGTCGCTCGCGACGATCGTCAATCCGGTCTGCCCGGCGAAACCGGTCGCGTTGACGACTCCCGCCAGCCTGATGTCATCGACCCAGACTTCCAGCGTGTCGCCGGGAAGGATCGGATTTGCGCCAGGAGGAACGGGAAGCCGGAGCATTCCTACGGCTAGTTCCTGAACGGCGGCAAGGTTGGGAGGGGTCACCCCCGGATCCAGCGTGTACGCGATGTATCCACTGTCGCACGCGGCGTAGAGCGAGTTGGGGGTTGCTCCGATTGGAAGGGGTGTGTTCGCGATCAGAACAGAGTCGAGACCAGCGCAGGTGTTGCGACGCAGTCCCTGTAGATACGCGTTCTGAATCTGCGCCCTCAGCGCGAACAATCTCGCGAAGTTCACGCTTATCTCGGGCAGCCATGCGGCCTTTGTCGTTCCCGAATTGATCGGGGTGCGATACATGTAGAAGTTGTTGTCGTCGCGGCCGATCTTGATATAGAACTGAAGCTCTCCGTCCTGGCCCCAGCCGCTGCTCACGCCGCGCGCCCAGACGCGGAGCTCCTTGTAGCTCATGAAGTTTTTTTCGCCTTCCGGGAAGCGGAAGTACGACTCCGCGCGGTCGAGGACGCCGAGATCGGTCGCGGAAAGCCGCAGGGATCTCTCGTTGATCTGGACGCGGCCGGGCTGGAAAGCGACGGTCTTGCTCGTCGGCGCGTCGGTGATGCCAGGAGGCGATACGTAGTCGATGGCGCCGCGCAGCCCCTTGTCCTGCGTGCCGACGACTCCGGATTGAACAGACCCGGTGGACGTCTGGGTTCCCGCAATTCCGTGCAGCGTTCTGTCGCTGACCTTGAGCCAGGGTGCGCCAGTGAGGCGCAGTCGCGCCAGCGGAATCGTGGCGAACTCGTCGTCGGCCACTCCGTCGCCGGAGATCATCGTGATGCGGAGCGCCCGGGCGCGTCGCAGCAAGGGATGGCCGAGGGAGTCGTCAGGGGTGCGGAAAGGAATGCGAAAGAACTCCCAGCACACGTCGTCGTGTGGAAGTCTCGGCTGGCCAGCGAGCAGAGGCGGCTGGCTGCATACACCATCGCGCGTGACTTTCGAAGCGTCGGCAAGATTGACGACGTAGCGCTGCCATTGCTCCTGATCGCGCTCGGCGGTGGTCAGGTTGAGAACGTTGTCGGCGTCGATGTCTTCTTCGTCGAGGCGATTGTTGTGGACAGTGCAGTTCGTCTGCGAGTCGCCGAGAATCTGCCGAAGCCCGTATCCACCGCGGCACGTGGGGGCGAACCGCAGCGTCACGAAGGTCGGCGCCACGCCCGGTATCGTGTCGTACTCGACGATCAACGTGTCCATGACATCGCCGGGAAGCCCGTTGTCGTTGCTCGCGACGTTGAAGGCGCGCGAAAACGGATCGCGCTCGCTGTTGAGTGTGTCGAGCCCCTGAATTCGCTTGCCGCGATAAGTCGTGTCCAGCGAACCGACCACCGTGCCGGGGCGAATAATGAGCGTGTCGGGACCGAACGAAACCGAGTTTTCCGAGATGTCTCCGAAATCGAAGACGAGCGTTGGGTTCTTCGATCGCGTGCTGCCCACCGGAATCTGGGCCCAGAACTCCAGGTTCTCCGCGCGCGAAATGTCGGCGCCGCTCGGATTGAGGACGGTGCGGACGGAGCGCCACCGGCGCCCGGTGGGCGCGTTCGGGACCGCCCAGCGAAACGTTTTCGTGAGGTTGTTCACCTGTCCGCCGATGGAGAGCGGATAGAGCGTGAGCCAGAGCAGCGGCTCCGGACCGGAGATGCCGGTGCCGCTCTGTGCCACCTCTTTATCGATCTGATCGATGCGGTACTGAATCCCGCGTCCGTCCGC
>DHJM01000026.1:12368-22502 GCA_002404335.1 Gemmatimonadales bacterium UBA4720
GTCGGGCCGAAACGCGCGGGAATTGTCGTCCCCAGAGCTGGTTGGCTGCTGAAATACCATTGCGGGTCGGAGAGCGAGATCGGGAGACCGCCTTCGCCTTCGAACGATTCCAGATACGCCTGCTGCGATGCGCTCGTTTCGGGGCGACTCGCGGCGATTTCGGCGGAGAAGGCGATGTGCGAAGGAACCGTCGTTGGTCCGAAGGGCAATTTGGACACGAGCTGGGTCAACGGATCCGCATCGAAGTTGAAGAGCGCGCTCACACCGGCGACGAGCGAAGCGGCTGGCTCGAACCCGAGTGGCGGGCGCGTGAAATTCGTGTGCTGGCTCTGGGAGATCGCGGTGAAGTTGATCTGGCCATTCGTCAGTGGGAGCTCGGCGGTCGCGCCGAATATCGAGGTGGGAGTCTCCTCAAAGACGGGATTCTCCTCGTACTGTACAGTGACCTGACGGGGCCGCGGAAAAAGCGTGTCGGGCCGATTGAATGAGACTCGGCCGAGATCGTAGTCCACGGAGTAGTCGGTGCCGCGCGTGAGTGGAATGCCATCGACGAGCAGGCGCTCCGAATTCGGCCTGATCTGCACGGTTCCAAGCATCAACGCGCCGCCATCCCCTCCCCCCTCCGACTGCGCGCGCATCCGAATGTGATAGGTTGCCACGGGCCGCTGTGACGAGCGCGCGTACTCGGGCGGTGTGGTGTAGATGGTGTCGTTGGTTGGATTGCCGCCAACCGCCAGGCCACTCGACGCGAAAGGTTTGGCCGACGGGAAGATGAGGAACTGATCACGGATCGTGTGCGCGCCCGGCGAGCCGAGACTCAGCTCGAAATTCGGGTCGCTCGGGCGCGGCCAGATTCGATTCTCGAGATCGAAGCTCGAGCTGTTGGTCGACTGCGCGAGGCCGAACAGCTTGAGGTAGGTGTCGGAGTTACCGGCGACGGGCTTCTCCTGATCCTCGGCACTTCCGGTGACGATCTTGAGCGTCACGCTCTGCCGCCGCAGATCCGGACCGCCAAGGCGGTAGATGCTTCGGATCTCGCGATCGAACGCAGGATCGCCCGGCTGCACGTTCGGATCCCAGATGAGATTCGCGAACTGGTCTCGCCCAGGGTTGAACGCGAGGTCGGGCGTTCCGCCCGTCGCCGTGTAAGTGGTGTCCCGGCCGTTGATGCGAACGCGGTACGCGACGACGAGCCGCTCGTTGTTGAGAGCGAGCGGACGCACCAGCGCGATCCAGAGGAGGGATGGATCGGCGTAGTAGTCCACGCCTTCGCGCAGGTATTCGTACACCTGTCCGCGCCGTGACCGCGCGTCGCCGATCAGGCGAAACTGCGGCCCGGCGGGATTTGGCGGCTGCCCGCCGATCAACAGACGGTAGAGAAAAATCTTGGTCGGCCTGAGCGTATCCGGAATGGAGGCCGAGAGCATCGCCATTTTTTTTGTATCGAGAATATCGACGTTCGGGTAGGCACCGCCGAACACCCGCGGATCGAGCGTAAAAAAGAAGCGGCGCGGCTCGAACTGGTAGTCCTCGATCTTTCGGTCGATTGCCTGGAGCGTCCGGTCGCCGATGGTGAACACGCGGTCGCGGACGATATTTCCCTTCTGCTGCGCGAAAATCGTCTTCAGCCGCATCGAGCCGATCTTGGTAACCGCCTGGATTCCGTAGTTGCCGCTCGCGATTCCCGCCGTGATGTAGCGGGAGGCAGGCGGCTGGAATGTCACGTTGCCGATTTCGAGTCTCTGCACAAACTCACTGGGCTTTCCCTCGTAGTAGATCGAGATGTTGTTCGAAGCGTCGAACTCGCGTTGGGTGTCGTAATCGAGATTGACGTGCACCCTGTCGGCGACGATGCCGCCGGATTTGGCGGCGAACTGAAAATCCACCAGCGGCTCGTAGGCGCTACGACAGTTCGCCACTGGATCGAAGAGGAAAGTCGACGAGCAGAGAGCGCTCTCATTTTTTTCGCCGCGGAACTCGAGACGTCCGTCGATCTGAAGTCCGAGATCGGCGTATTCTCCGAGGATCGGCACGCGCTTCGGAGTTACGGTGGGCTTCGGCTTTGGCGGCAGATCGCCCGGATACGTCGGCGCGGGCCCTGAGGTGGCGAAGTTGCTGGTCGCGACCTGGCCCCACACCGCCTGGAGAATCGTGCGCATGTTCTGCTGGAACGCCGTCGCGCGCGCGGCGTCGATCTGCGCCTGGGCCTGACGGAACGACTCTCGGTCGCCGCGCGAGAGAACGGACGGAAGAACCAGCGGGAGTGTGTCGCGTCCGAGCCGGAGCCGGAGAGCGGGGGTTCCCGGCGTGCCGGTCGGCGGAGTCACCGGGGGTGCTGGAGTGATTTTCCGCGTCGTGTCCAGCGGATCCTGCGCGCGCGCGGTTCCGCCGGCCGCGCAAAGCAGCGCAAGCGCGATGAACGCGAGCGCGGCGCGGCGAGTTCCGCGCTCGATCGAACGCGCGGAACTCGTTGTCTGCGTGTCGCTTACCCATGAGCGCAGGGTATATTTCACACCGTGAAGATACTGCACCGCTACGTTCTAAAGGAACACGTGGGTCCGCTGACTTTCGCCATGACAGCGCTGACTTCGATCCTGCTGTTGCAGTACATCGGAAAGCATTTCGGGGAGCTGGTCGGCAAGGGGCTGCCGACGGTCGTGATCGCGGAGTTCTTCGGGCTGTCCGTGCCGCTCACCGTAGCGCTGACGCTCCCGATGGCTGTTCTCGTCGCGACTCTGTACGCGTTCAGCCGCCTGGCGGCCGAAAACGAGATAACCGCACTCAAGGCCAGCGGGGTGAGCCTGGTGAGCGTGCTCAAGCCGGTGCTGTGGGCGGCGCTCGGCGTGACGGTCGTGATGATCGGGTTCAACGATCAAGTCCTCCCCAGATCCAATCATCGGCTGGCAGTCCTGCAGCGTGACATCGCGCAGAAGAAGCCGACGTTCGGACTGCGCGAGCAGGTGATCAACGAGGTCAGTCCCGGAAAGTTCTACCTTCGCGCGGGACATCTGGACGAGGCGTCGAACATGATGCGCGAGGTGACGATCTACGACATGGCCGATCCAACGCGCCGCCGCACGATCTTCGCGGACAGCGGCAACATGAGGATGAGCAAGGGGTTGACCGACCTCGAGCTTACGCTCTACAACGGCAACATGCAGGATGTTCCCACCGCAAATCCGGACGAGCTGCAGCGGTTGTACTTCAACGTCGATCAGATTCGAGTCCGCGGCGTGGGAAACCAGTTTCAGAAGACGACTGCCGACGCCTACAAGAGCGATCGCGAGATGACCGTGTGTGAGATGCAGCAGGCGCAGGACAAGGCGCACCGCGATCACGAAGCAGCCCTCAAGGATTTCGAGACAAAGCTAGCCGCGCTCAAGAAGGCCAAGGCGAAGCTGAGCAAAGATGTGCTCAACGCGAACACCGGCGTTCCCTGGGACATCGGGCTCGGCAGGTTGTACTGCAACGGAATGGCGCTGCTCGCCCCGAAGCAGGCAAAGGCGCAGGGGGTATCGACGACGCCGAGAGTGATAGTCAAGCAGAGCGCATCATCGACTTTGCAGGGCACGTCGTCAACGGGGGCGAGTTCCCTTCCAGCGGCGGGCAGATTGAGACCGGCATCGCTGACCCCCGATGCGAACAAGGGTGCCACTCAGGGACAGACGGTCAGCTCGTCCGATCTCGTCCAGATCGATGGGTTGAGGATTCGACTTCAGGACGACGCGCAGCTCATGAATTCGTACGGAGTCGAGATCCACAAGAAATTCGCGCTCGCCGTTGCCTGCTTCGTGTTCGTCCTCCTCGGCGCACCGATCGCGCTGAGATTCCCGCGCGGCGGCGTCGGGCTCACGATTGGGGTCAGCCTTTTCGTGTTCGCGCTTTACTACGTGTGCCTGATCGCCGGCGAGTCGATCGCCAAGCGCGGATTGATGCCGGCTGTGGTGTCGATGTGGATGGCAAATGTCATCTTTGCCCTGATAGCCCTCTGGATGCTGACCAAGATGGGACATGAAGGCTCGACCGCGCGCGGCGGCGATATGAAGGACATGATCGGGGCGATCAGGGGATCGATCCGGTCGAAGATCGGGTGGAAGGATCGCAGAGTTCGGCGCGACAGAGTCGCAGCTTGAAGAGAATGGTGCGGGCGCTCGACCGATACGTATTCGTCGAGTTCTGGAAGATCTTCGTCACGACGGCGCTCGGATTTCCGATCCTCGTCAACATCATCGATCTCACGGACAACCTCGACAAGTACCTTGCCCAGCAACTGTCGTGGGGTCGCATTGCGCTCAGCTATCTGTACTGGCTTCCCGACTCGATGTTCATGGTGTTGCCAGCGGCGGTGCTGTTCGCGACTGTGTTCGCGATCGGGTCGCTCACCCGCCATTCGGAGATCACCGCGGCAAAGGCGTCCGGGATCAGCTTCTACCGCTTCATCGCTCCGATTTTCGTGGGCGCCGTCATCGCGACCATCCTCGGTCTCATACTCGGCGAGCTAGCTCCGATCACCAACAAGAAGCGACTGGAAATTCTGGATGCAAATCGTGTGAACGTCGGCAACGATCGCTACAACTTCGCGTACGCCGCCGACGGCGGGCGGATCTACAAGATCGGCGCACTGCATCTGCTCGCGCCATCGATCGAAGGGATGGTGATCGAGCGGAAGGGCAATGGCCCCGCGTATCCCTCGTATGTCGTCACGGCCAGCATGGCGCAATACAGGCCGTCGAAGGGCTGGGTGCTCCAGAAGGGGGCCATGCACGTGATCCCCGACACGCTGCACAACATGACCTTCAGCTTCGACTCATTGATCGACCGTCACTTCACCGAGCCACCGAAGCAGCTGACGCTAGCGCAGAAGGCGCCGGCAGACATGGGCTTTCGGGAGCTCGGACGCTTCATCACGTCGATGGAGAGGTCGGGAGCGGAGGTTAACGAGCTGCGGGTGGAGAGGATGCTCAAGATCGCGATCCCCGTTACGTGCATCGTGATCCTGCTGTTCGGCGCGCCGCTGGCGACGAGCACGCAGCGCGGCGGCGCGGCGTATGGAATCGGACTTAGTCTGGCAACGACCGTGATCTTTCTGATGCTGATCCAGCTCACGAAAGGCATCGGCAGCAAGGGAATAATACCCGCGGACCTGGCAGCGTGGCTGCCAAGCATCATATTCGGCGTGGTGGGAGCCTTCCTCTTCGCACGCGTCAGAACTTGATCCGGGATCCACTCCGCCCTTTTCGCAAGGTTGGGAAGTGGGGTTACTTCCTGCGTGACATCGGCATCGCCTTCAGGGATCCGGCAACCTACGGGCGGGAGACGATCCGACAGATGCGGAACATCGGCGTCGATTCGGTGCCGCTGGCTGCGATCGTGGCGGCGTTCATCGGCGCGGTCACTGCGTTTCAGACGAGGTATCAGCTGTTCGGAGGGGTGCAGCTCTCGGTCGTAGGGCTGATCTCGCGCCAGTCGATAGTTCTCGAGCTCGGTCCGCTCCTGACGGGCCTGGTGCTGACGGGGCGCGTTGGAGCGCGCATCACGGCCGAGGTGGGAACAATGCGCGTGACCGAGCAGATCGATGCGCTGGAGACACTGGCGTACGATCCGATCGCATACCTGGTAGTACCACGCCTCATCGCGGCGCTCATCATGCTGCCGGTGCTCACGATTCTCGCGGACGCCGTGGGGATCGGGACAGCGATGTTCACAGCCGTCACCGCGACTGACGTCACCTCGGCCGCTTTCGCCGAAGGCCTGCGGCTGTCGTTCACTCCGTTCCAGATAGTGTACAGCATCATCAAGGCGACTATATTCGGGGGCGCGATAGCCTTCTTCTGCTCCTACGAAGGCTACACCGCGAACGTCGGCGCCGAGGGCGTCGGTCGGAGCACCGCGCAGGCAGTAGTCGTGACGTCGGTCGCCATTCTCGTGCTGGATGCGCTCACCGCGCTCCTGCTCGCCCCTTACCTCCAGGCATGAAGAAGACAAGAGACGAAGTGCTGGTTGGCCTGGTGATCGCGGTCGCCGTCATAGTGACAGTGCTCGGCTCACTCTGGCTGGCGCGCGGAGGATTGTCGAAGGGTTATCCCCTATATGCGAAATTCCCGTGGGGCGCGGGACTCAAGCAGGGCCAGCCGGTACTGCTCGTGGGCGTGAACGTCGGATACGTGGACGAGGTCGATCTGCACCAGGATGGCATCCTCGTCACGACGCTTCGCATCCAGAAAGCGTACAAAGTGCCCGTCACGAGCACGGCCGCCGTCGTGCCGAACGGGATCTTCGGCGACATGGCAATCGCGGTGACTCCTTCGCGGCCCGACGCCCGTTCTTTCAAAGCGGGTGACACGGTTCCGATCGGCCCTTCCACTCCCGGGATCGGGGAGCTGACGAGCAAGGCCGATTCGGTAATGCGATCGGTGAACGCGGTGACATCGGCGTTGGAGCACGAGATGGTGGCGTCGGGAGGAATCCGCGATCTGCGCAACACGATCGGTGCGACGAATCGCCTGGTGAACGACTTTGCGTCGATCGCTGCCGAACAGTCCCGGCAATTGAGCGCGACGATGACGTCGCTGCGGCGAGCGACGGGAGCGATCGATCCGGTCAAAGTGGATTCGACGATCAGCAACTTGCGCACGGCGAGCGCGAACATGGCGGCGATGAGCGCGGACCTCAAGGCGACATCCGGAAAGCTCGACGCAATTCTGGCCAAGGTCGACAGCGGACCCGGCAGCGCGGCGAAGCTGATCAACGATCCCGGCGCGTACAACGACGTGCGCGGATTGCTGCAGCGGATGGATTCGCTGTTGGCGGACATCAAGAAGAATCCGAAGCGTTACATCAACGTCAAGATTTTCTAGCGGCCGCGGCCTTGGGCCGATGCACGCGCGGAGGCGGCTGTCCGAGCTGCCAGCGCACTCTGAATCCGATCGCCACGATCACGAGCAGCATGCATAGCTCGACGTAGACCTTCTCGCCGTCGAAGAAGTCGATCGGCGCGTCCTTGAGCGTCGGGTCGGTGAGAATCCCGTGGACGTAGAAGAGCGCCGCAGTCGCATACGCCGTGAAGTGCAGCGTCTTCCACGTCTTTCGTCCGAGCTCGCGCCTGAAGTAGGAAGTGAGCACTACAAAAACGAGGGAATAGAGCGAGAGCGCCCCCAGAACATTGATCCACGGCTGCTTTGGCGCGTTCACTGGGTACAGAATGTCGAGAAAGTTGAATTTCGCCGTGGACGAGAAGAGGATGATCAGCGGGTGGATCGATGCGATCGTCAGCGCGATGTAGGCCGTCCAGTTGTGGATCTTGAACGTGTTGATGCGCCGGTGCGGCCAGCCGCGGACGGGATTGTACTTCACCGACATCACGAGCCCGATCATGATGTTGAGCGTGAGCAGCGTCATCGCTGTCAGCCCGAAATAGCTTGATAGGTCTATCGCCGACATGGCTCGCGAAGGGTGAAAAAGAATGCCGGCGGGACGAATCCCGCCGGCATTTCCCTTTGATGAATTCAGTCGCGGCTGAATCCAGTCAGCCGCGCCGCCACCTTAGAACGCGTATTTGAGCTGAAGCTGAAGGGCGTAGTTCGATTGCGGGTTCTTGGTATTGAACTGCTGGAACGGCGAGAAGATGAACACGGACTGCGCACCGCTCGCCCACTTGAGCGGCTGACCGGGCGCGGCGACGGCACTACGGCGTGAGAGCAGGCTCGGGCTGAAGCTGCTGCCCAGGTCCTGCGCGCCCCAGTCCTTGTTCAACAGGTTGAGGAAATTGAAAATGTCGAGCTGGAGGATGAAGTTCTGTCCCTTCAGCGTCGGCAACGATTGGCGCACCGACGCGTTCATGAACTTCGTCCACGGCGTGCGGCAGGAGTTGCGCAGCATGATCTTTCCGCGCTGCGAATTGAGGCAGTCGTGGGCGGAAATGAACGCCTCGAGCGAATCCGCCTGCATGGCCGGAGTGAGGTTGCCGTTCTGCTGAAAGAGAATCTCGGACGCGACGTGGGCGTCGGTGGGGACATAGACCAGGTCGTTCCCGGAAGAGCCATCCCCGTTTATATCGCTCCCGTATATGTATTCGAACGGTATGCCCGATTCGCCGACGAAGTTGACGGACACATCCGTCTTCGAGGCAAAGCTATATGTGCCGCCCGCAATCACACGATGTGGCACGTCAAACTTGGAAGGATACAGATCCTGCGCGTCCTGCCGGCCCGAGTACGAGCGCCCGAAGGACCAATTCGAGAAAGCGATCGACGACGTAAGATCCCAGACGTCGTACGACCGGCCGTAGGTGTAAGCGAGCGATCCCTCGAATGAGTTCGAGAATCGCTTCTGGAGCTGGCCAGTGTAGCTGTACGCGTAGTCGGGGGTCCTGGTATTCGACAGGTGGATGACGTCACCCAGGGTCCGTGCCGGTGTGCTGCCCGGAACCGGTTTGCGGGACGGGATAGGAGCACCGCTGGCGGATGCAATGTCTCCGTACAGCGAGCGACCGTTGCGGTCGGTGCCGATCGGATTGTCAACCAGGCCGATGTTCTGGTAGTAGAAGTTGGCAACGGAGCGGGTGTACAGCGCCTCGACCGTTGCAATCACATTCCAGGGGAGAAGGCGATCATAGCCAAGTGAGCTCCGCCATACCGATGGGAATTTGAGATTCGGGTCGACGGTATTCGCTGTGATGTTCGGGGTGGCCGCCGCGTTCGCCGTGCAGGCCTGGGCCGGCAACGTACCGGCATTGGGCATACGTGGAGCGTTGCCCATATTCGGGCAGAAAAGGCTGCCATAACCGTTTACGCCCGAGTTCCCGAACAGATTGCTGAGCCAGACGTACGCGGGCCGACCCACAAACACGCCAGACCCTCCACGGAGCTGGTTGCGCTGGTCGCCGGTGACGTCCCAATTGAAACCGAATCGCGGCGACCACTGTTTCACGTTTCGCGGCACGACGCTCGTGTTTATCCCCAGCGTGGTCAGAACGTCGGGGTTTTGGCCCGGGTTCGACGTGAGGCCGGGCAGGTCGAGGCGGAGGCCAAATGTCGTGCTCAGTCTGCTCGTGGTCTGCCACTCGTCTTCCGCGTAGAAACCAAACGTCCGGGCGTTGAAGTGAGCCGCGCCGTCGGTGTTATCGAGCTTGATGCCGAGCGTCGCCGAGCTCGGCGTGTTGTTGACAAGCGAGTCGAGTGTACCGAAGGTGAAGTTACCGAGTGAGTTCGCCGAAAACAGATTTCGCACCTTGAAGAACTCGTTCTTGGTCCCAACGGTAAAGCGATGATCCCCGAGGGGAATCGTGAAGTTGTCGGTGATCTCGAAAATGTCCTGGTCGAGCTCGTTACCCTGCGAGAAATTCTCCGTTCCGGCGGACATCTGGCCGGTACCGCCACCCGGATTTGTCGTGCGCGAAATGAGGAGGAAGGGAGCCGAAAGCGGCGTGATGCGCTTGTCGCGGATTTTCGTAAGGCCGATCAGGAACTCGTTGTTCGTCCCGTTGTCCATACTGGAGAACAGCTGAGCCATGTAACTGTTGGTTGTCGAGCGGAAATTGTAGCCGTTGTTCGAGAGATTGATGCGGAACGGGCTGCGGCTAAAGACATCCTGTTGACCGTCGACGTAGTTGTACCTCGCGACGAGCCGGCTGCTGAGCGGGAGGTTGATGAGATCGAGGCGGGCAAACATGTTCGACAGTGGATTCTGATTCTTGACTACTCCGCCGTTGCCCGGATCGGCGAAGCCATACTGGCTCATAAGGATGTTGCGAAGGCTGTCCACCCCTTCGGCCGTTGCCGCGGGCTTCGGGAGGAGACCCGCCGGCTGTCCGATGTAGGGGCCGGAGGCAGGTGCCTCCTGCTGCTGCCATTCCGGAGCGACCGAGAAGAGAAGTTTGTCCTTGAGGATCGGACCACCAAGCCAGAAGCCTTCCTGCTTGATCGTGAAGGGAGACGCGCGGAGATAATCGATGTTCCGCTCGAGGCTCTCGTTGCGGTTCGCGTACGTGGCCGATCCGTGGAGCTGGTTCGAGCCGCTCTTCGTTACGGCGTTTACGAGGGCGCCGGTGAAATTCCCCTGGCGAACGTCGAACGGCGAGAGAAGAACCTGATACTCCTTTACGGCTTCGAGCGAGATCTGCTTGGCGCCCGCCTG
>DHJM01000026.1:22604-40505 GCA_002404335.1 Gemmatimonadales bacterium UBA4720
GTCAAAGCCACGAAATCCGTGAAATTGCGGGTCAATGTCGGGAAGCGGGCGATCACCGAGTCGGTGATAGTCGTCGCGATGCCTTTGTGGGAGCTCGAAATGACTGCGCTCGAGGCGCCAAGGACCTCCACGCCGGCGAGCTGTGTGGCCTGCGCACGCATCACCATGTCGACGCGGGCGTTCTGTCCGAGCGAGACATATACACCGCTGGTGTCGTGCGGCGTGAAGCCGATGCGGCGGACCGACACGCTATATGGGCCTCCGACCTCGAGACCCTGGATGTAATATCGCCCGTCGCCGCGTGAAATCGTGCCACTTCTGGCGCCTGTGGCGCGATTCACTATTTCAATCTGGGCCGATTCGACGGTTTGGCCCTGGTCGTTCGTGACGGTGCCGCTGACTGCGCCCGTCGTGACCCCCTGGGCAAACACTGAATTCGCGGGTGAAATCAGGAATGCTGCCGCGGCAGCACAGAGAAAGCGCATACGGTATTGGGGCATGGTCGGAAGGTTATGAGGAAGGGGATAAGCTACGTGTCGGTGACTCGTGGGGTCAAGCAAAACAAATCACAAGCGGGTCACGATTTCATCCCGGAACGTCCGGTCAGCAAGAAAACGGGAATTCCGAGCAGAATCACCCCCAGAACGGCGAGGGTGGGGACGCGGCTGACGGGGTCGATGATGGCGTTCCCGAGGAGGAGAACGGTCGCAACTATGAAGAGGGCCGGGACCACGGGATACAGGGGAACCCGGAACGGCGGATGATACTCGGGTCGCCGGCGAAAGACGAACACGGCCCCGACCGCCAGGGCATAGAAGGGCACGATCGCGATGACAAAGGTATCGGCAAGCTGCTCGAACGTCCCGGCGAGGACGAAGACCACTCCCAGCGCAGCGCCGAGCCAGATCGCGACGCCGGGCGTGTGGAATCTCCGGTCGACGATCGCTATCGGCTTGAAGAGCAGACCGTCCGCGGCCATCGCGAAGAGAACCCGCGAGCCGGTCATCACCGAGCCGTTGAGCGTTCCGAAAGTCGAGATCATTACCGCGACCGAGACGAAGGCCACGCCCACTGACCCCATCAGTCGGTCGGCGACATCGGCCGCGACGAGCTTCGAGTGCCGAATCTCCTCAACCGGCAGCACGGCCAGATACGCCAGGTTTGCCAGCAGGTAAAGGGCGATGATTATCAGCGTACCGTAGATCAGAACGCGGGGAAGATTCCTCTCCGGGTCCTTCACCTCCCCGCCGACGAAGCTGACGTCGGCCCAACCATCATAGACCCAGAGCACCGACACGAGCGCGAGCCCAAAGCGCCCGAGCGAAAAGCTTCCCGGTGGCACCGCCGGCGAGAAGTGGCCACCCGTCTGCGGCAGCCCGATCACGAGAGCGAGTATGATGATCAGGAGCAGCGCACCCGTCTTGGCCAGCGTCGTGACGTTCTGCACCAGCGAGCCCCACTTGAGACCCACGTAGTTGAACGTCGCCGTTATGAGGATCGCGGCGGCCGCGATGTAGTGAACGTACCTGCTGTATGGCTCGACTCTCGGGTCGTGGCCGAGGACGCGAAGAAGATATTCCGAAAAGGTGGTCGAGATGGCGCCGAGCGCCGCCGCGCGAATGATGACGAGCTCTGACCAGCCGAAGAGAAAGGCGGGCAACCGCCCCCACGATTCGCGGATGAAGACATACACTCCGCCCGTGCGCGGGAATACGCCCGCAACTTCGGCGAGCGTCAGCGCACCGCAGAGGGCAAAGAGTCCGCCGGTCAGCCAGATCGCGAGCAACGGGAGGGGACCGGGAAGCTTGTCCGCGATGCCGGCCGGGGAGCGAAAGATTCCGGACCCGATCGTCGAGCCGACGAGAACCGCTACGGCGCTCCACAATCCGAGCCGGCGTGGAAGCGACGAGGCGCGCGCGAACGTCGAGTCCGTCGCCGCCGATCGCGAAGAATCAGCGAGGATCGGGTCGGTCATTCGCATACGCTAGTGCAAAGCACGTGGATTCGCGAGTAGCTTTATGTGCGCGGCGAATTTTTTTTCCGCGCGTCCCCGCACACTTCAATTGTCGCCAATGAATCAGCCGCTGGCTGAGACAATCTTCTGGATCGCCGCGGTTGCGTGCGCGGTTGCCCAAGTCGCAATACTGCGATCCACCTTTGCCGCGCGGCGCGCGAACAGATCGGAGCTGGTTCCAGCCTCGTCACGAAGTGGCGAGCTCGCGTGGGCCGTCATTCCGGCGCTTGGCCTCTGTGCCGTGCTGGTTGCCACCTGGCAGAGAATCGAGGCTCGCCAGAGCCACACGCAGATGATGAATCACTCCGACATGCGGCACTCGATGCAAATGCCTTCGGTACCGCCTGCAGCTCCGGGCAGCTGAGATGATGACCATCAGGAGACTTGGCTACCTCGCGCTCGTCATCGGGTTCGCCCAGGTGGTGTTCGGAGCGATCGTACGGATCACGGGTTCCGGAATGGGTTGCGGCGATCACTGGCCGGATTGTTACGGATCGTTCACGCCCGCCCACAGCGGGCCGAGTCTTCTCGTCGAGATCTCGCACCGCTACGGAGCCGGCGCGCTGACGCTCGCGATCATCGCGCTGGTTGTCGCGGCATGGCTCAAGCGCAGCGAGCCCGGCGTGAGCGGACCGGGCGGCATGCTTCGTCCATCCCTGCTCGCCATCCTGCTCGTGATCATCGCCGCCCTCTTCGGCGCCGTCACGGTCAAGATGGCGCTGAATCCATTAGTGGTGGTCACGCACCTCGCGATCGGGATGTCGCTGCTGGCCGTGCTCGTGATCGTCGTCGTCCGCGCCGGTGGCTTTGGCGCCGGCACCGTTCCCGCTCGCTACAAGCGAACCATGCGCTCGGCCGCTGCTGCCGCGGGACTCACGTTTCTAATACTCGTATTCGGTGCACTCACCGCCAACACGTCCGGCGCGGCGGTCGCTTGCCTGGGGTTTCCGTGGTGCAGGGCAATCACGATGGGCGGCGCTCCACTCTACATCCAGGTGACGCACCGGATACTCGCGTTCCTGCTGCTCGGCCATCTGATCGGAATCGTCATCGGTGCCCGCAAGCGCGGTGAGGCTCGCGCCATCCGCAATGCGGCCTGGACGGCGCTTGGCATCGTGATTCTGCAGGTCTTTGTGGCGGCGGCGATGGTCGAGATGCATTTGCCGCCAACTCTCCGCTCGCTTCATCAGGCCGTCGGAACAGCGCTCTGGATTTCCATCGTGGCACTCGCCGCGCTCGCGGCGGGAACGCGCGGCACGAGTGACATCGAGCGGATCGTGTACGAGTCGCCATCGAGGGGCAAGTTCGCCACGCCCGAAGGGGTAAGCACCTAGATGGACCTCGCGACGCGCGAGCAGACGCAGCCCTCGCTGCTGCGCGACATGGTGATGCTGACCAAGCCGCGCATCATCTCGCTGCTCCTCGTCACCACGATCGCGCCGATGTTCGTCGCCGGGAATCCGGGTTGGCTGCTCGTGCTCGTCGTGGCGGTTGGTGGCTACCTCATGGCGGGCGGCGCGAACGCCGTCAACATGTACCTCGACCGCGACATCGACACGCAGATGTCGCGCACGCGCCTGCGTCCGATTCCGAGCGGACGCATGGACCCAAGGTCAGTGCTCGCGTTCGGAGTCGCTCTTGCCACCGCCGCGACGTTTCTGCTCGCCCGATTCACAAACGTGCTCACCGCGCTGCTCGCGCTCGGCGGATTCTACTTCTACATCTTCGTCTACACGGGCTGGCTGAAGCGGACAACGCCGCAGAACATCGTGATCGGGGGAGCCGCCGGGGCATTTCCTCCGCTCGTTGGCTGGGCCGCCATGACGGGCACGCTCGACCTGACCGCGGTCTATCTCTTCCTCATCATCTTCTACTGGACGCCGCCCCACTTCTGGGCGCTCGCGCTGCTCAAGCAGAGAGACTACGGGCGGGCGGGAATCCCGATGGCCCCGCTGGTATGGGGTGAGCGCGAGACGATGCGACAGATGCTGTGGTACAACGTCATTTTGATCGCGCTCACGCTGCTGCCATTCGCCTTCGGCGCGTTCGGCATCATTTATTTCATCTCCGCCCTCGCGCTCGGCGCGATTCTGCTGGCGGGAGTCATTAGAGTGAGCAGGAGCGCCGATTGGACGAAACCGGCGTGGTGGGTTTACAAGTATTCGCTGCTATACCTCGCGCTTCTCTTTCTGGCGATGGTAATCGACCGCAAGGTGCTGTGAACGTGACGGCCCCTACTCCCTTCGCGGTTTCGGCGCAGCGCCCAACACCACGGGAGCAGCCGCCCGTTACATCGCCTCGCCCGCTCGGACGACTGCTGCCGAGAATTCGCCCGTACTTGTGGCGGTTGACGGTGGCGTTCGTGTGCCTCGTCGCGAGCGCCAGCATCGCGCTGGCATTCCCTCAGATCGTGCGCCACCTGCTGGACGCGGCATTCATCGACACGGACGCCGGACTTCTGAACAAGATCGCGCTCGGACTACTCGGTCTGTTTGCGATTCAGGCGGTGCTCAACTTCGTCCAGGTCTATTTCCTGACGTCCACCTCGGAGCTGGTGATCGCGCAGCTCCGCGAAGATCTCTTCGCGCATCTGGTCCGGCTGTCACCCGGATTTTTCACGGAGCGGAGAACCGGCGAGCTCACCAGCCGTCTCTCGGCCGATACGACGGTGCTGCAAACAGTTCTCAGCTACAATCTCTCGGAGTTCGCGAGGCAGACGCTGTTCCTGATCGGTGGGATTGCCTTGCTGATTTTCACGGACAGCCGCCTCACGGCGACGACGCTCGCCGTCGTTCCGCTCGTCGTCGGAGCAGCCGTGGTTTTTGGACGCGCCCTGCGAAAAGCGAGCACGGGCGTGCAGGACCGGATCGCGGAGGCAACCGGTACCGCGGACGAAGCGTTCTCCCAGATCAGGACTGTCCAGAGCTACACGGCGGAGGCCGAGGAAGTGCGCAGATACGGCGCGCATCTTCATCAGGTGATCGACGCGGCGATCCGGCGCGCGAAGATTCGCGGAATGTTTTTCGGAATACTCACGTTCTGCGGATTCGGCGGTGTCGTCGCTGTGCTGTGGCAGGGAGGGCGCCAGGTGCTGGCGGGGAATCTCACGGCCGGCGCTCTCGTCTCCTTTCTCCTTTATGCGCTCTACGTGGCGGGAGCGGTTGGCTCGCTGGCCTCACTCTTCGGCGCTTATCAGGAAGCGATTGGCGCCGCGCGGCGCGTGTTCGACCTGCTCGAGACGGTGTCTTCGGTGAAGGATCCGGCGAGGCCGCTCAGGCTTCCGCGTCCTTTGCGCGGCGAGATCGTGATGGACAACGTCACGTTCAACTACAATCCGGCGCTGCCGGAAGTGCTGCAGGGCGTGTCGCTCAGGATCGGGGCGGGCGAAGTGGTCGCGCTGGTTGGCCCGAGCGGGGCCGGCAAGACGACGGTCGCATCGCTGCTGCCGCGATTCTGGGACGTCGCTTCGGGGCGGATCACGTTCGATGGGATCGACATCCGCGATCTCTCGCTGTCAGAGCTCCGCGGCGCGATCGGGATCGTGCCGCAGGAACCGACGCTCTTCAGCGGAACCATCCGCGAGAACATCGCCTACGCTGCGATCGGCGCGGATGGATCACGCCCGAGCGAGGAATCGATTCATGCCGCGGCGAAGGCGGCGCACGCGGTCGAATTCATCGAGCGGCTGCCCGATGGATTCGACACACTAGTGGGCGAGCGTGGCGTCAAGCTGTCGGGCGGTCAGCGCCAGCGGATCGCGATCGCGAGGGTGTTTCTGAAGAATCCCGCGCTCGTGATCCTGGACGAGGCGACATCCAGTCTGGACACCGAGAGTGAAAGGCTGGTCGAGGAGGCGATGGAGGATCTGCTCCGCCAACGCTCGACGCTCATCATCGCCCACCGCCTGAGCACAGTGCTGCGCGCTGACAGGCTGGTCGTGATCGATCGCGGCGTGATCGTCGAAGAGGGGAGCCACCAGGATCTTCTAGCGTCCGAGGGAGTCTACTCCCGTCTTTACCGCGGCCAGTTCAGGCCGGGAGATGTCCTCGTCGGGTAATGCAGTTGAAGAAAAGGCGCGGACTAGTCGCGCTGCAGGGGCGGCGGCGGGCCAGTAGTGGTGGGAGCGCCAAGTATGGTGGGAGTGCTGGACGCCGTCGGAAGAATCGGAACGGCGGGAGTGCTCGAAGCGGGATGCGCGCTGTCGGCCGCCGCTGAAGTGGGCACGGCCGGCGTGGCCCGTCGGATTCGGAAGGCGACGTTCGCCTGCAGCCCTGCCCCGACGGTCACGCTGTCATCCATGTATCCGAGGCTCGGGTGCCAGGCGCGAATGCGGTATCTGCCGGGTGGAATGCCGTCGATGCTGAATGTCCCGTTCGCGGCCGTCTGCGCGTAATAGGGATGATCGAGCACCGCAATCCACGCGTGAGTCCACGGATGCTGTTCGCACACGACCTCGATCTCGGCGGCCTCCTTGAACCGATCGACAGGTACTACCTCTCCATCGTCGTTGAACGGTGCCACGGCCACGATCTCGCCGCTACCGACGTTGATGAAGCGGTTGGTATGCAGTGTCCTGTCATCGTTGCCGACGTTCAGCGTGCTGTTGGTCGAGATCACCTGCACGAACGGGTCGAGCGTACAACCGTCGTTCGTCAGGTCAAAACGGCGCTCGAGCGGAAAACCCTTCCCGCTCCGGATGTCGGTCAGCCACACGACGGCTCCGCCGACTCGCGTCCCGGAGAGAGTGATGGTCTTCTGCACGACCGAGTTGCCGCACACTTTCTGATCGGTCGACGGACGGACGATCTCGGCTACCGGTGCAGTTCCTTCGAAGTCGACTGTCCCCGCGATCGTGCCGCCGCTCACAACGGATACGATCTTGTACGGTTCCGCGGCCGGCGCGATGACCGCGGGCCGCGGAGCAACGCCCTCGCCAGGCGCGCGCGGGCCGTTTCGGCTATGCGCTGAGGCAGTATCGTCGTGCGAGCACGCGAGGACGACAAGGCAAACTATTGAAAAGCCGACGAACCGGCGGAGCATTTATGTCGAGCCGAAGTGAAAGTTCGCGTGGTGAAACTGCATTCGATCGAAGTGAAGGTTCGATTGATGAAAGGGCAAGCGATGTGCCGTCGTAGGCTGCGTGGGTTCCATTCCTCATGACTCCGTCGCTTACTTCGCCCCGTACACGCGCTTTCCTCCAATCCAGGTGGAAATTACTCGAGTCCCCAGGATTTCGGTGTCCGGCACGTGCATGATGTCGCGGTCCAGGATGACGAAATCGGCATACTTGCCCGGCGTGAGCGAGCCCAGGACCGATTCCTGGAACCCCGCATAGGCGGGCCAGATTGTCATGGACTGAAGAGCTTCTTCACGCGTCATCTTCTGCTCGGGGTACCAACCACCCGCCGGCAAGTTGGAAGGATCCTGCCGGGTCACCGCGGCGTGAAAGGTGAGAAGTGGATTCACTTCTTCGACTGGAAAGTCGGTCCCGTTCGGAATCACGACGCCGGTATTGAGCAGTGATCTCCACGCATACGCTCCGCGAATTCGCTGCGGTCCCACGCGGGTTTCCGCCCACCGCATGTCGCTCGTCTGGTGCGTCGCCTGCATCGAAGGGATCACGCCGAGCCTGGCGAAGCGCGGGATGTCTTCCGGGCTCAGAATCTGCGCGTGCTCGATCCGAAAGCGGTGATCGGCTTTCGGAACTTTCTTCAGCGCCGAGTCGAAGGCGTCGAGCACGATGCGATTGCCACGATCGCCGATCGCGTGCACGTTCACCTGGAAACCACTGCGGAGTGCGGTCTCCGCCCACGCTTCGATGTGCTCGGGCCTGGAGAGCAGCAGTCCGGAGTTGGAAGGCTCGTCGCTGTAGGGCGCGAGCAGCGCCGCACCACGCGAGCCAAGGGCGCCGTCGGCGTAGAGCTTGATCGCCCGGATCCAAAGGTGTCCGTCGTAAAGCGCGCTCTGCGGGCCGTGCTGGATGTATGGATTTCCAAGTGACGCCGCCGACCCGGGCTCGCCCGGATCGCTCAACATCACGTAGTTGCGCAGGTTGTAGTTTCCCGCTTTCGCCAGCTCCTCGAAGATCCCGATCGTCTCGGCATCTTCTCCGGCATCGTGAATGCCCGTCAGTCCCAGGCGGTTGGCCTCGGCGATCGCGGCGAGGATCGCCCTTCGCGTGTCGGCGCGGGTGGCGGCGGGAATCGCGCGGTCGATCAGGCCGTTCGCATTGTCGACGAAGACGCCTGACGGCGCGCCGGATGCAAGCCTCACGATCCGCCCGCCCGACGGATCGACGGTCGCGGCGGTGACATGAGCCAGCTCCATCGCTTTCGCGTTCGCGAGCAGAGCGTGACCGTCGATGCGGGTGAGCACG
Organism: Gemmatimonadales bacterium UBA4720; assembly: GCA_002404335.1. Lineage (GTDB taxonomy): Bacteria > Gemmatimonadota > Gemmatimonadetes > Gemmatimonadales > Gemmatimonadaceae > UBA4720. Next base: position 30,995 of record DHJM01000026.1, read on the forward strand.
ACTGGATTATCGGGAAACGCGCGCGAGAGCTCCTCGTGCGTCGGAAATTCCCTGGTGGGCCAAAGATTCTGGTCCCAGCCCCTGCCCTGGATCCATGCGCCAGGCCTCACATTCTTTGCCCACGCTTTGACACGGTCGATCACTTCGGCGTACGACGTCGATCCGGCGACATTTACCCGCTGCAGCATGTTGCCGAGGCTGAGCAGGTGCGCGTGGGCGTCCACGATTCCCGGAACGACGGTGGCACCATGCAGATCGATGACCAGCGTGGACGGACCGGCGAGCACCCGCGCCTCGGCGTCGGACCCGACGAAGAGGACGCGCCCGCCGCGAACCGCCAGGGCGGAAGCGTGTGGCCGCGCGTTGTCGACCGTGTAGATCGTTCCATTGGTGAGAACGAGATCTGCGGATCCCTGCGCTTCGAGCGCCGCTGGTGCGAGCGCGACAACGGCAAAGTAGGTTGAGAGATGTCTCATGGGGCCGGAGTTTGCGGGGTCGACCGCTCGGACACAAGGAGCGACGCGCGCGTTGCAGCGTTTACGGCGCCGACACACCGCGCTTCTCACGCTCGGACGCGTTTGTCGTGCGCTTGAATCGTCGCGCGCTTAGCCAGATTGGGTTCGCGCTCCTCACCGCCTGCGCGCATCTTCCCTCGCAGCCACGCGTGCCGCCGGCGTACTGGGGTTTTACCGGACCCTGGGACCCGAATAGCGACGCGTCCGTCGAGGCGCATGGCTCGAGCCTCGAGCGAGTCATCACCGGCTGGATCGCGCTCGACACAGCCAGCTTTCGCCCCGTCCGGCTGTATCCCGACAGCATCGGGAAGCACCCGGTCGTCGCTCCGCGCGCGATGGCGCTCATCACCACCTACGTCGGCAGTCGCTTCCATCCCGAAGTAATCCGCGGGCTCGGCGAAGACGCGCAGGTGTCGGCGCTGACCGCGGGAGCAATCGCGTCGCTCATCGACTCGGGCGGATATCACGGAGTCGTGATCGACTTCGAGGGAATGACGCCCCGCGATCTGGACCAGCTGCTGACCGTCACGAAGGCGGTGGCCGACTCTGCGCGCGCGCATGGCGTCTCCACGGTCGTCATCGCGGTTCCGGCGGGGGACACTGCCGCCTATCCTGCCGCGCTTCTCCTGCAGTCCGCGGATCTCATCATGCCCATGCTGTACGACCAGCACTGGGCCACCTCCCCGCCTGGCCCTGTCGCGGCTGTGGAATGGGTCAACCGCAACCTCGGCACGCGTGTGGCCGAAGTCGGAGCGGCGAGGATCGTCGCCGCATTTCCGCTCTACGGCTATCGGTGGCGCCGAAGCGCGGCGACGGAGGTCATCAGCTACGACGACGCGCGACGACTTGCGACGACGACCAACACGCCGCTCACTCGCGACCATGCATCGGCGACGCTTCACGCGCTCTCGCCCGAAGGCTGGGAGATCTGGGTGAGCGACCACGTGCTCCTCGAGGCCCTCGTGCGCGAGGCGAGGGAGCTGGGAGTGACTACGTTTGCTCTGTGGCGACTCGGACTCGAGGACCCAGCCGTGTGGGACGTCATCGGCCGCTAGACGATCAGCAGATCCTTCTGATAGTCGGATGGCGTGATGAGAAGGCCGTCCGCGCCGATGAACCCGTTGACCTCGCTGCGCATTCCGACGTCTCCGGCGAGGTAAATGCCCGGCTCGATCGAGAAGCCCACGCCCGGGATGAGAGTGCGCTCCTCGCGCGTTTCCAGGTTGTCGATGTGCGGACCGGAGCCGTGCAGATCACGCGGGTCGATCGAGTGGCCCGTGCGGTGGATGAAGAATTCGCCGTAGCCGCGCTTGGTGATCACTTCCCGGGCGGCGTCGTCAACTTCGCCGCCCCGCACCGGTTTGTGCGCGCCGATTCGCTGCCTCAGCAGCGAGATCGCAGCGTCGCGCCCGTCGCGCACCGCCAGCCAAATGCTCTTGTCGCGATCGCTCGGCGGGCCGAGCGATCCCATCCAGGTCTGATCGGCGAAGACTCCGGCCTTTTCGCGCGCCCACAGGTCCACCAGAAGGATGTCGCCGCGATTGATCGTGGCCGATTTGTCAGCCGTCGGCTCGTAGTGGGGATTCGCGGCGTTCGGACCGATCGCGACGATGGGTCCGTGATCGGTCTCGAGACCTCCTGCCACGAATTTCTCCCTGATCCAGCACTGAAGCGCGTATTCGGTTAGCGGAGACGCGCTATCGGCGCGACTTCCCGCGAGCCGAATCGCCTGCTCTCCGATCGTCGCCACGGCGCGGGCGGCACGTTCATGGGACGCGCGCTGCTTGTCGCTCCATACCGCGTAGAACATGGAGACAAGATCGGCGGATGTTACGACAGTCGCGCCGGCGTTCCGAACCATCTCGAGCACCCCCGCCGGAATGCGGTCGAGATATGGAACGGCGTCGCCGGGCGAATACTCCATCGCCACCCGCTTTCCCTTGAGCAGCTCGGCGAGCAGCGATTCCAGCAGGCGCCAGCTGCTGTACTTCTCCTTGCGCCATTTCGTCGGCCAATCGGCCCACGGACCCTGCTCGATCGCGTGCGTGATTGCGACCGGCGTTCCCTGGCGCGGGATGTAGACGAAGAATCTGCGCGTGGTCATCCCGGGCAGCTCGAGCATACCCACCGCCACGGGATTCAGGCCGTGGAAATCGTAAAGGAGCCAACCATCGAGCCCGGCTCGATCGAGCGCGGACTGGAGCGCGGGCAGAGATTCAGGCTTCAGCACCGCGAGCGTCTATTGACTGGTCTTCACCGCGCGCCATTCCGCGCGCCACTCGCAGATGTCTTCGCCCCGCTCGCGGCAATGCACATGATCGATCATCCCACCGCCGTTCACGAGCAGCCTCAGCATTTCCCTCAGCGCCGACTCGTAGTAGAGACACCCGATTCCCTTCGGCCCGGTGCCGAATGTGACCGATTCCTTGAGACCGACGACGATCGAAGAGCCGACCCGCCGCACCGACGCCCCAAGGTACTTGTTTCCCGCCTTCTTCAGCTGGCGGAATGCGAGCGGGCGCGCGAGAAACCCAGGGAGCAGATGGATGATCTGTCGCCTGGTGGCGGAGATCATCTGGTACATCCGATTGGCGACGATGGTGCCGGCGCGGGTGAAGATCCCCTCAGCGTCGGGTCTGCGTCCGATCAGGCGGGCGATGCCCGTCGCTTCGTCAATCGCGATCTGCTGATTCCGTTTCAGCGCCTCCTTGTAGCGCCGGATCTGCGCGATTACCGTATCGCTCAATCCCAGTCGCTTGTTGCGATGCTCCTGCACATATTCGACCTCGACATCGTCTCCTTCAGGGATGTCGAGCGTGCGAACAGCTTCGAGGAGACTGAGCGGGACTATGGGATTTACAGTGCCGGGCATTTAGTTGATTGGCGGAGAGCGCAAGCTAACCGTCGCTCGAATCGCCTTCAAGCAGGAGACCGTGAAGTCGCCGCACGCTGGAAATCAAGTACCAGATCATCGCAGCTGACTGAAGTGCTCGCTCGCGTGGTGATGGGCGCCCTGCTCTCGGTATTCGTTGCGCTCGCGGCGCGTCGCGCGCGCACGCTGGCGACGAGCGGAGCGATCGCGGCGGTGGTGGTGGGGACGATCTGTCTCGCCGCCGGATGGAGCTGGGGCGCGCTTCTCCTCGCGATGTTCGTCTCCGCGAGCGCTCTGTCGAGGCTGGGCGAGCGGCAAAAAGCCGAGCGGGTGGGCCCGGTCGTAGAGAAGGGCGACGAGCGAGACGCCACTCAGGTGCTCGCCAATGGCGGCTTGTACGCGGCGGCGGCGCTTGGATCAATGCTCGCTCCATCACCCATTTGGTACGCGATTGGAGCAGGCGCGCTCGCCGCGTCCGCCGCGGATACCTGGGCAACAGAAGTGGGGACTCTCGCGGGGGGCGAGCCAATATCTATCGTCTCGGGCAGAAGGGTTGCGCCTGGTACCTCGGGGGGCATCACACTGGTTGGCACGGCGGCAGGAGTTGGCGGCGCTCTGTTCATCGCCGCCGCGGCGGCGCTGGCCAACTGGCCGGTTCCATTCGCCGCCGTGGCACTGGCTGGAGTGGCGGGCGCTCTGGCAGACTCCCTGCTAGGTGCTACGGTGCAGGCACAGCGCTGGTGCGAGCTCTGCGCAAAATCCACGGAGCGACTCGTGCATAGTTGCGGCACCGTGACTAGTCACGCAGGCGGTCTCGCCGGATTCGACAACGATGCGGTCAACGCGGTCTGCTCCGGCGCAGGCGCAATTGTAGCTTTACTTCTGTCTTGAGGAGCGCGACTACTCGCGCGGTGGACTGATGATATCGAATACGGGTTTGGCTACCGACGACGGAGCGCGAGTGCTGCTCGTGAGCACCAATCGCGAGCGGCAGCCGTACCCAGTGGTGCCCAACGGAATGGCGTGCGTCGCCTCCGCGCTCGACGCGGCCGGGCATCGGGTGCGATTCCTCGACCTTTGCTTCGCGAAGGACCCGGTCGCGAACGCGCGCGCCGCGGCCCGCGCATTCCAGCCGGACATCATCGGCGTCTCCGTCCGCAACATCGACAACAGCGATGCGATCGCCCTTCGACATTACACTCCGGAAGCGCGCGACGTCCTGCGCGCGCTCCGCGAGGCAGCGCCCGCGGCGAAAGTCATCGCGGGCGGCGCCGCGTTTGGAGTAGCGCCCGAAGCGCTGTTTCGTGACCTGGGCGTCGACTATGCGGTCGCCGGCGACGGCGAGAGGGCCAGCGTTGCGCTCGTCGATGCCCTGTGCTCCGGCGCGCCGGTCGAGAATCTCCCCGGACTCGTCCGCGACCGCAACGGAACGGTCGTATTCACTCCTCCGGGCGAAGACGCGGATCTCGATTCACTTCCCAGGCCCGCGCTCCATCGCTGGATAGATCTCGCGCGCTACCAGCGACACGGCGCGACCATTCCGATCCAGACGAAGCGCGGGTGTGTGTACAAGTGCATCTACTGCACCTACCGGAACGTCGAGGGCTGGGGATACCGGACGCGCCTTCCGGAGCTCGTCGCGGACGAGATCGAGGAGCTCAAATCGAAAGCTGGCATCCGACACTTCGATTTCGTGGATTCCACCTTCAATTCCCCACCTGGCCACGCGCTGGAGGTCTGCGAAGCGATCATCCGCCGGAAGCTGCGCGTTCAACTCGATACCACGAACTTCACCCCCGCTACCGCTTCGTCAGAGCTGCTGGGCGCGATGAAGACCGCGGGTTTTCGCTCGCTCGGGATAACTGCCGAGAGCGCCAGCGATCCAGTGCTCGAAAGACTCGAGAAGGGCTTCAACGCAGCCAAGGTGCGCGAGGTCGCCGAGCGAGTCGAGAAACATGGAATCAAGACCCTTTGGATCTTTCTGGTTGGCGGACCAGGAGAGACACGCTTGACGCTGGAGGAGACTCTCACCTTCGCGAAATGGCGACTGCTGAGGGGCGACGCCGTGTACCTCACGGTGGGACTCCGCATCTACCCAGGTACGACGCTGCACCGAATCGCGATCGCGGAGGGTGTGGTCCCGGCCAACAGCACACTGCTCGATCCGGCGTTTTATTTTTCGACCGAGCTCAAGTTCGCCACCACTGTCGCGCGGCTCAAGCAGTTCGCCGCCGATCATCCGCGATTCATGTTCTCGGCCGACTCCAGATCGATGGTTCTTCCATACCTCACGCGCGCGGCATCGGTTCTTCACCTGCCGCGGCCACACTGGCAATACATGGGATTGTTCCAGCGCGTCGCGCGCGCGATCGGATAGTGAGCGAGCAACTCGACGCGGAAGTCATAGTAGTCGGTGGTGGACCCGCCGGCGCCGCTACGGCCTGGGCACTGGCGCGCGAAGGAGTCGATGTTCTCGTCCTCGACCGGGCGAGGTTTCCCCGCGACAAGATATGCGCCGAATATCTGAGTCCACAGGCGTCGAGAGTCCTCTCGGATATGCGCGTGCTGGACGAGATCGAGGCCACCAACCCGGCGCACCTGGCTGGGATGAGAATTCGCGCCCCCAACGGCCACGTTGCGAACGGAGAGTTCGCGGCCAATCATGGCTTCCACGGGTTCCGCAACAAGGGACTCGCCATCCAGAGGACGATTCTCGACGAGATCGTGCTCCGCGGAGCGCGCACAGCGGGGGCGCGTGTCGAGGAATCCATGTGCGTCACAGATCTCGCGAGGAACGGCTCGGCGCGCGTGAGCGGTGTGAGCGTGCTCGGCGCGGATGGGCAGCGGCGGACACTCCGGGCGCGCTACGTCGTCGGCGCCGATGGGCTGCGCTCAGTCGTCGGACGCCGCCTCGGGCTGGTGAGAACCAGTCGCATTTGGCCGCGGCGCATCGCCCTCGTCGCCCACTACCGGAAGGTGAAGGGCGTCACCGACATGGGCGAGATGCACGTGGATTACGACGGCTACTTCGGCATAGTCGACGTCGGCGACGGGAAAATGAACGTCGCGGTCGTCGTACCGATGTCGCGCGCGAAAGAGATCGGCGACGACAAGGCCGAATTCCTCGAGCGCTGGATTGGGTCGCGACCTCACCTGGCCGAGCGGTTCGTCGGTGCGGAGCGAATCACGCCGGTTCGCGCGACGGGTCCGTTCGCGACTTCTTCGCGCCGCGCCTGGTCTCCGGGAGCGGCACTCGTCGGCGACGCCGCGGATTTCTTCGATCCGTTCACCGGCGAGGGCATTTACGCGGCGCTTCGGGGCGGCGAGCTTCTCGCGCCCTACCTGGTTGAAGCGCTGGGGAGCAGCGCAAAGGACGAAGGCCGGATTCTTTCCGGATACGATCGGGCGCGCAAGCGGGAGTTTGGCGGCAAATGGAAACTCGAGCGAATCGTCGGCATGGCCATCGCCTACCCATATTTCCTCAACAACGCGGCGAAGGTTCTGTCGCAGCGCAAGGACATGGCGGACCTGTTGGTTGGCGTGGCGGGAGATTTCATTCCTGCGAGCGTCGTGCTCAGCCCGCGTTTCCTTTTCAATCTCTTCATTTCTCCGGCATTCAGAAATTGAGCGTCAACCCAGACGAATTTCGGGCGGTACTCGGCAGGTTTCCCTCCGGTGTGACGGTCGTGACGACGAAGGGCGCGGACGGGGCCGACCAGGGCATGACAGTGAGCGCCTTCTGCTCGGTGAGCCTGGAGCCGCCGCTCGTGCTCGTATGCATCGAGAAGAACGCCTCGGCGTACCAGGCGCTCAAGAGAGCGCCGGGATTCGCCGTCAATATTCTGTCCGCCAAACAGGAGCAGATCGCCCGCCGCTTTGCGATCATTGACATCGACAGGTTCGAGGGCGTCGGGTTCACCAGGTCGTCGAATGGGTACGCGATTCTCGACGACGTGCTCGGCGTGATCGAGTGTCGGCGTTTCGCGCTGCACGATGCGGGCGATCACACGATCATCCTCGGCGAAGTGGAAGCGACGCGCATCGAGAGCGGGTCGCCGCTCTTATACTACCGCGGCGGTTACGCACAGCTGGAGCATTAGCACGATGCGTGACATACTGACGCCGCGGCGAGTGAGAGGCGTCGAGATACTCGACTCGCCGGATGTCGATCCGAAAATAGTGACGCGCTCGCTCGCCGACGTGGCGCGCGCCAACGCTTTGTTCGGCGGAACAAGCTCGGCCCTGGACGAAGTGAGGGAAGCATTGAAGGAGGTGCCGCGCGACGCGACGCTGCTCGATGTCGGTACCGGACTCGGCGACATTCCGTGTCGCGCGAGAGAGGAAGCGCGCCGGACGGGCGTCGACCTGACGACAGTCGGACTCGATTCGGCGCCCGAGCTCGCCTCCGCCAGTCGCTCGTCGGTGGACTTTTCCGTATGCGCCGACGCGCTGCGTCTCCCGTTCAGAGACAACAGCATCGACATCGTGATGTGCTCGCAGGTGCTGCATCACTTCGCCGGGAGTGAGGCGGCGGAGTTGCTGCGAGAGATGGATCGCGTCGCGCGCGTGCGCGTGGTCGTGAGCGACCTGAGACGAAGCTGGATCGCGGCCGCGGGTCTTTGGCTCCTGTCTTTTCCCCTTCGATTTCATGCCGTTAGCCGCCACGACGGTGTCGTCTCCGTGATGCGGGGTTTCACGCCGGAGGAGCTCGCGGATACAGTGCACGAGGCGATTGCGCGGAGGCCGGTGGCTCATCGCCGCCGTGCATTTCGAGTGACGACGAGCTGGGCGCCAGTGCATCGATGACCAGGGATCTCGCGCGTCCCTTCGATCTCGGACCGATGCCGCTCGGACGCCCGATGGAAACAATCGACGAGCAACTCGTTCGCGCCCCCGTGGGAACGATGTTTGAATTAGCGAGTAACGTGGAAAACTGGCCGGCACATCTATCCCACTACCGATACGTACGGTTCCTGAAGCGATGCGCCGACGGCGGCGGACTGGTGGAGATGTCCGCCTATCGCCCGTTTCACATCATCAATACCTCGAAGGGACCGCTACGGGCCAATTGGCCCACGTGGTGGCTATCGGAGATGTCGGTGAACGCGGTACGCCCGTCGATCCGTTTTCGGCACGTCGGGGGTATCACCAAAGGGATGGACGTCGAATGGACATTCACCCCTGCGACCGGCGGAACGCACGTACGGATCCTGCACGTATGGGATGGGCCGCGTGTGCCGTTGGTCGGAATGTGGGCAGCGATGTACATGATAGGCCCGGTGTTCGTGCACGGTATCGCATCCCGCACTTTGGCGGGGCTGGCGGACGTCGCCGAGCGCACAACGAAAAATCAGCAGTGAATTGATTGTCAATCGAGGAGACAGGTGAAGCGACGCAGAGTTGTAATTACCGGTATCGGCCCAATCACTCCGATCGGAACCACGCTGGATCCCTTCTGGTCGGGACTCCAGCAGCAGCGGTCGGCGGTCCGGTCACTGACCCGCTTCGATCCTTCGGAGTTCCGCAGCCACAACGCGGCGGAGATCAACGACTTCGTTCCGGGCGACCACCTCGACCGCAGGAGCGCCAAGCGGTTTGACAGGTTCGCGCAGTTTTCCGTCGTCGGCGCGCAGATGGCGCTCGCAGATGCGAATCTCAACCTCGCGAAGGAAGACCGGGAGCGCGTCGGAGCCAACATGGGTACGGCTCTGGGTGGGATCAGCTACGCGGAGGGCCAACTCGCGGTCTATCTCACGCAGGGACTGCGCGCGGTGGACGCGACACTCGCGCTGGCGGTATTCGGCGGCGCGGCCAGCTGCAACATTGCGATCGAGCTCGGCGTCATGGGCCCGAATTCGACCAACGCCATGAGCTGCGCGTCGGGAGCGATGGCGATCGGCGACGCGTTCAGGCAGATACGCGACGGCTACGCCGACGTGATGATCGCGGGCGGCGCCGAGGCTCCACTCGCCCCGCTTTGTTTCGGAGCGTTCGCGCTCATCCGCGCGATGTCCACGCGCAACGAAGCGCCTGAGATGGCCTCGCGCCCATTCGACAAGGATCGCGATGGATTCGTGATGGGCGAGGGCGCGGCGGTCCTGATTCTCGAGGAGTACGGGAGAGC
>DHJM01000026.1:40667-40872 GCA_002404335.1 Gemmatimonadales bacterium UBA4720
CAATGCGCCTGGCGCTCGATGACGCCAACGTGTCCGCCGGCGAGATCGGCTACGTCAACACTCACGGAAGCTCGACGCCGCTCAACGACTCGACCGAGACGATGGCGATCAAGCAGGTGCTGGGCGATCAGGCGTACAGGATTCCGATGAGTGGTACAAAGGGCTACTACGGCCACGCGCTCGGCGCCTCGGGAGCGATCGAGAC
>DHJM01000110.1:0-1435 GCA_002404335.1 Gemmatimonadales bacterium UBA4720
CGGATCGCCTCGTCGAGCTCGTGCGCTTCTTCGATCAGGTACGGGCGAAGCGACTCGTGCGTTTGGGACGCGTCCCATTCGCAGCGGGCCCGGAGATCGCGCATGAGCGCGAGCGTGTCGTTGAGAGAGTGCGTGCTTGGTTTGTTCATTGATGTGTAAACGCGGACGAAGTTTCTTGAAGGCGCCAGTGGTCCGGGGTATACTACCCGCAACATAAACTAAGCGTTGATGAAGCAATCTTTAGCTCGCGCCCGGGTCGAGATCGATCTTGGCGCGTTGCAGCGTAATGGAGCATCGCTCGCGCGGCGCGCGGGCGTTCCACTGCTGCCGATGATCAAGGCGGACGCCTACGGGTTGGGTGCCGCCGCGGCTTTGCGGGCACTCGATGTTCTGGAGCCGTGGGGGTACGGGGTGGCCACCGTCGCCGAGGGCGAGGAGCTTCGCCACCTCGGCGTTACTCGTCCGGTTGTGGTGTTCACGCCATTGCTCGACCAGGAGCTCACGCGCGTCCGATCCGCGCGACTGACTCCGACGCTCGGGTTCCCGGCCGAGATCGAGGCATGGCGCGGTGCTGGAGGAGGCGCGTGGCATCTCTCGATCGACACCGGCATGAGCCGCGCGGGGATTCCGTGGCGCCAGGTGTCGGAGATCAGGCATCTGACGGAGTTGCTGCCACCCGAAGGCGCGTTCACTCACTTTCACTCCGCCGAGCTCGACGATGGAAGCCTCGAGGCACAGGAGCGGCTGTTTCGCGAGGCGGTGGCATCGCTGCCGTCCCGCCCGAGACTGCTCCACGCGGCCAACAGCGCCGCCATCGCGCGTCAGGGCAGGAGCGATTGGGATCTCGTGCGTCCCGGGATTTTCCTCTACGGCGTGGGGAGCGGAAGCAGCGCGGCAATCCAGCCCGAGCCGGTCGTCAACCTTCGCGCTCCGATCGTCGAGATCCGGAACCTCCAGGCCGGCGACACGGTGAGCTACGACGCGACGCTTCGGGTGGAGCGAGCGGCGCGAATTGCGACGCTCGCCGTTGGCTACGCCGACGGCTATCCGAGATCTCTCAGCGAACGCGGGTCCGTGCTCGTAGGAGGTACGTTGGCTCCTGTCGCGGGCACGGTTACCATGGACATGACGATGATAGATGTCACGACGGTTCGATGCGAAGTCGGAGACGTCGCAACTTTGATCGGCAGCGCGGGGGACACGGTGCTTACGGTCGAGCGCGTGGCTGACGATGCGGGCATGTCTCCCTATGAGCTCATCACCGGTTTGCGATCGCGAGTCGAGCGGACTTACACGGGCGCGCGCAGTTGAAGCGGGCAGTCATCATCATTCTCGACGGCGTCGGCATCGGCGAGGCTCCCGACGCGGCTCGCTATGGAGACACCGGGAGTGACACGCTCGGAAACGTCGCGCGCGCGTGCGGTGGTCTCGCTCT
>DHJM01000110.1:1511-7795 GCA_002404335.1 Gemmatimonadales bacterium UBA4720
GCCTTCCCAACCTTTCCCAACGGATTCCCGCACGACGTGATAGAGAAGTTCTCGCGCGAGACCGGCCGCGGCGTGATCGCAAACGTCGTCGGGAGCGGGACAGACGTGATCGAGAGGTACGCGGCCGAGCACGTCGTGACTGGCAGCTGGATTGTCTACACGTCGGCGGATTCAGTTTTTCAGATTGCGGCCCACGAACAAGTCATCCCTCTCGACGAGCTATATCGCGGCTGCGGGATCGCGCGAAAAATGCTCGTTCCCCCCAATGATGTGTCGCGGGTCATCGCGCGCCCGTTCGAGGGAGCGCCGGGAAGCTACATGCGGACGGCAAACCGTCGTGACTATTCGATCGAGCCGCCTTCGGAAACGCTGCTCGATGCGCTGTCAAAAGCGGGGATCCCGCGGGCCGGTGTCGGCAAAGTCGACGATCTTTTCGCTGGACGATCCCTGACGTCGGACCACACTGTATCGAACGCGGAGGGCATCCGTGGCATCAAGAATTGGCTCTCGACCGCGGAAAGTGGGTTCCTTTTTGCCAACCTAGTAGATTTCGACCAGTTGTACGGGCACCGTAACGACGTTGCGGGGTTTTATGGTGCGCTGCGCGAGTTCGACGCGGCACTGCCTTCCATCACATCGCGGCTCAAAGAGGACGATCTGCTGTTCATTACGGCCGACCACGGCAATGATCCTACAACACCTTCCACCGATCACGCGCGAGAGCGCGTGCCTTTGCTGGTAGGAGGCATGCGCGTCGTACCCCGGGATCTTGGAGACCGCGATACATTCTCGGACCTCGGCGCGACCGTTGCGGAATGGTTTGGCCTCTCGTTCAGGGGTCGCGGCAAATCGTTTCTGTCAGAGCTGGTAGTCTGATGAAGCGGGCTTCGAGGCAGGACGCCTCCCTCCGGGAGGCCGCGTTGCGCGCGCTGGAGAACGCGTACGCTCCCTATTCGAACTTCCGCGTCGGAGCCGCTCTGCGCGCCCGGAGCGGCGAGCTCATCACGGGCTGCAACGTCGAGAACTCGGTGAACGGCCTTGCAATGTGCGCGGAAACCCTTGCGGTGGCTTCTGCTGTCTCACAAGGACTTACCGAATTCGACGAGATCGCCATCGCGACAGAAGACAGCGAGCCCACCCCGCCGTGTGGCGCGTGCAGACAGGTCCTGAACGAGTTCGCGCCGAACATAAAAATTTCGAGCTACACGCGCGAGGGAAAGGAAGCAACTTGGACCCTTCAAGAGCTGCTTCCCTACGCTTTCGCGCTGAACCCTTCACGTGGAAGAGTGTAGTGAAGCTTTCGCCAATCCTGCCGCGAGTGTTCGCGACCGCGGCTTTGTTCGTTTCGATGTCGTCGTGTTCGGAGAACCTCGATAGCACGGGAGTTTGCGACGTTCTGTGCACCCAAATCGGTGGTGCCGTCCAGAACATCACACTCGACGCTGTGCTTGTCGACACTACGGTGCAGGCCCTGTCGGGGCTGGGAACCGAGCCCGCACTTCTCCTGGCATCGCGCGGAGACACGCTCGACACCCGGGTCGTCATTCGCTTCGACTCGCTGCCCGCGACCTTCGTCCCCGCGGGCGACACGGCGCAACCAATCGCCAGCGTGGACAGCGCCTATATCCAGCTCATGCTCGATACGACCACGATCAAGGGCACGGACCCGGTCACGATCGAAGCGTATGATGTCGACACGACGGCAAACGATACTTCTTCGGCGGCCGTGCTGGCTCTTTTCCGGCCGGACCGATTCATCTCGTCCCAGACATTCCTGCGAGCCGAGCTGACCGATACGCTGAAGTATTTCATCTCGAATGCAGCGGTGCTCGCCAGGATTCAGAGCGGGGCAGCACTCCGCGTCGGACTTCGCGCGGTCAGCGTAGGATCGTCGCAGCTCCGCTTCATCTCCACCGAAGGCTCGTTCGGGCCGAGGATGTTCTTCCGCGCGACGCCGGACACCGCGACGGCGCCTCTGACGGTGTCGCCATTTTCGAGGACTCCGGTCGGTGAGGCTATCCTTGCCGCCAACCTCTCCGATTACACGCTAATCGCGAAGGCTCCGCCGCCGGCGCCGCCCAGCGTCCTTGCAGTAGGTGGATTGCCCGCGCGCAGGGTCTACATCATGTTCGACATACCGTCCAACATCATCGACTCGTCGACGATCATACGCGCGACCCTGTTGCTCAATCAGTTGCCGAACACCGGGATCGACCCGACAGACACCGTCGCGTTCTTGCCCCAGGTGGTTCTGGCGGGGAAAGCCGTAACGGATCCCGCGAAGGCGGCGCAAATCATCGGCTCCATTAGCATCGACACGCTCAGGCTCAGACCGGGCGACTCAGGCCCCGCGAACGTGGAGCTTGCGAGCGCATTTATCGTCTGGCGCACTGTGAAGCCTGACACCCTTCCGCGCGCGATCGTGCTGAAATCCGTTTCCGAGGGGAACTCACCGCTCGAGCTTCGCTTCTCCTCCAGCGAGGACGTCGTCGCCGCTCTGCGGCCGCGGCTGAGAATCAGTTTCACATCCAAAGTTCCCCTGAGGCTTCCCTGATGCACAAATCACTCTGGGCGGGAATCGCTCTCTTCACGGTCTCCTTCGCTTCTCGCGGCGGAGCCCAGGGCGCCCTGAGTCTTGAGGGTCTCGGGTATCCTACCGGCGGGCTTAGCGCTCGCGCGGAAGGGACGGGCGGCGGGGTCGCCGATTTCGACGCGCTGAGTACCGTGAGCCCTGCGTCAGTAGCGGGCGTCGGATCGCCCGCGCTTTATCTGCAGTATTCGCCTGAGTTCCGACGCGTGACCAGTCCAGCGGGAAGTGCCACCACGACGACGGCTCGCTTCCCGCTCGTTGTGGGAGTGCTACCCGTGGGTGAATCCTGGACGATGGCCCTGAGCTCCTCGACTTTCCTTGATCGCTCGTCCGAGACCAGTCTCGCGCGTGTGGAGGTCGTCGGCGGCCCTACGGACACGGTCACCGTCACCGAGCAAAACAAAGTGCTCGGCGCGATCGACGACTTCAGATTGGCGCTGGCGTGGTCCACGAGCCCAAAATTTCGGATCGGGGTTGGCGGGCACGCATTCGCCGGCAGCAATCGAATCAACTTTTCGCAGCTATTTCCCGACAGCACGAAATTCATCAGCTCGTCGCAGGCCGGCCGCATCAGCTATGCCGGGTTCGCCGCTTCGATCGGCATGGAGTTCCGTCCGTCGCGCGTGATCGGATTCGCGATCTCCGGCCGCAAGGGTGGAGATCTCCGCGCGCAATCGCGGGATACTGCGATCGGCAAAGGGCGCCTTCCGGATCATTACTCGGGGTCGGTGACGTTCGAGGGCATCCCCGGAGTCATCGTCTCGGCGCGGGCCGCGCATGACAACTGGAGCTCGCTCACCTCGCTGTCTTCGTCGGGAATTCTGGCGTTCGATGGCTGGGACATCGGTGGCGGTGTGGAAGCGACCGGGCCCCGTATCTTGCAGCGAATCGTCACTGTGCGCGCCGGCGCCAGATTCCGGACGCTGCCGTTTGGGTTCAACGGCGAGAAAGTATCGGAAAAAACTTTTGCGGCTGGATTCGGCGCGCCGCTCACGCGCGACCGAGCGAGCCTCGACGTCGCGATTCAGCGCGCCTCCAGAACCGCCGGGTCCGATGTGAAAGAGCGCGGATTCATTCTCAGCGTCGGGCTGAGAGTCTCCCCCTGATATGGCGGACGCGGGCCGCAAGCCCGAAGTCATCCTCGTCGCTGACGACATTCCCGCCAACGTCGAGCTTCTGCTGGACCAGCTGAACAGCCTGGGTTACGACACGATCACAGCGGTAGACGGACCGTCGGCTGTCGCGGTGACGTTCGAGCAGCAACCCGATCTGTGCATTCTCGACGTGTCGATGCCGGCGGGCGACCTCGGCGTGGATGATCGATCGACTGGATTCGAAGTGTGCCGTCGCATCAAGCGCGACCCGCGCACGTCTCGCATTCCGGTGATCTTCGTGACCGCGCTCAACGACACGAGCGACCGTGTGCGCGCCATTGAGGCGGGGGGCGACGATTTCCTTACCAAGCCCCACAATCGCCTGGTGCTTGGTGCGCGCGTCCGGAGTCTGCTCAAGCTCAAGGCAGCCACCGACGCACTGGAGGACAGCCTGCGCAAACTGCGCGAGCTCGAGAAAGTTCGCGACGATCTTATGAAGATGATCGTACACGATCTGAAGACGCCGCTCACCTCCGTGCTGGCGACGCTCGAAATGCTCTCCGATGGTGACTTCGGGCAGGTATCCACGTCGCAGAAAGTCGCGATCGGCGACGTCGAGGCCAAGTCCGAGGATTTGCTGGCGCTGATCAACGACATCCTCGAAGTGGCGAGGATCGAAGAGGCGAACATAACACTTGCCCTTTCGCCCATGGCTCCGGGGGCGCTTCTCGCCGAGCTGGTTCATGAGTGGGGGCACAGATTCCAGCAAGAGCAGACGACCGTTTCCGTTTCGGTGGCTGATGACGCGCCGATCTTCACCGGTGACAAGGGGTTGATCAAGCGCGTTTTCTCCAACCTGATTCAGAACGCGGTGACGCACTCCTCCAAAGCCGTCCATCTCGAGTTCAACGCCCGACGCGCAGGTCACGGAGTTCTCTTCACAGTGACCGACAACGGGCCGGGAATCCCGCCGGAATATCATGAAATCATTTTCCGGAAGTTTGGACAGGTCGAGGTGCCGCGGACGCCGCGTACCCGTAGCTCAGGGCTCGGTCTTACGTTCTGCAAGCTCGTCGTCGAGAGACACCACGGCCGAATTTGGGTCAAGAGCGCCGAGGGGAAGGGAAGCTCCTTCTATATCGAGCTCCCGTCGGATCCGACGGCGATGGATACGCCCCCCGCGGGCACGCAACAGATCGCGGCGAGCGGAACCGGCTCGACCCGATGACACCTTAGCGCGATCCTCGGGCCGAAGCTTATCTTTCGCTCATGCTCCAGACTCCCCGCCCAACGGTCTACATAGAGACGTACGGTTGCCAGATGAACGTCAGCGATTCCGAGCTCATGCTCGGAAGGCTGGTAGAGTCCGGCTATGAATCCGTCGAGCAGCCCGACGGCGCGGATGTCATCCTCATCAACACCTGCGCGATCCGCGAACACGCCGAGCAGCGGGTGATCGGCCGGATTGGCGAGATGAAGAGCCGGATGAAACGCGATGCCGTGCTCGGCGTCACTGGCTGTATGGCGCAACGGCTCGGGTCGCAGCTGCTCGATCGCGCGAAGCACGTGAGCCTCGTGATCGGTCCCGATGGCTATCGTGATTTGCCCTCGCTGATCGAGAGCGCCCGCGCGGGCGTCCGTGCGACCGCCACGGACTTCGATCTCGAGGAGCACTACGAGGATTTCCAGCCGCGGCGCTTCGACGGAGTAAAGGCGTGGATTCCGGTGCAGCGGGGATGCGATTACAAATGCACCTACTGCATCGTCCCGACGACCCGGGGACCGGAAAGAAGTCGTCAGCTCACGGAGGTCGTGCGCGAAACAGAAGCCGTCGTCGCTTCCGGGATTTCGGAGATCGTCCTGCTCGGGCAAACGGTGAACTCGTACTTCGACGGCCGGCACGACTTCGCGGATCTACTGCGCGCAGTCGGTGGAGTCCCGGGTGTGAGACGGCTGCGCTTCACGAGTCCTCACCCGAACGATTTCAGCAAGGCCGTGATCAGGGCGATGGCCGAGACCGAAGCGTATTGCGAGCACGTGCATCTTCCGATGCAGTCGGGCTCGACCCGCACACTCAAGCGAATGCTCCGTCGCTACACGCGCGAGCAGTACCTCGCGTGCGTAGACGAGCTGCGCGCGGCGATCCCCAACGTTTCGCTGACGACCGACGTCATCGTCGGATTTCCCGGCGAGACCGAAGCCGATTTCGAGGAGACGCTGAGCGCCGTGCAAGAAGTCGGGTTCGACGACGCGTTCACCTTCAAGTTCTCGCTTCGTGACGGAACGCCCGCGACCCGACTCCCGGCGTCCGACACAATCTCCGACGAGGTCGCGAGCGACAGGCTCGCCAGACTCATCGCGACCGTTCGCGGCGCCAATCGGGAGCGGAACCTCAAGCTCCTCGGCGAGCGGCGCGAGGTTCTCGTCGAGAAATCCGCGCGACGAGGCGGGCTGCTTCAGTCGCGGACGCGAGACTTCAAGGTCGTCATGATCCCGGGCGATGTTTCTCTGATCGGGCAGTACCTCACCGTCAAGCTCACCGGGACGACCGGCTCGACTTTCCTCGGCCAGGTCGTAGGCCAGCGCGCGGAGCTTCCGCT
>DHJM01000170.1:0-2168 GCA_002404335.1 Gemmatimonadales bacterium UBA4720
TACTGGGCGACGCTGAGTCTCAACATTCCGGACTTCACACGCTACGCGCGGAGTCAGCGATCGCAGGTCACCGGTCAGGCACTCGGCCTTCCGACGACGATGACGACGTTCGCGTTCATCGGTGTGGCTGTCACTAGTGCGACGATCGTGATCTTCGGCAAGGCCGTCTGGGATCCGGTGGTCCTCGTGACGATGATTGGCGGTCCTGTGCTGATAATCTTTGCGGCGCTGATCGTGCTCGCGGCGCAGCTCCACACGAACATGGCGGCCAACGTCGTCTCGCCCGCGAATGATTTTTCGCATCTGAGCCCGAAGCGCATCAGTTTCGTGACGGGCGGAATCATCACCGCGATCATCGGGATTCTGATGATGCCGTGGAAGCTCTACGCCGGTGCCGGAGCATACATCTTCACCTGGCTGATCGGATACTCCAGCCTCATGGGCGCGCTTGGCGGAATTCTCATCTGCGACTACTGGCTGCTGAGGAAGCAGCGCCTCGACGTGGATGACCTGTTCCGAATGAACGGACGTTACAGCTACTGGGGCGGTGTGAATCCGCGAGCGGTGGTGGCGCTGGTGCTCGCGATTCTTCCCGTTGTGCCCGGATTCGTCCGTGCTGCGGTGACACCCGGCGGCAGAGTTGCGCACCCCGACTTTTTCGATCAACTCTATTCATACGCCTGGTTCGTAACGTTCGGCCTCAGTTTTCTGATATACTGGCTGCTCATGCGGCGCGAGGTTGTCGCGCCGGTCAATGCAAAATCATAGGGAGAGCGAGATGCCTCGTGTAGTCAAATGCGGCCTGATTCAGGCGTCGAATGCGTGCTCGGTCGACGAGCCGCTGAAGAAGATTCGCGAAGCCAACATCGAGAAGCACATGAAGTTTCTCGATCAGGCCGGAAAGCAGGGTGTGCAAATCGTCTGCATGCAGGAGATCTTCACGGGGCCATACTTCTGCGCGGAACAGAACACGCGCTGGTACGACGCGACCGAGAGAATTCCCGAGGGGCCGACTACTCGCCTGATGCAGGAAGTTGCGAAGAAATACTCGATGGTGATCATCTCCCCGATTTATGAGGAGGATGAGACCGGTGTTTACTACAATACCGCCGCCGTCATCGACGCAGACGGGACCTACCTCGGAAAGTACAGGAAGAGCCACATCCCCCACACCGCGCCGGGTTTCTGGGAGAAGTTCTATTTCAAACCCGGCAATCTCGGATATCCGGTGTTCAAGACGCAGTACGCGGACATCGGGGTCTACATCTGCTACGACCGACACTTCCCGGAGGGCGCGCGAGAGCTCGGACTGAACGGAGCGGAGATCGTGTTCAACCCGTCAGCCACCGTCGCGGGACTGTCAGAATACCTGTGGAAGCTGGAGCAGCCCGCCCACGCCGTGGCGAACGCGTTCTTTGTGGGAGCGATCAACCGCGTTGGCACCGAGAAGCCGTGGAACATCGGTGAGTTTTATGGGCAGAGCTATTTCTGTGATCCACGCGGGCAGATCGTGGCGCAGGCGAGCCGGGACAAGGACGAGCTGATCACGGCCGACCTGGATCTGGACAAGATTCGCGAAGTGCGCAACGTGTGGCAGTTTTACCGCGATCGGCGGCCGGAGACTTATGGGGGTCTTTGTAAGCTCTAGGACGCCACGCGCCTTGCAATACTTGCATCGCATGGCGGCCCGCGCGCGAGCCTCTCGCTGGATTTCTGGGACCTAGCGGGGACGTAAGCCGAACATAGATTCGCCGCATGACCCCGGGCGATTTCGAGATCGACAAGGACATTCGCCGCGCTTCGACGCTGCCGGCGCGCGTCTACTCAGACCCCGACTACTTCGAGCTCCAGAAGGACCGCGTCTTCGCGCGCAGCTGGCAGTGGGTCGGCGATGCCGCGCGTGTCAAAGCCCCCGGACGCGTGGCGCCTTTCACGCTGCTCGATGGATGTCTCAACGAGCCGCTGGTTCTCACCTCGGACGATGAAGGCACGACGCGTTGCCTCTCAAACGTTTGTACGCACCGGGGCGCGATCGTGGTCGAGGGCGAGGGCCACGCGCGCTCTCTTCGCTGCAGATATCACGGACGGAAGTACTCGCTCGATGGCAAGTTCGTGTCAATGCCGGAATTCGATACGACGGTCGGCTTTCCCTCGGAGAAGGACAATCT
>DHJM01000170.1:2364-2534 GCA_002404335.1 Gemmatimonadales bacterium UBA4720
GAGCCGGCGTTCGATCTGCCGAAGGGACATCCAAACGCGAGCGAGCGAGTGGGGGCGTTCTATTTCTGGTTGTTCCCCAATATCATGTTCAACTTCTATCCGTGGGGACTCTCCCTCAACGTCGTCACCCCCCAGGCAGCCGGACGCACCAAAGTCTCGTTTCATTCCTA
>DHJM01000170.1:2755-3227 GCA_002404335.1 Gemmatimonadales bacterium UBA4720
CGCGAAGTGGGCACCCACCATTTCCACGAGCTGCTGGCCGACTTCATGGCCAGACCGCCCGCCACGAACGGTTCTTCGCGACTGACTTCGCGCGAGTGACCCAGCCCGTGGAGACGCGGGAACCGGCGAGCGCGCCCGCCGCTCGACCGACGCGGAGCCTTCTCACGGTACTCGGAGTCGTATTCGGACTCTCGGTAATCGTCGGCAATACCGTCGGCTCGGGAATTCTTCGGACACCAGGTGAGATCGCTCAACACCTGCCGAGCGTGCCGCTCTTCCTGAGCGTCTGGGTGATGGGAGCGGTTTACGCCGCGTTGGGCGCGAATACGTTGGCCGAGCTGGGGACGATGATGCCGGAGTCGGGCGGGTTCACCGTCTTTGTGCGCCGTGGCATGGGCCCGTACGCCGGATTCGTCATTGGCTGGAGCGACTGGCTATCGACGTGTAGCAGCGCCGCGCTGGCGGCGATCGT
>DHJM01000170.1:3456-4033 GCA_002404335.1 Gemmatimonadales bacterium UBA4720
CTTCCAGTGTCGCACGGCTTCGCTCTCGTCACCGCGCTCGTTCTTTCGATGCAGGCGGTGATCTTCACCTACGACGGGTACTACGCAATCACGTACTTCTCGGGCGAAGTGCGAGACCCGGCGCGTGAAATCCCGCGCAGCATCTTCGGTGGGGTGATCGCGGTCGGCCTTCTCTACGTCCTGGTGAATCTCGCTTTCCTGTACGTCCTTCCCCTCTCCAAAATGGCGGGAGACCCGCTCGTCGCCGGCTCGGCGGCACGCGAAGTCTTCGGATCGAAGGGCGACACGGTTCTCCGGTCGATCATGATCATCTCGCTCCTGAGCGCGGTCAACGCGTTTCAGCTCATGGCTTCGCGCGTGCTATATCGGCTCGGCGCGCTGGGATTCCTGCCGTCAGCGGAATATGTGAATCGAGGCGGTACGCCATCTGTCGGGTTGTTGCTAAGCACCATCGTCGTGCTGGCGCTTGTGATTACCGGAACCTTCGAGTTCGTGCTGGCGATCACGGCCTTCTTCTTCGTGGCAAACTACGTTCTGACGTTCGGGAGTCTGCTGATACTTCGAAAAAAAGAGCCCG
>DHJM01000170.1:4172-4421 GCA_002404335.1 Gemmatimonadales bacterium UBA4720
GGTGCGGTGGCGGCCGACACCCGGAACAGCGTCTATTCGCTCATTCTTCTTGCGTTGAGCTGGCCGCTCTATTTGCTGGTGCGTCCAAAGGTCGAGTCGTAGTACTCAGGGACGTATCGGGCGTTTGGGGGGGAGGAGTACGAACGCACGGCGCCCTTTTCCAGCTGCGCAATGCGCGATCGGCCGCGTGGACACTCTGGTTCCACTCAAACCATCGACGCTCCGCCGGGAGCCGGGCACAGGCAAGCC
>DHJM01000170.1:4516-6274 GCA_002404335.1 Gemmatimonadales bacterium UBA4720
GGCGTAGGACCAGTCGAACTTCCCGCTCTGCGCCACACGATCGATGTTCTGGTTGACGATCCACGCTTCGTAGTTCCAGAACACCAGGACCGTGAACACGCCAAGGGCAATCTCCGCCACCCGCCTTCCGAACGAAACGGAGATCGAGCCCCTCGTGATTTCAATCGCGAGCGCGATCAGCACGAGCGACATGCCGACCATATACGCCTGCGGAAACAGGCGACCAGTCGTGAATCCGTAGGCCTGCTCATAGAGAATCACTCGCCGAAAGGCGGAGACCAGCACCAACTCGAGTGCTATGAGGAGCGCGAGCTCGAGGCGAGCCAGCATCCGCCTGTCTCGCTCGGTGGCGTCAGTGGGACGCGCGTATTCAAGAATCAGGATGATCGCGCCCACAATCGTAGCCGCGAATGAAAGTTCTCCAAAACCGCGGCGCGCGTACTCGGCGAACGTGACGCCGCTATCCATCGCTACCGGTGGTGGGTGAATGAAGTAGGAGATCTGAAGCACCACGAAGAGCCAGAGCACAACCGCGGCGCTCCAGAGCATCATTCGCTGCTCCGTAAGACCGATTGTCAACGTTCGAGGCAGCGCCGGCATGCTGGGAAGTCTCGATCCGATCTGTCGCGACGAGATCGAATTCGCGCCCAGCGTTATCGAGAGCAGGAAACCGAAGAACAGCAATCGAGGTGGGAATGACCAGTCCGGGAGCCACTCCGCAATCCGGTCGGTGCCCCACCGAATTACAGGATCAGCGCTGCCGAGCAGCATGATGAGAATGAGCACGATCGGCAGGGATAGCAGAGTTCCCCAGATTATGGACCTGGCTCTAGGGGAGGAGATCGACCCCGGAGCGTCAGCCGCTTCGAACGCGGTAGCCTGCCAGACCCGCAATGGCGCCAGCAATGGCACCGCGGCGAGCAATTTTGCTGAGAGTGCACTCCAGGACTCGGAGCCGACAGCGATGACGGCGAGGCCGAGCAGCATCGCGTCGCTAATCACGACGAAGAACCGGATCGGGTCTTTGTCCGTGACAGCCAGCCCGAAACTGAGCAGCGTTGCCCAGGTCAACAGTACAACCAGCGGCGCCTCGAGCTTTTTTTGACCCGCGATTCGGGAGAGGATGACCGAGATCGAAGCCGCGGTTACCCAGATTGCCCAGTTGATCCCCGGCCAGGCGGAGAAGAGGAGGGCGGCTCCGACGGCGGAAGTGAGGAGAGCCGCGGTCGAGGTTATTGCTGCTGAGTTGTCGCGCATAGGTGTCCGAAAGTGATGTAGACTACTTCATATAACGATGTAGAGTACTTTACGTAACAAAGTAAAACTCCACAAGGGGCGAAGCGCCAAGCGCAGAGTGTAGAGCGCGAAGCCTCTTTTTTCGATTTCCGGTCCCATTGACTTAGCCTCGTCGGCGAATAGCTTTACAAGGCTATGGCGGAACGCAGCTTACCGCGCCCGCATTACACTAAAATTTAATCGCCGAATCAGCCCGCTCGCGCGGGCACCCGCCTAAGACGCGGTCGGCGCGCCTCGAGTCCCCATTCGCGAACCAGTTGCGGATGCACCCGGCGGCAGCGGATGGATACCGGTCCCGTTCAGGGACGCCCTGGTCCACCCGCGTTTTTGTTGAATTGAGACTACCGGCTCCAGCTGTTTCGGGCCGTCAACTAATAGAGAGAGTTTTTCAGAGATCATGGCACGCCACACCCCGCTCGACCGCTATCGTAACATCGGCATCATGGCCCACATCGATGCCGG
>DHJM01000174.1:0-137 GCA_002404335.1 Gemmatimonadales bacterium UBA4720
ATCAAGTACTTCAGCGAGCAGTGGTACCGGTATCCGTGGTCGCACGCCACGACCATCGAAGGTCCCATCGAGGGAATGGAATACCCGATGATGACGTTCACGCCCAACAGTGCCGTTCGGGAAGACCAGCAGTGGGT
>DHJM01000174.1:300-1754 GCA_002404335.1 Gemmatimonadales bacterium UBA4720
GGCTCTATCCGTGGATGGACGAAGGCTTCAACACCTTCATCGATCTCGGGAACGCCGCGAAATATTTTCAGGGCACGCCGTACGGCGACTCGATCGAGGTGCACCCGCTTCACCTGTACTCCGACCACGCCAAGCCCGGCGACGAACAACCGCTGATCACGAACCCGACGCAGGTGCGCGATCTATTCTGGGTCGGGTACCAGAAGCCCGCGCTAATGATGCAGATGCTCCGCTACGAAGTACTCGGCAAGGATCGCTTCGACGCGGCCTTCCGCGAGTACATCAACGCGTGGGCATTCAAGCACCCGACACCCGCCGATTTCTTTCGGATGATGCGCGATGAATCCGGAATGGATCTCGATTGGTTCTGGCGCGGGTGGATCTACTCCACCGCGCGACTCGATCAATCAGTCGATTCAGTCGCGACCCGTGCCGACGGGGGCTCCAATGTCTACCTCGGGAATCGTGGGACGATGGTCATGCCGGCGGAGGTCTCGCTCACGTTCGTCGACGGAACTCATACCATAGTGAAGTTGCCCGTCGAGATGTGGAACCTGGGCTCTCAGTTCGTCTATCGAGTTCCGGAGAAAAAAAAGGTGACGCGCGCGGAGGCGGATCCGAGACGCGCGCTGCCCGACATCGATCGGGCGAACAACGCTTGGCCGAGAGGGTCGAGCGGTAACTAAACTCCGCTGCGGTTGAGCGCTCAGCGAAAACCGTAAAGCGGGCCGCGGGCGGCAGCGTAGTTTCTTTCGTGCATAGAGCGCTTCCAGTCCAAGAGAGCTTGACACGCCCGTCCGCCACCGATAACTATCCTAGTCCGACGAACCTCAGCCAACCGATGAATACATTCGCGCTCAACCTTATGTGTCGCATTAGCCCGTGCGGATCTCCCCAAGGAGAGACGGACCGGCGCGTGCGTGCAAGGTGCACCAGCGCGTGAGCTGACCAGAGAACCTTCTGTACGCCGCCGGCCCTCTCCCACCGAGAGGGCCGTTTTTTTTATCTCCTCGCCACCCCCCCGCTGTACCACTCATTCCGGAGCAGAACCACATGAGTACCACGATCGAGCAGGAGCACGTCGCCGGGCTTGGAACCCGCGCGATTCACGTCGGCCAGGAAAAAGCCGACTCGGCGACGAACGCCCGCGCCGTCCCCATCTACGCCACCACGAGTTACGTCTTCGACAGCCCGGAGCACGCCGCCAGCCTGTTCGGCCTCAAGCAGTTCGGAAACATCTACACCCGCATCATGAATCCCACCACCGACGCCTTCGAGAAGCGCATCGCCGATCTCGAGGGCGGGGTGGCGGCGGTCGCGACGTCGAGCGGGCAGGCGGCGCAGACGCTCGCGCTCCTCAATCTCGCGCAGGCGGGTGATTCCATCGTCTCCTCTTCGTCGCTCTACGGCGGCACCTTCACCCTCCTCAAGTACACCCTCGCGCGGCTCGGGAT
>DHJM01000174.1:1867-2901 GCA_002404335.1 Gemmatimonadales bacterium UBA4720
GGGAGTGCCGCTCGTCGTAGACAACACGTTCGCGACGCCCTTCCTCAATCGGCCGATCGAGCACGGCGCGGACATCGTGCTGCATTCGGCCACTAAGTGGATCGGCGGTCACGGCAACAGTATCGGCGGTGTCGTCGTGGACGGCGGCCGCTTCGATTACACCGCGTCGCCGCGCTTCAAGGGCTTCTACGTCGATCCCGAGCCCGCGTACCATGGACTGTCTTTCGGCGGCGTGTTCGGGAACTTCAACGGAGCCAACATCGCCTTCGCGATTCGCTTGCGGGTGCTCCTGCTTCGCGACATAGGGGCCGCGCTCTCTCCCTTCAATTCCTTCTTCTTCATCCAGGGCCTGGAGACGCTCCAGCTCCGCATCAAACGCCACTCGGAGAACGCACTCGCGTTGGCTCAATTCCTCGAGGGCCATCCCGCCGTCAAGTGGGTGAGCTACCCCGGCCTTCCGTCCCATCCGACCCACGAGACCGCAAAGCGCTACCTGACGGGCGGCTTCGGCGGCGTGCTGACCTTCGGCGTGCTAGGCGGCGAGGAAGCGGCGAAGAAGGTGATCGCCGCGTCGAAGCTCTTCTCTCTGGTCGCCAACGTCGGCGATGCCAAGAGTCTGATCATCCATCCGTGGAGCACGACGCACCAGCAGCTCGAGCCGGCCGAGCGCAAAGCGGCCGGCGTCACCGACGATCTGATCCGCCTGTCGGTGGGGATCGAGGACGTGGATGACCTGAGGGACGATCTCGACGTGGCGCTGCGGGGGGCGCTCGGACTGTGACGTTCGGCCCGACCCTTCTCGATGCCGGAGCCGCGACGCGCGTCGCGCACGCTCCGGCGTCGGGGGTGGGAGTGGGGGAGGGGGAGGCGGTGCGTCACCGTTGCGTGCAGCTCCTCGACCGCTTCGAGCTGGAGAGCGGCGAGGTGCTACGTCAGGTTGAACAAGCCTACTTTCTCGATGGAACGCTGAACGAGGCGCGCGACAATCTGGTCGTCGTCTTCCACGCACTCACCGGTTCTGCCGACGCGATGGG
>DHJM01000174.1:3019-3858 GCA_002404335.1 Gemmatimonadales bacterium UBA4720
GGGCCGGCCGATCCCGCGCGTCGACCCTTTCCCGAGGTGACGACGCGCGACATGGCTCGGCTCGTGGGCCAACTGGTGGAATGGCTGCACGTACCGTCGGTAGCGATGGCGATCGGCGGGTCGCTGGGTGGAATGGTGGCGATGGAGTTCGCGGCCACCTATCCCGCGCTCACCCGCAACGTCGTCGTCCTGGCCGCACCGGCCGAGCATCCGGCGTCCGCGATCGCGTGGAGCCACATACAGCGGCGCGCGATCGCCGCGGCGGGCGACGAGGGGCTCGAGATCGCACGCATGATCGCGATGATGACCTATCGCACGGCGGGCGAGCTCGCCGATCGGTTCGGCCGCGAGGAACACGAGGCCGGGGGCTTCGCCGTGGAGCGCTACTTGTCGCGGCAGGGCGAGAAGCTCCGCGCCCGCTTCGACGTGCACACGTATCTGGCGCTGCTCGCCGCGATGGACACCCATGACGTCGGTCGCGGCCGCGGTGGCGTTGCGAGCGCGCTGCGTCCGGTGAAGGGGAAGATCATCGGAGTCGGAATTCCGGGTGATCTCCTCTACGATCCACTACTCGACGTGCGGCGCTGGACCGAGGCCGCGGGCGCCGAGTATCGAGAGATCGAATCGCCCAAGGGACACGACGGATTCCTGCTGGAAGGCGCGCAGGTGTCCGCCCTCCTGCGCGAAGTGCTCGCCGAGCAATCACCGAAAGTTGCGAAAACAGGAAACGGGACGCGGCCCCACGCCAACGAGCCGACACGAGCCGAGCGGGCCGACGTCGTTATCCTCGGCTACGGCCGCATCGGACGCGAGCTCGCTCGACAACTCGATGGCGCGAC
>DHJM01000174.1:3962-8615 GCA_002404335.1 Gemmatimonadales bacterium UBA4720
TTCCAAGGAGTCAGGAATTCCGCTGGCAGATGCACCTTCCGGTGTGCGCGCAACTACATCCGAAGCGCTCGCATCGATACGGCACCTCGGTCTCTCTCGGCCGATTCTCGTCGATCTCACCGCAAGCGACACGACCCCAGAGCTCGAGGAAGCGATCGCGGCGGGAATGGATCTCGTGCTGGCGAACAAGCGGCCGCTCGCCGACCCGCGTGACGCCACGGGCGGGCTCGTGCGTCATGCCGCGGCGCATGGGCGGCGTGTGTTGCACGAGGCGACCGTAGGCGCTGGCCTCCCGTTGCTGGACACCATCAGCAAGCTCCAGGAATCGGGCGACGAGGTGCTGGCGATCGAGGGCTGTCCGTCCGGAACGCTTGGCTACCTGTTCGGCGAGATAGGGCGCGGCATAACGTTCTCCGCCGCCCTGCGCGCGGCGATGGCCCTCGGCTACACGGAGCCCGATCCGCGCGACGATCTGTCGGGCATGGACGTCGCGCGCAAGGCGCTCATTCTGGCGCGGCTCCTGGGCTACGAGGGAACGCTGGACGAGGTGGCGGTGGAGTCGCTTGTGCCCGAGGAACTGCGCACCGTGACCGTCGCGGAATTTCTGGCGCGGATCGAAGAGCTCGACCCCGTGTGGCGCCGCCGCGTAGCGGACGTGCGGGCGAGTGGCCGCGTGCTCCTGTACCGCGCGACCGTCACTGCGGAAGGTGCGCGCGTCGGCCTCGTCGCAGTGGGTGCATTGAGCTCCTTTGCGATGCTGACGGGCACAGACAATCAGTTCGCGATCACGACGACGCGCTACCGCGCGAATCCAATTGTGATTTCGGGCCCCGGTGCCGGAGTGACGGTGACGGCCGCCGGCGTTCTTAACGACGTTCTGAAGCTCGCGCGTTGGCGGTAATCGGTGATCGCAGCGTCGTTCTTGGGAGACCTAAGAAGAATCACCGACGCGATCTGGAGCTAAGGCAACGCGAACGCCACAAACGCCCCGCCCGGCGTCACTGACTTGGCTGCAAGTGGACGCGCTGCGTCGTACCCGCCAAACGCCGCGATCACGACGAATTGTTTGCCGTTCACTTCATACGTGATCGGCGTAGCGTTGCCGGAGTTCACCATCACCGCCTCCCACAGGAGTTTCCCAGTCTCCTTGTCGAAAGCGCGAAACTTTTTGTCGTAGTTCGTCGCACCGATGAAAACCAGTCCGCCTGCAGTCACGATGGAGCCGCCATAATTCTCCGTACCCGTATCCTTCAGACCGTTGGCGGCTAGCTCCGGATACTCGCCGAGAGGAATCTTCCAGACATACTCGCCGGTATTCAAATCGATCGCATTCAACGTCCCCCAGGGCGGCGCCACCGCGGGGTAGCCGTCGGGGTCTAACCATTTATGGTATCCGGTGAAGTCGTATCTCAGTTCGTGGGGTGAACGTGAACCGGGCGTAGCTCCTTTCGTCTTGCCGCCGCTCATGATGTACTGAACGAGTTGAGCCAGCGTCTGCGGCGGAAGAGAAGAATACCCCGGCATCCGACCTGATCCATTGCGGATAATCGCGGCAATCTGTGCGGGCGTGCGCCGTGTCGCGATCCCGACGAGCGACGGGAAACCCGAGCCGCCCGACATGTTCTCCCCGTGACAGGCCGCGCACTGATTGAGATACGTCTTGGCGCCCGGATTTGCCGCCTGCACCCTGAGGCGCATGCTCGACGTCCACGCGATGTCGTTGGCGTTCACATATAACACGCCCGTAGTTGGATCGAGGGCAGACCCGCCCCATTCTGCGCCGCCATCAAATCCGGGAAAGATCACGGTTTCCTTGCCGACCATGAGCGGGACAAACGGCCCTTCGCTGCGGAGCGTCTTGAACTGCCTGAGCGCCCACTGGTGCGCCTGCGGCGTTCGGGTGGTGAGCATGTCTGCGGTCAACATCTGCCGAGCATAGGGCGCGGGCTTCAAGGGAACCGGCTGGGCCCCGGCCGCGACCTCGCCCTCGACTGTGCTCGGCGGAACGTCTCGGTACTCGATCGGGAATAGCGGCGTGCCGTTGGCGCGATCGAACAGGAACACGAAGCCCTGCTTGGTCGTCTGCGCCACCGCATCGACGCTCTTCCCGTCACGAGTGACCGTCACGAGCGTCGGGGGCGACGGAAAATCGCGATCCCAGATATCGTGCTTGACGCCTTGAAAATGCCAGATGCGTTCGCCGGTTGCCGCATCAAGCGCCAAGAGCGTATTGGCGAACAGATCGTCGCCGACACGGTTGGCGCCGTAGAAATCCGCCGAGGCTGATCCGGTGGGCACGAAAACGAGCCCACGTTTCACATCGACCGCCATACCGGCCCAGTTGTTAGCCGCTCCGGTGTACGTCCAGGCTTTTTTCGGCCAGGTCTCGTAGCCGTACTCGCCGGGACGCGGAATGGTGTGGAATGTCCACTGAAGTCGTCCGGTGCGGACGTTGTAGGCGCGGATGTCTCCGTACGACGCCGGCAGATCCTCAGACGTCCGGCCACCAACGATGTAGAGATCTTTGTAGATGACGCCCGGAGTTGTCAGGCTGACCGACTGCTGTTTTGGATCCCGGCCCAAATCGTAATGAAGGTCGATGCGGCCGCCACGCCCGAAATCGGGGAAAGGTTTTCCACGCACGGCGTCAATCGCGTAGATGTAGCGGCCGAACGCGGCCAGCAGCCGTTGCTCCTTCCCGTCTGTCCAGTAAGTGATGCCGCGAACGGAAGTTCGAGCTCCCGGATTCCACGACCACTTCAATTTGCCCGTCGCGCCGTCGAGCGCCACAACGCCGCTCCCGGGCGTAACGCTGTACAGAATGCCGTTCACGACGATCGGTTGGGCCTGAAAGCGTCCGGTCGGCGCGCCGTTGGTCGGTGCGAATTGCCAGGCCACTAGCAGGCGACCGACATTGGAGCGGTCGATTTGCGTCAGCGATGAGTAGCGAGTTCCTTCGGAATTGCCACCGTACGCCGGCCAATCGCGTTGCGCGCTGTGCTCCTCCTGCGCGTTGAGGACGGTGGCAAGGAATAGGAAAGCGAGAACTCCCGATTTCAGTGCCACCGTTCAACGAGCTCTTACTTCGGCGCCCCGAGGACTAGCTGGAACGGACCCTCCCCATGCAGCTGAATCACGGACGGTCCCTGCGCGGTGCTGCCGCCCCAGTGCGCGTGCCGCGGAGGAATGTAGAGGAAGTCGCCGGGCCCGTAGGTTTTGAGCGCGCTCGGATCGGCAGTATTGCCCATTCCGAGCAGGAACGCTCCCGACACAACCGTCAGGTTCTCGACCCCCGGGTGCCAGTGAACCGGAAACCTGTAGCCGGCTGGAAATTGCAGCCGGAGGACGTAATGACCCGCCTTGCCGGGATCGCCGCTCAGAACGGCGAGCTTCATTCCGGGATCAAAACCCGGCGGCGCGAAGTCGCTCCAGGTGAGCGCGCTGTTGGCCAGCACCTGCACGTTCGCCATTTCCATCGGAGCCGCGGCCGCCGCCGCCAAGGGAGTGGTCGTGTTCGGTGCATCGAGAGCCACGCGCCACTTGCCGTTGATTTTGTGCCAGATCGTAACGTAGTTACCCGCATCGGTTCCCTTGCCCTGCGGCGTATCGAACGACTCGGTGTAGGTGCCGTACTCCGTCGCGACGGTGGGACTCGCGACTTCGATCTTCGTCGGCGTCCAGTGCAGAACGAGACCCGGCGTCTTTACCATCTCGGCCCACATTCCACGAATCGCCGCCGATCCCTTTGCGAGCGGCGCGTGGGACAACATCACCACCGCATCCGGAGTGTGAAGGGCGACGATCGCGTCGACGTTCTGCGCGGCGGCATCCTTTTGCCATTGATCCGAAAGTGCGCGTATCGCGCGGGCATCGCTTTGCTGGCTCTGAACTGTCGACGTGAATGCCGCGATCGCCAGCGCGGCAAGCGCAATCCGCCATGCAATCCTGTTCCTACTCATCTTGTCTCCTCGGTACCGGGTGGGAGGTGAAGCAAGTAATCCTAGGGTCCTCAGCTTAGATGTGTCCGATGGGCGCGTCAAGATTGGACTAAGCCCCGCCTCCGCGCAGCGCCCGGACGAGCGCCCCTTCCTCCCCAGGCCGTTCGTCACCCCACAACAGCAACAGCGCCAGAATCCCGTACGTCGGCAGATGACCGACCAGCTCCCGCCACCCGAAAAATGGGAGCGAGAGATTGAACGGTATCAGCGTCACGATGATCATCAGCCGGACGTACGTTCCGGTGATGAGCATCAATCCCATCAACAACTCCACGGTCCCCGCGATCAACAGGAACTTCGTGTCGTCGATGCCCGAGAGCCCGATATACGGAAAGAAGTTGAGGTGATAGGCCGATAGAAAGGCGAGCCCCATCGGAAGGTTCCACAGCTTCTCGGTGAAGGCGGTCACCGTTAGCCCGATTCCGAGCGAGGTTCGGAGCACCGGAACCGCGTAGGGAATGAGTGGTGCCAGCGGCTTGTTCAATTTGTCGAGCGCCATGTCGAACGCCAGAGGCCCACGCCCCGTCGCGAAGAGAAAGAAAGCTACGCCCAGTATCTCAGTATGCTCGATGAGGCGGAGCGGTCCGAACGCCAGCATCCCGATGATCCAGGCGCCGCCGAGCGCTGCCGCAGCGGGACGCGCGAGTGCGCCGTA
>DHJM01000174.1:8771-9187 GCA_002404335.1 Gemmatimonadales bacterium UBA4720
TCACTCCGCTCACGAGCAGCGTGATGCCCATGTGCACTCCGATCACGAGCGGCACCCAGGTGAGGATCCGGACGTAATTCTCCCATGGCATTCCGAGCGCGATCGGCCCGGGCACGACGCTATGTCGGCCGCGGGCTCGGAAGATCACTGTCGCGAGGACGGTGATGCCGAGCGCAACGGCGACTGGTACCAGACTGTTCGGTGAGCTCCAGGTGCCGAACTGAACCGGGAACCTTGTCTCGTCGAGGAACCAGCGCTCGTGGAGGGCCATGGTTCAAAAAGCTACGACGGAGACGATCGATTAACAAAAGCCGGCAGCAGCGCAGTATTCTGCACGACGGTGCTACCGCTTCTCCAACTTCGATACAGGATGGAATCTCTACCCAACCATTGTGAGTATCGAGTACATAGGTGCC
>DHJM01000002.1:0-3301 GCA_002404335.1 Gemmatimonadales bacterium UBA4720
CGGGAATGTCCTGGCTTACCCATGCGACTTCTCCGCGCGCTGTGGCGGAGTCCGCGAGCGCCTTCCATAGCACGGGGGATCCGCCGGCGGTGCGCATACCGTCAGCCGCGGCGCGAGCGAGAAAGACGGCCGCCACGGATTTCCCGAGCGCCAGCCCGGCCGCCAGGTCGCTGGCAGTCGCCTTGCCGGACCAGAGCGCGGCGTTGCGCTGTTCCGCCGCTTTCACCGTGACTTCTTCCACCGCCGCCGGGAACAGCGATTTCAGCATCTCGACCGTGACGCCCGAAATCACCGCTTCCTCTGAGGGATACGAAGGCAAGTCAGTCACTGGCATCAGCGCGGAGACCGTGTTGTCGTTTCTCGCGGGCGACAGACGATTGTATTGAAACTTCCAGTACCACGCGGACTTCAGTGCGTCGTACTGCGCGGCGCTCACGTAGCTATAGGCACGGGCCGCGTATACGGGATTGGCAAAGGGGAAAGCTGGATCGCCGAACGGATTCTCGGCGTCTGGGACGGGATACCCGCCCTCGTCCTTCGGCGCGGGAGGAAGATTGTAACGCGCGACCAGCTCTCGGAGGATCTGGTTCCAGCGCATCACGCCGCCACCACTCCAGTACGCAATCGCCTGCCGCTGTGCGTCGGTAAGATTCGCCTGGCTCGCCTTGATGGCATCCAGCTCCGCCGTGTACGCGGCGGACGCTACCGGCGTCGGGGCGGCAACGGCGATTTGACTCGGACCGGTCAGGAGGATCATGCGCCATGACCCCGCCGTTGGCTCGAGACTGGATGGCTCGAGCGGCGGAAGCACTTCGAACGGTCCTACGGACTTGTCGCAGCCGCCGGCAGCAAGTGCGGCCGCCACCGAAATGGCCGCCAGTAGAACGGGCCGCCGATTGGACATTTTCGGCCAACCGCCACTGCGACTATAGATGGAGCGCATAGAACAATCCTGATGTGAAGGTCGTGGACTGCCCGACATTTCGGCCGCTCAGGACGTGAGCAGCGCCGAGGTTGATCGAAAGGTTTCCTGGCAATGCATACATCACCCCGCCATCCAGCTTCACGAAGTCCATGCGATTCGAGACGAATGGCATGTCCTGGCGACGGATGTCACCGCCGCCGAGGGTGCGCTGTTGGACCAGGGACACCGGGATGCGCCAGTTCCCACGGTCGATACCCGCGGTGAGCGTGTAGTCGAGCACATTCGGCATCACGACTTGATTCGTCAGGTACAACTGACCGTCAGTGTAATACGAGTTCCGATTGAGCCTCACGTTGGCGCACCACATGTAGGCCGCGGAGGCGTTTGCGAACCAGGTAGAGTTCGAGTGGAAGTTCATCGTGACATGGCCGGTCGCGCGACGGCCCGCGGTCCCAATGGACAGCGGGTAGAAGTCCGGAGTGTAGTCACTCGTCGGAATAGCCCCGGTGGCCACGGCCAACGCGCTGAACGTGCCATACCTGCCGGGGCCGGTGCTGAGAAGCTTGAACTTCGCGGCGAGCGTCAGATCCTGACGGCCGCTCAAATCGTGCAGCACGCCCTGGCTGGCATGGGTCCGGATGTAGGGCAGACTCGCCATGAGGCCGAGCCTGTCGGTGACCGCGTATCCCGCGACCCACGTAACGCTCTCGGTCGTCAGCGTGCCGATGTTCCCGTTCGTCCGCTTCAAGGTGCCTTCCCAATAATGATCCCAACTGTCGTGGGCGTAGAGAACGCCCGCGCTCAGCGTTCGCTTCGGCATCATGATTCCATCGTCGATCGTCTGAGCGCTCGCGGACGAGGCGCAGACCGCGACAAGAATCAACAATCGCATTGCTCTTTTGGGCATCATGGCTGGACGGCATGAGGTTGAGATCGGCAGGACCCGATCAGGGATCCCTGCAAACGGCCGGCGCCTGCTGGCGGCCGACAGAGTGCGCCAATGTAGTAGTGGGGTTTTCCTTGCGCAATGATGAACAAAGAGCCATACTCCCCTTTCGCTTCGACAGGAGAGACAGGAATTGCCACAAACTGTAGATGTCATGCAGGGCACGCTGGATTTGCTGATCCTGAAGGCGCTGGCGCTGGAACCTGTGCATGGTTGGGGGATCAGCGAGCGCATTCAACAAATGTCGCGGGGCGCTTTCAGCATCGGGCAGGGATCTCTCTACCCCGCCCTCCATCGACTCGAGAATCGTGGTTGGTTGAACTCCTACTGGCGAACGACCACGAATAATCGGATCGCGAGGATCTATGAGCTTACGACCGCGGGAAGGGGAGCGGTCGACAAGGAGATCGCGGATTGGCGATTCTACACCAGCGCTATCGACATGGTAATCGACGCACGGTAGGAACTACACGGCCTTTCCGCCCGGCAGGTTATTTCGCGAAGTTTTTGCCCAGAGTCGCCAGGATCTTCTTCTGATTCTTGATAATCGCCTGCTGGTTCCGAATTATATTCCGTTGATTGCGGATTATCGCCGCGTGCTGGTGCTGGTTCCGGAGTATTCTCTTTTCGTTTGCGATGATCCTCACTTGGTTCCTGAGTGTCGCCCCTGCCATGTCTTGTCCCCTTTGTAGGTTCCGAAGTCAGGTATTATGCAGCTCACGCACAGTCTTTTCCACTTCCTGGATGTGCCCGGGAATCTTGACCTTTGGAAAGATGCGCGCGACCCGACCTTTGCGATCGACAACCACTGTCGTGCGCTCGAAACCCATGTACTTGCGCCCGTACATGGATTTCTCTTTCCAGATGCCGAAGTTGTCAGCGAGCTCGTGCTTCTCGTCTGCCAGGAGCAGGTAGGGAAGCTGGAACTTCTCCTTGAATTCCCGATGCGACTCGAGGCTGTCCGGGCTCACTCCGATCACGACCGCATCGATCTTCCCGAATCGCGGAAACGCATCGCGAAAATCGCACGCTTCCTGCGTGCAGCCGGTCGTGTTGTCCTTGGGATAGAAGAAGAGGACGACGTTCTTTCCCGCCAGCGAATCGCGGGTTACGGTGGTTCCGTCGTCCGCCTCGAGCGAGAAGTTTGGTAGTTGATCGCCTTCACTGATCATTCAATACTCTCCGTTCTGTAGTCCGTCAGAGTTCGTTGGTGGTCGCTCAGCGGCGGCTCGCGGGTCGCACCCAGCGCGAAGAAAGTAGCACTGAATCAATCGCTACGGCTGGACGCCAGCCGAATCGATGACGATTGTCCCCGCGTTCGCCTGAACCGGATAGG
Source organism: Gemmatimonadales bacterium UBA4720 (assembly GCA_002404335.1). Lineage (GTDB taxonomy): Bacteria > Gemmatimonadota > Gemmatimonadetes > Gemmatimonadales > Gemmatimonadaceae > UBA4720. Next base: position 3,208 of record DHJM01000002.1, read on the forward strand.
ATTCCCGCACCGGCCCCACGAACCACACCCGGACCCACTGCGCCGAGCGGATCGCGGTGAAGTCGGCAGTTCCCGATGCTGGAGCTCCTATCAC
>DHJM01000002.1:3408-4006 GCA_002404335.1 Gemmatimonadales bacterium UBA4720
TCCGGCCGCGCCTCGATGCGCACGGTACCGATGCCGTTTCCCGACTGCACGCTCGTAACTCTGCCAGCGATCGACGCCGGTGCGTCCGGGATTTTCGGTGCAGACCCTCGGCATGCCGCGGCGACGTGCTTGGCGCCCTCGGGCACCATTCGGAACCGCGTGGCGTGACGGCTCCGCGAATCCTCCTGCGCTAGGGGCTCCGGTTGACCGCCTTTCGTCAGCTCGCTCTCAGCGCCCCAAACAGCGGCAGCAACGCTCCCACCACCCAGGTGATCGCCGCCGCAATCGCGGCCTGCTGTTTCGGAATCTTCCCGACCACATGCAGCCCGATCGCCAGCAGCACCGTCACCCAGATCGTGAACAGATCCACGCGACCCGCCAGCGCGAGCATCACCGGCGAGCCATCGGGATCCATGAATCGCGCAAGCGAGAAGCCGACGGCGTTCATGGAATTGAGCTTCTCCGGACTCATGACGAGCCCCTGCGCCGCGTTCGTCAGGATCTGAACGACCCGCGGAACTTCCGAGTAAGTCGCGATCATCACCGCGGCCGCGAACGACTCCTTCGCGTCGAAAAGTTTTCCGACCAACCATAGCAC
>DHJM01000002.1:4186-4499 GCA_002404335.1 Gemmatimonadales bacterium UBA4720
TCCATGACCGGCTGCATCGCGTTCTTGGTCAGGAAGACGAGCACGAGGATGATGATCGCTAGGAAGAGCAGAGCCAGGCCGAACTTTCCGTCACTCCTCCGAGCGAAAACGGACGACGGCGTGTAAAAAATGTCCACGAAGTCTTCCCAAAGTCCGACCTTCGCGGGCGAGGGATCTACTTCCTTGACTGAATCGGCGCTACTGCCCATTGACTCACCCTCGCGATAGGAGAAACTGGTCGGACAACATTAGTACCACTTTCCCGTCCCCAACACCAGGAACGGACCCCGTAACGTCCCCGTGCAGTGAAGCT
>DHJM01000002.1:4625-6120 GCA_002404335.1 Gemmatimonadales bacterium UBA4720
CGGCGGCTTGTACCGCTCGACATCCGTGATCAACCGCACGCCCGCCTGGTACGTGAAGTACGAGTACGCCCACTCGATGAACACCACCAGTCGGTTGCGGAATCCGACGAGATACATGATGTGGACGAACAGCCAGAGAAACCACGCCAGCCGCCCCGTGAACTTTACTCGGCCGAAGTCTGCGATCGCGCGCGATCGACCGATCGTCGCCAGATCGCCTTTATTGAAGTAGTGAAACTTCTTTCTGGGCTGACGGCGCGTATCACGGATGATCGACTTCGCCGCGAACGCGCCCTCCTGATTCGCGGCCGGACACACCCACGGAACCTGCCGCCCATCCTGAGGGAGCGTCGCCAGATCGCCGATCGCGAAAATTTCGGGATGTCCCGGCACCGATAGATCATCGTTCACCTTCACTCTGCCCGCGCTGTCCAGCGAAGCGCCGAGTAGCTTGCCAAGCGGTGACGCCTTGTTGCCGGCGGCCCAGAATACTGTTCGCGCACGAATCTTCTCCGTTCCGATGCTGATCCCGTCCGAACCCAGCCCTGTTACCATCGAGTTGACACGAACCTCGACACCAAGATCGGCCAGATCGCGCGCCGCGTGCTGCGCCAGATCCTCCGGAAACGAGGGCAGAAGCCTTGGGCCCGCCTCCACCAGAACGACCCGGGTGCGGCGCGTATCCACTCGGCGAAACTCGGAATGGAGGGCTTTCCTGGCGATGAAAGGAATCGCACCCGACAGCTCGACCCCGGTCGGCCCTCCGCCAACGATGACGAAGGTTAGTAGCTCGTCACGTTCTATCGTATCCTCAGTCTTCTCCGCCTTCTCATACGCCAGCAGAAACCGCCGTCGAATCTCGGATGCGTCCTCGATCGCCTTCAGTCCTGGCGCATACGGCTCCCAGTCGTCGCGGCCGAAATAGTGATGACGCGCTCCCGGCGCCACGATGAGATAATCGTACGGAAGCTCGCGTAGATCGTCGTCGACGCGCACGACGCGCCGCGCCGTGTCGATGTCGCGGGCTTCAGCCAGGAGAACTTCGGTATTCCTCTGGCTCCTCAGGATCCAGCGGATCGGGGCCGTAATGTCGCTCGGCGCCAGCGCCGCGGTCGCAACCTGATAAAGCAGTGGCTGGAAGATGAAGTGATTCGTCCTGTCGATGAGCGTGATATCGACCTTCGCGCGCCTGAGCGCGCGCGCGGCGGCAATCCCACCGAATCCGCCACCGATGATTACAACGCGCGGGCGCGCGGGCCGAGCCGGCTGGTCAGGCAAATCTTTCCTCGAACGATCTGGCGGCGAGAGTCATGAGCAGCACCAGAAATATCAACAGAACACTGTACGCCGCCGCAGTTCCGAAAGCGAGAGCGCGCAGCTGCGCCAGAATCTCCATCGAGATCGGACGATTGGAGTGAGTGTAGAGGACGACGCTCGCGACGAACTCGCCCACAGCCGTCACCGCCGCGAGCAACCCGCCCGCCACCAGCCCCGG
>DHJM01000002.1:6250-9703 GCA_002404335.1 Gemmatimonadales bacterium UBA4720
ACGAGCGGAATGTCGCGGATGAAATAAGCGAGCGGCAGTATCCAGAACGTCCCCACCAGCAGCACTCGCCCGGTCAACAGATCGTTCCGGTTGAAAGTCGCGGCGAGCCCGAGCGCGATTGCGGTCGCGGGTATCGCCCATGGAAGAGCGACCAGAAGCTCCAGCAGCCCCCGCCCCCCGAACTTGCGGAGCACGATCAGATATCCCGCGATGAAACACACGACGAGATTCGCCGCCGTCGCGATCAGTGCCATTGAAACACTATTGGTAATTGGCTTCCACAGCTCGGCCTCGGTGAAGAGCCGCCGATAGTTCTCGAAGGTGTATTCGGGCGGCAGCACCTGCGTGGTCCAGGCTCCGTCCCGCGCAAAAGAGACGAGAATGACCATCAGATGCGGAAGCACCAATGCCACCACTATCACCGCGGATGCGACGGTCATCAGAACCTGAATAGGTCGGGAGCCAATCGTCCGACGTGTGCGTCCACCCTTGCTGGCGAGAGTGTACTTCCGTTTACTGTCGAGCCACCGGAACAACACGAGCCCCGCGACTGCGCTCAACGCGAGAACCGTCGTCTCCACGTAGGCGAGCCCCATCGCTCCATTGATTTTCGAGGCCAGGATCTGCGTGGAGAGAACTCGCAGCCCGCCGCCAAAGACGTAAGGCGCCGAGAACGATCCGAGGGCATTCATGAAGACGAGGAGCGCCGATCCGGCGACCGCCGGCATCAATAGCGGCAGCGTAACCCGCCGCAGCCTCTGCCACGTATTCGCGCCGAGTCCCGAGGCTGCTTCGTCGAGCGTCGCGTCGAAGCGCTCGAGCCCGGCGGAGACGAACAGAAAGACGTAGACATACATCGTATAGGCGTGGACGAACACGATCGCACCCACTCCCTTGAGCCGCCACGGAGCTTCCGCCATTCCGAGCGCGCGCTGCACCACTCGCGTTACGAGCCCGCTCTCGCCGTAAAGAAAAAGAAAAGCGATCACCCCAACCAACGGTGGCAGCGCCGCGGGAAGGGTCGCCACCGCGCGCAGGAGCCTGCGGCCGGGAAACTCGAATCGTCCGAGCAAGAAGGCCAGCGGAACTCCGATCGCCAGCGAAGCGAAGACCGAGGCGACCGAAATGACCAGGCTGGTCCACAGCGCTTCGCGGTCGGCGGGGCTGGCGGCGAACTCGCGCCAGTGGCCGAGACCGTTCTCGAAGCTTCCCGCGATCACCGCCACGTTCGGGTACACAACCGTCCACAGCAGGAGCGCCATTACCGGCAGCGCGATGAGCCAGCTCTGTCGGCGTGCCGACGCTTTCACGCCGGCACCAGCGGAAAGGGGCCCTTGAGCGGCGAGATCGAAACGTTGTCGTCTTCGTGCGCCTCTCCCGATAGCGACTCGACATCGACGCTGATGCCGTCTGCGAGCTGGACGCGGTACACGATCACGCCGCCCGCAAATCGCCGGTTGGCAATGCGTCCGCGCCAGGCGAGAACTCCGGCGCTTCTCGACAGCTCCAGCGCATCGGGCCGCAACACGACGAACGCAGTCTCCAGGTGCGGCGCCACTCCCTTCGGACGTGTGACATTGAGATCGCGCGCGACACCGCCGATTGTCACCGTCGCCGTGCTCCCCTTATCGATGGCGGGCACGATGCTCCCTCGTCCTATGAACGCCGCCACTTCGCGAGAGAGCGGAGCGTTGTATAGCTCCTCCGGCGTGCCGACCTGAAGGAGCTTGCCCTTTTTCAGGAGCGCGATGCGGTCCGCGACCGCGAATGCATCTTCCTGATCGTGCGTCACGAAGAGCGCCGGCACGCCGACCCTGCGCAGCATCGCTCGCAGGTCGTCACGCATCGCATGACGTAACGTGGGATCGAGATTGGAGAGCGGCTCGTCGAGCAGCAGTGCCTGAGGCTCGATCACCAAGGCGCGCGCGAGCGCAACGCGTTGCTGCTCACCACCCGACAGAGACTGAATCGGCCGGCTCCCTGCGCCCTCGAGGCCGACGCTCGCGAGGGCGGCCCGTGCTTTCACCAGTCGATCCACCTTGCTCACGCCGCGCGCCTCGAGCCCGAACGCGACGTTGTCCTCGACCGGCATGTGGGGAAAAAGCGCGTAGTGCTGAAACACCATTCCGAAGCCGCGGCGCTCGGGTGGGACTCTCGTGATGTCCTTTCCGCCGAGCGTGACGGTCCCCGAGTCGGGGGCCTCGTAGCCGGCCGCCATGCGGAGAGTGGTCGTCTTGCCCGAGCCGGATGCTCCTACCAGCGCCAGCAGCTCACCCGGACCAACCTCGAACGAGACGTTGTCGACCGCGGTGAACTCGCCGAACCGGCGTGTCACCCCATTGAGGGCGAGAGGTCCCCGCCCACCCTTGTCGTCCCTGTTTTCACTGCGCGCCAACCCATCCGGCGCGCCGGTCATTGTCTCTGTCCGCGGTTCCTGATGTTCGCGTCCCAGTACTTCATCCACTCGTCGAGATGCGCGGCCATCACTTCACGATCGACCGGCATCGGCTTGATCTGCGCCATCGCATCACGGATCCATGATGGAAGCTTCGACACCGGAATGTCCTTTCGCGCGGGAATCCGGAGAAACGAATCGGCGGCCGCGATCATCGCCTCGGGCGTCGTCACGTACTCGTAGTACTCCTCGGCCTCCTTCGGATGCTTGCTGCCGCGGACGATCGCGATTCCATCCACCAGCAGCGGAGTTCCACTCGTGGGAATGACGTACTTGATGGGGATGCGGGTGCGCTGCTCGAGTGTGGCGAAGTCGGGCATGTCCCACATCGTGACGACACCCTCCTGCCGACCGAGCTTCTGATAGAGGATCGTCGGATTCAGAACGTAGTCTCTCGTGTTCGCATCCAGCTTTCGGAGCCATTCATAGCCTGCATCGGGCTTGCCAGTTTGCGCAATCGAGCGCGCCATGATCGCGCCGAAGATCGCCCGCATCGTGCCCGACGCGATCGGATCGCGAACCAGGATCTTCCCCTTCCATTTCGGATCGAGAAGATCGTCCCAGTCCTTCGGCGCATCGGCGTCCTTCACCGCGTCGCGGTTGTAGCCGATTACCTCGGGGGTGAGATACGTTCCGTACCAGTTGTCACGCGCTTCTCGGGCATCGGGATCGATGGCCGCCGCCCAGGTCGGCTTGTAGGGCTGCAGCAGATCTTCCTTGGTCGCGCGATCGAACGCCTCCGCCGGCGCGCCGAACCAGACGTCAGCCTGCGGATTCGGCTGCTCGGCCCGCACGCGCTCGAGGACTTCCTGCGAGCCCATATCCACCCACTGGACATCGATGTCGGGATGCGCTTTCTCGAATCCCTTTTCCAGGTACTCGAGCAGCTCCTTCCCGTGCGGGGAATAGACGATGAGAACTTTGCGATTGTCCGAGCTGCACGCCGAAAGCGCGAGCGCTCCTATCGTGGCGAGCCACGCCGCGGCGCGAAGCCTCAT
>DHJM01000002.1:9816-11865 GCA_002404335.1 Gemmatimonadales bacterium UBA4720
TCATTTAATGGTGTTGCCGCCGAGGAGGTTGGCGAAGATGCGCGCGCCGCCGGGGACTCCCGCCGGCAGCTGGCGAAAGAGCGCGAGCGGGACGTAGATGTAAGTCCCACGCCCATACGGCGCGGCGAGAATGGCGGCGCGGTTGGGCTGCTCGCCCGGATCGCTCATTGCCAGCATGGTGCGGTAGTGCGAATCGAACGTCGAAGGCATGTATGACGCCCGCTCCTGCACCCAGCCGTTGAAATCGTCCTGGGTGATCTTGTTCGGGGCGTTGAGCAGTGGCGACTGCGGATCAGTGAAAGTCACCGGCGCGTTTTCGTCGGTGACGCGCTCCGCCGGCTGCTTCAGCGTCATCGGATAAGGCATGATGCCCGGGCGCTGCATCTCGCCCTGTCCATACTGCACGACGAGGCGACCACCGTTCCGCACATACGCGAGCAGGTAATCATTGTTGCCCTGAAGACTCTGACTCGATTGATACGCGCGCGGTCCCACGACAATCGTCGTGAATCGACTGAGGTCGGTCTGAGGAAGATCGTCCGCATCAACTATCGTGAGCGGAACGCCGAGCTGCTGGAGCACCGGCGCGACATTGTCGCCGACTCCGGGAACGTACGCGACGTTGATCCGCGCTGGCAGGACGACGTCAACCGCGTTGACGCTCATTGTGGACGGCCGATAGATGCGCTGCGGATTGATGTGCGGATACTCAATCGGGATGTAACCCGTCTGATACGTCTTTCCTCTAGCGGAAGCCGTCGCGGATATCTGGTGCGTTCCTCGCGAAAGAGATCCTCTCACTTTGAAGATGAGCGTCCGCGTGGCTCCGGGTGCCATTGATACGGTGCGCACGAGCGAATCCGCTGACAATCCGCGCGGCAATGAGAGGGTGACGGTGACCGGCGTCGAATCACCCAGAGCAGAACGCAATGTTGTCTTTAGCTGCTGGTAGAATGGCCCGTTGGCTCGCGCCATGGTGACAGCCTGGTCGAGTGTGATGGAAACTCCGGGCGCCACAATCAGCGGACGCTGGACGTCTCCACGCACTCGATCGACGTAATGGAACACGATCGGTGAGCTGAGATACAACCGACCCATCTCACTCGAGGTGACGAAAATGTGCGCGCCACGCCGCACCTCCCGCTCGTCCTCCGAGATTCCGGTGATCTTCGGCGTGAACAGATCTCCATTGCGTGGCGTCGCGAGCCACCACGGCTGCGAAATCTCGCGGCCGACGTACCACTGCGTCCATCTATAAACGGAGTCGGGAAGAACAACTCTCGGTGCGCCGTCGGCTTTGATTGCGGGAATCGAAATCTGCACTCGCCCGCGATTGTAGATTGCCAGACTGATTTTCGCGGAGTCGCCCAACGCGACGGCTTGCCTGTCGGCGACCGCTTCGAGCTCGATCGGAAGCGGAGGAGCCGGCGCACTCACGCGTCCGTCGAACACGAAGTTCCTGACGCTATTCGTGTCGAAGCCCGCGAAGATGGACTGTTCCTCCTTCGCTGGTGGCGCCGGGACGCGAGAATCCTCCCGCATGAGATAATCCCACACCACGCCTTTGCGTCGGAGCGTCCCCTCGCCCTGGGACTTGTGCTGGGACCGGCTGTCCGCCGCTATCTCCTGATACGAGAGACCGAGATACGGATTGTACTCGCCGACGTTTATCGAAAGCGTTCGATCCTGCGGAGAGAATCGCGCTAGCCGATAGAACTTGAGCGGTTTCCACGGCTCGCCATATTCGCGAACCGGAAAGCGAATCGTATCGCCAGCAAGATTGTAGGCGTCGCGCGCCACGATCGCCGAAATCTGGTGCTGCCCGTGCCCATCGCGCGGGGTGCCCGAGAACGTCGTGATCACTATCTGTGGCTGGAACGCGCGCATCACGGTTATCACATCGCGCAGCAGCGAATCCTGCGGCCAGTGCTTGCGGGTCTCGTCCGCCGTTTTCGAGAAGCCGAAGTCGTATCCGCGCCCGAAAAATTGGTGGGCGCCATCGATGCGCCGGGCTGCAAGCAACTCTTCGGTGCGAATGACGCCGAGTGC
>DHJM01000002.1:11912-15081 GCA_002404335.1 Gemmatimonadales bacterium UBA4720
TTCCTGCCACGGGCGAGCCACGCGATCAGGTTGGTGTCTTCGTCGTCGGGATGCGCGGCAATCCAAAGCACTCGTATTGGATGCGGACCGTCGTATATTCGCACCAGATCCACAGCGGGAGGATCAGCGTTAAAGATCGCCTGAGCCGGAACCGAGCGCGACAGAACGCCAGTCGCAGCGATTGCGGCGATGAGAATCGCTCTTTTCACTGTCCTGCTTGGAGAAACGCTCAGGTTTTGAGCGCCATGCCGCGGCGCTTCGCTCCCGCCGGCTGCTGCATCGGCGCGTTCACCTCGGCGATGATGCGCTCCTGCTCGATCTTGTGCACCTCGGCGTAGCCCTCCGCCGGGCTCGAGCGGTCGGGACGACCGATGTAGCGGGTAAGCAGCGCGTTGCCGGTAGACATCCGGAGGCGCGGCGCCACATGCACCCACGCACCCTGATTCTTCGGCTCCTCCTGCGCCCACACGACTTCCTCGATCGCCGGATAGAGATCCACGATCTGCGCGATCTGGTTGCCGGGCCACGGATAAAGCTCCTCGACCCTGACCAGCGCCACGTGCGGCGCGCGCCTCGGCGCGAGATCGTAATAGATCTTTCCCGTGCAGAAGACGAGTCGCGCGATTTCCGGGCGAGCCTGCGACGCGACTGGATCGTCAATCACCGGCCGGAAGCTTCCGCTCGTGAGATCGCTCAGGTGTGACGCGGCCTCCGGCAAACGAAGCAGACTCTTCGGCTGCATCAGGATCAACGGACGCCGCTCGCACAGCTGTGCCTGTCGCCGCAGAATGTGGAAGTACTGCGCCGGCGTCGACGGATAAGCCACACGCTGGTTGCCCTCGGCGCACAGCTGCAGGAATCTCTCGAGACGCGCGCTCGAGTGCTCAGGCCCCTGCCCCTCGTACCCGTGTGGAAGCAGCAGCACGATCCCGGAGTCCTGTCCCCACTTCGCGCGATCCGCGGTGATGAACTGATCGATGATCGGTTGCGCTACGTTCACGAAATCACCGTACTGGGCTTCCCACAGCACCAGCGTGTCCTCGGCCGCAGTGCTATAGCCGTACTCGAACCCGAGCACCGCCATCTCGGAGAGCGGACTGTTGTAGATCTCCATGCGCCCATGAGACTCACCGTCACCGACGTGCTCGAGCGGAACGTAGACCTCTCCCGACTCCGTGTCGTGAAGCACCGCCTGCCTGTGCGAAAACGTCGCGCGCTCGGAATCCTGCCCAGTGAGCCGCACCGATTTGCCCTCGGTGAGCAACGACGCAAATGCCAGGGTCTCGGCGTGACCCCAGTCGATTCCACCAGCATCGCCCATCGCCTCGCCGCGGCGAGCCAGGTTCTTGGCGAGCCTCGGATTCACGTTTAGGGTCGATGGCCACTTGAGAAGCCGGTCGTTCAGCTTTCGCAGCCGATCCGCGTCGACAGCCGTGTCGCCGGTACAAGCGCCCGACTGGTCCGCCTCCGCTCCCTTGGCGGGATTGTACTCGGGCAAATGAATCTCACCGGCTTTCATCGCCGTCTGAATCCGGTCGAAGTTCGCCGCGGCGTCGACGTCGAGCTTCTTCACTTCTTCCTCCGTGACAACTCCTTCGGACACCAGCCGGCTGGCCCATACCTCCCGAGGAGAAGGATGCGCCCGGATTTTCTTGTAGAGGATCGGCTGCGTGAATGCAGGCTCGTCTGTCTCGTTGTGACCGTGACGCCGGTACCCCACGACGTCGATCAGAAAGTCCTTGCCGAACTTCGCTCGGTAGTCGACCGCCAAACGCACGACGTGCACGCACGACTCCGCATCGTCAGCGTTGACGTGAACGATCGGAACCTCGAACCCCTTGGCGAGATCGCTGGCATAGTGCGTCGATCTGGCATCGATGGGATCGGTCGTGAATCCGACCTGATTGTTGACGATGATGTGGAGCGTTCCGCCCGTCCGATAAGCGTTGAGTCCAGAGAGATTGAGCGTCTCGGCCACAACGCCCTCCCCTGGAAAGGCGGCGTCGCCGTGAATGCAGATCGGAAGCACCGCGGCTTCATCACTCTCGCCATTTCCGGCCAGAACCTGCCGCGCTCTCGCAACTCCCGCGAGCACTGGATTCACGATTTCGAGATGGCTCGGATTTGGAATCAGCACGATCTCGACTTCATCGCCGCTCGCGACCTTCCTCTGTCCAGTCGCGCCGAGATGATACTTCACGTCGCCGGTCTCGCTGACCGCATTCGTCGTCGCGTGCTTTCCCTCGAACTCTTCGAAGATCGTCGAGTACGGCTTGCTGAGCGTGTGCGCCAGAACATTGATGCGGCCCCGATGCGCCATTGCCAAGTCGACTTCGCGGGCACCGTGGGCGGCGGCCGATTCGATCGCGACATCCAGCATCGGAACCAGGATGTCGCTGCCCTCGATCGAGAAGCGCTTGTAGCCCTGATAGGCGCGTCCGAGGAACCGTTCGAGCCCGTCGACGTCCGTGAGTCGCTGAAGTATCGATTTCTTTTCTTCCCCACTCAGTGACGCGTGCAGTCGTCCGCTCTCAATCTGCACGCGAAGCCACTCGCGCTCTTCGAATCTGCCGAGGTGCAGGATCTCGAATCCGATCCTCGACGAATAGAGCTCGCGGAGGCGCGCGATCACGTCGGCGGCGCTGCCACCCGAAGCGCCGAGTGCGATGCCGGGAATGCTCGCGAGCTGCTCCTCGCTCAGCCCGTGAAATTCCGGGGTCAGCTCCGGAGTTCCTCCGGGCAGAGTGCCCAGTGGATCGAGCGGTACGGCCATATGGCCGTAGTGGCGAATTGCGTCTACAAGCTCACCCGCCGCGGCGACATCGCGAAGAAAAGCGGGATCGAGTTGTCCCGCTGAAGGAGCTTCACCCGGCGTCCGCGGTGGCGGTGGCGCTCCACCCAAGCTTTCCGCAAATCGGAAGAACTGGCGCCACGATTCGTCCACCGACGCAGGATCGCGCCGGTAGGCTTCGTAGGCCTCGCTTATGTACCCGTCGTTGAAGACGCCCGTGATTGGATCGGAACTCATGCCTCTAAATTTAACTGCGGTATACCGTCCTTGGCGCGCGGGCAACTAACGGAGCATATCGGCCCAGGCAACTGCAACTGAACGGGATCCGAGATCTGAGGAGGCATAGATCTCAGTGGGTAGTCACCGCGCTCTGACCGT
>DHJM01000023.1:0-257 GCA_002404335.1 Gemmatimonadales bacterium UBA4720
GGCGCGTACTCGCGCAGCGTCGCTCTCGTCGCTTCGAGAAGTTGTCCGTAGGGAACGCCGCTCGGACAGACCGGCTCGCACGCCCTGCAGCCGAGACACTGATCGATGTGCTGCCGCACGCTTGGATCGTCGGGCTTGACCGTGCCCTCGAGCAGTGATCGCATGAGAAAAATGCGTCCCCGCGGACTGTCGTTCTCGTCCTCGAGATTCAGGTATGTCGGGCACGCCTGAAGGCAAAATCCGCAGTGGACGCACGC
>DHJM01000023.1:322-8714 GCA_002404335.1 Gemmatimonadales bacterium UBA4720
GGCATCGGGTCGTGTGGGAGTGGATCAGCGGGCACGGCTGCGGTCACGTCAGTCGCCCAGTATGCCGGGGTTCAGAATGTCGTGCGGGTCATAGGCCTTCCTGATGCCCCGTGACAAAGGATCCGCGACGACGCTCGGCGACACCTCCGACCAGACATCGGCGGGAAGTGTTTCGTAAACGACACGCTCGTCGGGCGGCATATCCGTGGAGATCCCGAACACGGATTCTTTCGATTCCTCGTGTTCGTTCGGAGCTCGAACAACGAGGCGCAAGACTCCGCGCGCCGGGTCGATGTAATTGAGAATACCCGACGGCTGCTCCATCAGCATTGACGCGGAAACAGAGCGGAACTCCCCCGGCAAACCAGTAACTCTGATCACACAGCCTGAACCCCTTTCCAGAGTTCGGAGCGCTTCCCATACGGATGTCTCCACTTCTTCCACTCCCGCTATTCGCGACACTGCGTTGAGCTGCGCATCCACGGCAGCCGTGTTACCGCCAAATCGCATCAGACACACTGCTCGTTCGCCGAGACCAAGAGCGAAAGCCGCAGAGGCGCTCAATAACTCCAGTGCGTACGGGCAGAAAGACGCGGCGAGGAACGGACGAAGAAAGGCATTTGACTCTTTCTCGTTCGCGGCAAGGCGAATCACGAAGCTGCGATCTGCCTGTGGGCGCGCGTAGAGGCGGACCGTCACCTCCGTGATCACTCCGAGAGTTCCCCACGAGCCGGTGAGGAGCCGCGACAAATCGAAGCCCGCGACGTTCTTCACCACTTTGCCTCCGCCTCTCACCACTTCGCCGCGCCCGTTCACGAACTCGAGCCCGAGCAGAAGATCGCGTGGCAATCCAAAGCTCGATGCAAGAGGTCCGGCTGATGCTGTCGCTATCGTCGCGCCGATGGTTCCATCGTTCGAGCCATAGGGGTCGAGCGGAAGCCACTGGTCGTGCTCCCGCGTCACTCGCTCGATCTCGGAGAGCGAAGTCCCAGCGCGCACAGTAAGCGTGAGATCACCCGGCACGTAGCTGACGACGCCGCTGTCGTCGCGGAGTGAAAGGGTCTTGTCCGCGCGCACAGGGCGCCCCGCGTCGAGCCAGGTCGAACGGCCGGCAATCCGGAGCGGCGATCGAGTCGATCCGCTTTCCTTGATCGCGGAGACAACCGCTGCCGTGCTCACGTGCCCATCCGCAAACGGCCGCCGGGCACGGCGTGCCATTCCTTGCAGGCGTGAACTGGAACGACCTTCCCCGGATTGGACCGCCGCTCCGGATCGAACACCGCGCGCAGCTCGCACATCGCGTTGAGCGAGCTCTCGGAGAAGATGGATTCCATGTACCCCATCTTGTCGAGCCCGACGCCGTGCTCGCCCGTGATGCTCCCGCCCGCATCGATGCACGCCTGCATGATCTCGGTCATCGCCTTGTGCACCCGCTCGCTTTCGGCCGGATCGTCGGCGCTATAGGCGATGTTCGGATGAAGATTTCCATCGCCAGCGTGAAAGACGTTGCACACCACGACGCCGTATTTCTCGCTGATCGCGCGAATGGTGGCGAGAATATCAGGCAGGCGCGTCCGCGGAATCACCGCGTCCTGCACGATCAGATGCGGCGCCAGGCGTCCCATCGCTCCAAATGCCTTCTTTCGTCCCTGCCAGAGCTTCATGCGCTCCGCGTCGTCGCGCGCGACCTTCACATTCCGCGCGCCGCCATCGAGGCAGATCCGCCGCACGGCTTCGAGGTCCGCCGAAACGCCAGCCTCCAGTCCGTCGAGCTCGATGAGTAGAATCGCCTCCGCATCCCTCGGATAGCCCGCGGCATAAATGGAATCTTCGACCACGCGGATAGTCGGACCATCCATGAACTCCAACGCCGCGGGTACGATTCCGGAAGCAATGATCGCGGAGGTCACGTGGGCGGCCTGGTCCACCGACGTGAAATCGGCGAGCAGCGTCCTCACCGTCTGCGGCTTGGACATCAGCTTGACGGTTATGTCCAGAGCGAGCCCGAAGCATCCCTCGGACCCGATGAATGCTCCGCGCAGATCGTAGCCATCTCGCTCACCGACCTTGCTGCCGAGCTCGACCACCTCGCCGCTTGGCAGAACCACCGTCATCGCCAGCACGTGGTTGAGCGTGACCCCGTACTTGAGGCAATGAGGACCTCCGGCGTTCTCGGCTACGTTGCCGCCGATCGTGCACGCCGCCTCGCTCGAAGGATCCGGAGCGTAGAGCAGTCCGTGAGGTGCGACGTGCTTGTTGAGCCGGAGATTCACGACGCCGGGCTCGACCGTGGCGCGGCGGTTTTCGACGTCGAGCGAGAGGATCTTCTTGAGGCGGTGGAGCCCGATGACGACGATGTCGTCGGCGAGCGCTCCGCCGGACAATCCGGTGCCGGCGCCTCGAGGGACGAATGGGAGTCCTTCATCGGCCAGCAATCTCACGACTGCGATGGTCTCTTCACGCGTCCCCGGAAAAACAGCGAGCCTGGGCTGGCGCCTGTAGCCGGGCAATCCATCGGAGTTGTAGACCAGCAGCTCGCTCGGCCGACTCAGCACGTGGCGCTCGCCCACGATTTCGGCCAGTTGCTCAGCGATCCCGGACCGCATCGGCGGGGTGGGAGTCCGAGTAGGGGCGGGAGTCGGCTGGGTCATCCGTGGAATTTAGCTATTCACCTCCGTCTGGCGGGCCGACGACGAGGCGGAGCGCGTCACGCTCAATCCTGTAATCGAGAGGAGTCCGCATTTCCCTGAGCTCGCCATCGAGCCCGATCAAGGCGTGGGACCTGGTAAGATCGATCCGGCAGCTCTCGACGAGGAAATCGTCGAATTCCGGAAGTCTTTCCGCTTCCTTCGTTCCCTTGGCAATTCCGGCCAGCGCCACGGCGAACAGACGCGCCCGCTTGCGACCGCCAACGACCATGACGTGGAGCCCCGGCCTCCCGTCCTTCACCCTGTTGCCGAGTGTCGGCAGCTTGAGCTCGCGCTCGCCGGCGCCGATGAAGACCATTGAAGAGCGGTACATCTTCTTCTCGCCTTCGACTTCCAGCGTCACCGCGAAGGTACGCAGCCGCGCCCATGTTCTGATGAGGGCCAGGAAGCTCGCGATCCTGTAACCGACATACTTCTCGAATCGCTCGCGAACACGGACGAAGGTGACGTATGCGCCGATCGAGCTCGTATTCAGAAAAAGAGAGCCGTTGACGTAGGCAACGTCGGCGCCGATGAGCACGCCGTTGGCGGCAACCAGCGCTGCCTTCCCAAGGTTCTCCGGAATGTTGTGATCCCTGGCGAAATGGTTGAGAGTTCCGGCCGGGATGATCGCAAGCTCGACGTCTGTTTTGGCGACAAGCGAGGCGGCGGTGGCGATGGTACCGTCACCGCCGGCTACGACGATGCGCTTCGCTCCGCCATCGATTGCCTGCTTGATCCTCCTCTCCAACTCGCTCGGCTGAACCTCCTCGAGGTCGAACGTCCCGTCCGAGAGAGCCGCGCGCGCCGCTTCCGCATTTCCGCCGGCGGCATTGAGAAAGACCTTGAGCTTCGAGCCGCGCGGAGCTGCGGGCGCGGTCTGTGTCGCTGCCATCGGTTGCGGAGTAGGAGGAAGGAGCCAACGGGCGTGGACACCCTCCTATACAAGAAAGACGCCGGCCAAACTTCGCCCGGCGTCTTTTCCTGTTGATGTCTAACCCTGCGTCAACCTACAGCTTCTAGCTCCAGAATCCCGCGAGGGCGGAACCGTCCGGCGACTCTCTGAGCTTCTCGAACGCGCGCTCACGAATCTGTCTGATCCGCTCGCGGGTGACGCCCATGAGAGCACCGATCTTCTCGAGTGTCATCGCGTCGGAGCCCTGCTCGAGGCCGTAATAGAGGTGAAGGATCTTGCGCTCGCGGGGGGTGAGGTACTTCCGGAAAACGCGGTCAATGAACTCGCGCATCAAATGGAAGTCCGTCACGTCCTCGATTTCGGCGCCATCGACTCCGGCGAAACGTTCGCCGAGGGTGCAGGCCTCGCGATCAGAGCGATCGATCGGGGCGTCGAGCGAGATCTCCGTGGCCGACATCTGCTTGGCCGAACGAACTGCATCGGGGGTCTCTTCGAGAAGTCGTCCGATCTCGTTGTCGGTGGGATCGCGCTTGAGGACCTGCGAAAGAACGGTCTGCGCCCGGGCCAGCTTGATCAGCTGCGAATTCTGATTGAGCGGGATTCGAACGCTTCGTGTCTGCTCGGCCAGCGCCTTCAGCACTGCCTGGCGAACCCACCACACGGCGTAGGAGATAAACTTGACGCCCTGATCGGGGTCGAACTTTCTTACTGCCTTGAGCAGGCCTTCGTTGCCGATGGCGACGAGCTCACCAAGGTCGAGACCGTGCCCTTGGTATTTCTTTACGTAAGAGATTACGAAGCGAAGATTGGCGGTGACCAAACGCTCTGCTGCTTTCTCGTCGCCTGCCTGCGCACGACGCGCTAAACGCCGCTCTTCTTCGGCGTCAGTGATCAGTGGAAGCTTTTGAATGTCCTGGAGGTACTGGTCGAACGCGGTAGAGGGGGAGGAACGGAAGAAGCCTTTGGATCTACTCTCGCCCGTTGTCTGCATAAGCCCCTTGGCAGAGACATTACCGACCGGCGTTGCCTGGGTGGCGCGCCCGGTTCTGTTGGACGCGCACGTTAACTAGGCGCGCACTCCACCGTCAACAGCCACATTTCATGCCACGTTCAAGCCTGCGGATCTTTGGGCTTCGTTCGGGTCGTGGCGCTTACAATCCCGATTCCGATCAGGATGATGGCCCCCACAGTGACCCAAGTGGGTGAGACGCCAAGAAGGATGGCGGCGATTGCGAGACCAATGATCAGGACAATGAATCCAATCAGGTAGGTGCTGAACGAGGACATTATGTGATCCCGGTTAGGATTTTCCTGCCGCAATCGAGCAAATGTAAGGCCAGTTGTGGCCTGAAAAAGCGCGGTGGTCAGCGCTTCGCGAGTCCGTCCCACCGAGTGGGCATGAGCGAATCGTTCGGGACTTGCTCGACTTCGCGCGCGACGAGTGCCGCGCTGCCCCAGTGACGTCCGAAGCGCGCTGCTTCCTTGCAGTCGGGGTTCCAGATGTCGAGCGTCGCGCCCAGCACGTTGCCGCCGGTGTCGTCCACGAGGTAGCGACCCAGGTATTCCTGGCCGAGGAAGACTTCGACGTAGCGCGCGAGCGGGAAGATTCTGGGATCGGCCGCAACGATTCCATGCCGAGTCTGGCGTCCGCGGCGCGTTTCACCCTGAACGCAGTACTGGGTGAGCGAAACCGGGACGGTGATTCCATTCTGGGCGCGAGCGAACTTTGATGGAATGAGCGGAATGATGCCCTTTTTCATCTTGATCGCTTCATGCGCCGTAGCGCGGACGATGCTCGCGGCGTACGGGAATATGTCGATGCCATCGGCGACGGGTCTCGTCACAGCGGTCGTCGCCTTTGCGACTCTCGCGGCTGTGGAGGGGAGCGCCCTTGCCATGTCCGACACGGTCTGCGCCAGCGGACCGCCGAGCATTCCCGCGGTCTCGCGAATCCTTTCGATGTCAGCGCTGGCTTCGGGCTCGAGCTGCGGTCCCTTGCGAGGTGGAATCTCGATTCCGGCCGCGATCGGGGCGAGCGAGGGGAGCGCGATCGCTCCGGTTCCTATGAGAGCGACGGCGAGGGTTACCGCGACGATCGTGCGCACGACCTCCTTCCGCCGATGGCTGGGCGAAACGTCGTTAGCAGCCACTGGTGGGAGGCTACGCCGAGAGATTCTGCCAATTTTCATGCAAGCACCTCCCGAAGTTGATCGTCACTGACTGGAACCGTCCATCCCGTCTTTGCCCCGGCCATCGCTCCAATGCGGAGGGGAAGGGCGAACCTCGTCTTGCCCGACACTCCCTTTTTGTCCGAGCCCATCGCCTCGATGACCGCGTCCGGTTCGATGCCGGGTGGGAGGTCGGTCGGGAGCCCAGCGGACTGCAGCGCCTTGGTGATTGTGGCTGCGGTTCCGGTCCTTGCTACGCCGATCTGTTCGGCGAGCTTGCTCTCCAGTGCCATCCCGATCGCGACCGCCTCACCATGTAGCAATGAGTAGCCGCTAACCAGCTCGACGGCGTGGCCAATCGTGTGGCCGAAATTCAGCGTTTTCCGAAGGCCTTCCTCCCGTTCATCACGTGAGACAATGTCGGCCTTGATCTCTACGCTACGGACGATGAGCGAGAGCATCCTGTCACTCGCCGAACCGTCCGCCGACAGCAGCTCCGAAGCACCGCTGGCGACCTCACGAAGATATACGTCGTCCGCGATTACGCCATGCTTGACAATCTCTGCAAAACCCGCACGCATTTCCCTAAGTGGAAGTGTGGCAAGGAGTTGGGGGTCGACAAGCACAGCAGTGGGAGCGTGGAAGGCGCCCACCAGATTCTTGCCCGCTGGGGTGTCCACGGCGGTTTTCCCACCGATCGAGGCGTCGACCATGGCGACCAAAGTCGTGGGTATCTGGACCACCGGAATTCCGCGCATGAACGTCGCGGCGACGAAGCCCGCAAGGTCGCCGATGACCCCACCCCCGAGCGCAATCACAGCCGAATCGCGCCCATACTTTTTGGCGAGCATCTGGTCGGTGAGCCGGGCCCAGCTTTCACGGGTCTTGTTGGACTCGCCGGCGGGGATCGTCAGGACGTCCGCGCTGCCCTTTTCAAGCTGGCCGAGGACCTTTTCCGCGTACAGCGGACCGACGTTGGAATCTGTGATGACGGCGTACCGATGAGCGGGGGCGAGCTCGCGGGCGACGGCGCCGGCCTTGGCCAGGAGTCCTGGGGCGACCCGGATCGAGGACCCCCCAAGCCGGATCTCGCGGGTCACCAGGTTACTTCACCAGCACCCGTCCGCACGTTCGCGACGCGCGCGAGCATAAAGAGGAGATCTGACAGCCGGTTCAGATAAATGACGACGAGTGATGGGATCTCGACCTCCTTCTGGAGGTGCACGACCCTTCGCTCTGCTCGCCGGCAGACGGTTCGGGCGATGTGAAGCACCGCTCCTTTGCGGCTTCCGCCGGGGATGATGAACGCCTTGAGCGGTTCCAGCTCCTTCTCGCAGTCGTCGATCGCGCGCTCGAGGTCCCTGATCCGCCGGTCGTCGATGTTCGCCTTGGTCAGGTGGCTGTGCATCTTCTCCAGGTCCGGCGTGGCTAGGAGAGCGCCGATGCTGAAGAGGTCGCGCTGCATCGGCACGAGGACCTCGTCGATGCGCGGGAGCGGCTCGATTGCGCGCGCCATCCCGATGACGGCATTGAGCTCGTCGACGTCGCCGTAGGCTTCGACTCGGGGGTCGTCCTTCTGGACTCGGCCGCCGCCAAACAATCCCGTGTCGCCGGCGTCGCCCGTCTTCGTGTAAATCTTCATCGGCTGGAATCTACGGAACTGGGAACTGAAGACTACCCGCCCCTGGAAGGTAGTCTTCAGTTATTGTTTTTAGGTTTCAGCATCCTTCCTCAATAGAGTGACTGTTTGATGGTGCTTCTCCCCGACGACGAAGAATTGCCGGACCCAGAGTTCCCCCTCGGCGATGGAACGGCCGAAACGGGGGCGACGGTCTACTGTCCCTACTGCAATGAGACGGTCGAGATCGTGATTGACCCCGGCGGCGGATCAGCGCAGGAGTACGTCGAGGACTGCGAAGTCTGCTGCCAGCCCTGGAGCGTGAGCGTGCAATATCGTGAAGACGGCTCCGCTCAAGTCAGCGTCGAGCCGCTCGACGAGTAGAGGCGCGGGACCGGACCGGAGTTGGCCGTCGGCCGCTCAGCGGCGACCGGAGCAACTCTATCGGGCGGCTCGCGCCGCTCGCCACTCGGGCTCGAGGATCGAATAGACCGCCAAGGTCTCGAAGCGATCCCATTTGATTGCCCAGTCGCGCTCGATTCCTTCGGGCGTCATCCCGAGCTTCTGCATCACCCGTCCCGATGCCGGGTTCCGAACGAAGTGGCGTGCTTCGATGCGGTGGAGGCCGAGCACCTCGAAGCCGTAATCAATGAGACGCCTGCTTGCCTCGGTAGCGTATCCGCGATTCCAGCCATGGACCGCGATCCAGTAACCGAGCTCGGCGCGGCGATGCTCGGGCTTGATCATGAGACTGATGGCTCCGGCCAGGCGGCCTGTCGCGGTATCGACAATCGCGAAGGTCGCGTTGCTGCCCTCTGTCCAGGCCGGGCCATGAGCGAGAATCCAGTCGGCTGCTCCGCCATGTGGATACGGGTGCGGAATGTTGAGGGTTGTGTCGGCGATCTCACGCATGCCCGCGAAGCGCTCTACGTCGAAGGCGTCGTGAGGGGTGAATGGGCGGAGGGTGAGGCGCTCCGTGTACAGGGTCGGCTGGTCAGGCACG
>DHJM01000023.1:8914-9643 GCA_002404335.1 Gemmatimonadales bacterium UBA4720
AGAAGAAAGAGTCCAATACTGAACCAGACCGCGTACTCGAGTCCGTAACGCAGGTATAGAGACCGCGTCTGCTTTCGTAGCTCCTTTTCCAGTTGCTCGAGCTCGAGCGCACGTTCCTCCAGCGTGAGAGGAGGGCGGTGCCAGGGATGAACGCGGAGGGTGGATTCAGGCACTTGTTGGGAAAGGAATGACGCTGAGTCTAGAGCGCCGCTGTTCAATCTGCCAGCACCCGCATCAGACGCCCCGCCAGCTCGCTACTATATATTTCGCGTCAGAGATGACCCACGAGATAATCGACATCACCGTCATCGGCGGCGGTCCCACGGGACTGTTCGCCTCTTTTTATACCGGAATGCGCGGGGCGACCGCGCGGATCGTCGACGCGCTACCCCAGCTTGGAGGGCAGCTCACGGCGCTCTACCCCGAGAAGTACATCTTCGACGTCGGTGGCTTCACCAAGATCCTGGCAAAGGATCTCGTCAAAGCGTTAACGGAGCAGGCGGCGCAGTTTCCCTTCAAGGCACACCTGAACCAGAACGTCACCGCCCTCGAGCGGAATGACGATCACTTCGTCCTGGTCACCGAGACCGACCGCTTCCCGACGCGCGCGATCGTGATCGCCGCGGGGATCGGCGCCTTCTCGCCGCGGCGCTTGCCGCAGTCCTGCGCGGAGCCGTGGTACGGGCGGGGGATCTTCGATCGGGTGTCGGATCCGGAAGAGTTCCGAGG
>DHJM01000023.1:9682-11318 GCA_002404335.1 Gemmatimonadales bacterium UBA4720
CTGCGCGACCGCGCGAAGGCCGTGACGCTCGTCCATCGGAGCGACAAATATCGCGCGCACGGAGCGACCATCGCCGATGTTCAGGCTGCCGCTACCTCGGGGGAGGGGCGCACGACGCTGCTACCGTTCCATGAGCTGCACGACGTGCTGTCGCGTGACGGCAAGCTTACTGGCGTGACAGTGCGCGACGTCAAAGCAAAGACCACTCGGGACGTAGATGCGGATGTCGTCCTCCCCATGCTCGGCTTCCATAGCGATATCGGCGCGCTGGCCGAGTGGGGATTGAACTGCGAGAAGGACGAGATCGTCGTCAACAGCTTGATGGAGACGGGACGGCCAGGGATCTACGCCGCCGGTGACATTACGACCTATCCCGGCAAGCTGAAGCTGATCGCGACGGGATTCGGCGAAGCCGCCACCGCGGTGAACCAGGCGGTTCACTTGATCTATCCCGAAAAGAAGGTGAATCCGGGACACAGCTCCAACATGGCGATCTTCGGACAGAAGGACGACTAGCTCGGCTCGTCCAGGGCAGTGGTGGCGGAGAGGGTGTGGGCGCTTCGCTCATCTTTTGCCGCCCGCACGCAAAGGATCCAGGTGAGCATCGCGGTTCCGAGCGTCACGGCCAGATCGGCGAGGTTGAAAGTCCAGAAGCGGTGCGTGCCGATGCCGATGTCGATGAAGTCGACGACTCCGCGGGCCGAGCGGATGCGGTCGAGCAGATTGCCGACCGCGCCACCGCAGATGAGCGCGATCGAGGCGATCTGGAATCGGTCTTCACGCGGGGTCTGCCGATACATGTAGGCGAGAACGAAGAGCGTCCCGAACGACAGAAGCACGAACCAGAAGCGGGACGATGGGCCGAGCGAAAAGCTCATCGCGCCTTCGGGGTTGTATGCCAGTGTGAAACGCAGGACATCGTCGATGATGTCGTGCGGAAGGAAGGGTGGGGACAGCGTGGTGACGGCGAATCGTTTGCTCGCGACATCAAGGAGGATGGTCGTGAGGAAGATCGTCCAGAATCTATTGGCTCGTTGCGGCATGAATCTCTTTAGGGTGTTGACTCCCTACGGCGTCGAGCACGAATGCGTTTCGCCGCGGGGCTGGGGCTGGGGCCGGGGAGTGGTGCTTCACAAGAGCATTATAGATTCCAGTACACTGAACTCCAATCGAAAGACGATCGAGGCGGAATGGCGCGAAACCCCGACAAGCGAAACTGGAACCCTCTTCACTATCACCTGATCGGAATTGGTGGCACTGCGATGGCCTCACTGGCGGGACTCCTGAAGGCCGCGGGTCACACGGTCACCGGCTCGGACGAGAACGTATACCCGCCCATGTCGACGGGGCTCCAGGAGATGGGCATTGCATATACCCAAGGGTATCGCGCGGAGAACCTCGAGCCGCGGCCGGACATCGTCATCGTCGGTAACGCGATCTCGCGAGGAAACCCGGAGCTGGAGGCAGTGCTGATCCAGAAGCTTCGCTACACCTCGGCCGCCGCGACCATAAAAGAGGAGTTCATCTGGGGCCATCACTCGATGGCGGTGGCCGGCACGCACGGGAAGACGACGACGACATCGCTGCTGGCGTGGGCGCTCGAGTCGGCGGGGCTCAAGCCGAGCTTCCTGATCGG
>DHJM01000023.1:11398-14959 GCA_002404335.1 Gemmatimonadales bacterium UBA4720
ACCGCGTACTTCGACAAGGGCCCGAAGATGTGGCACTATCTGCCGGACACCGCGATCGTCAACAACATCGAGTTCGACCACGCCGACATCTACCGCGATGAAGAGGCGTACAAGTTCGCGTTTGCGCGGTTCATAAATCTCATTCCGAAAAACGGAGTGTTGATCGCGGGCTGGGATTCGCCGATCATGCGCGAGCTGGCGCCCAAATCATTCGCGCCGGTGGAGTCGTTCGCCTACGGAGACGAGACCAAGCCTCCGGCGGGCCAGCCGCACTGGCACGCGCGGGACGTCGAGTTCAGCGAGAGCGGCACCCGGTTCCGCGCGTTCCGGTCCGACAAGGAATGGGGATTGGTCGACACGCCGCTCGCCGGCGCGTTCAACGTTAGAAACGTTCTCGCGGTGATCGCCGCAGCGGAAGCGGTGAAAGCGGACCCGGACGGTGTGCGCGAGGGGCTTCGCACGTTCGCCAGCGTCAAGCGGCGGATGGAGGTGCGCGGAGAAGTCCGCGGCGTCGTGGTGATCGACGATTTCGCCCACCATCCGACAGCAATTCGGGAGACGATCGACGCGATCAGGCAGAAGTACAAAGGGCGGCGGATTGTCGCGGTGTTCGAGCCGCGCAGCTACACGGCGCAGCGGCGAGAATTTCAGAACGAATACGTAAAGGCTTTTCGGGGTGCGGACGAGATCGTTTTCGCGGCGCTTTATCGGCCGGATCGGTACACGAAGGAAACGGCGTTGGACCTCGACCAACTCGTACGCGATCTCGCTTCGACGGGCAAAGGGGCGAAGCAGCTCAAGGATGCCGACGCCATCGTCAAGGATTTGTCGCCGAGGCTCAAGGAGCGGGATGTGGTGCTGATCATGTCGAATGGTGGGTTCGGCGGCATCCACCAGAAATTGCTTGACGCGTTGGGCGCGGGCTGAGGGTCCCAGGCGGCAGCGTGGTTTTCAATCGATTCAGCGTCCGCAGTTCGGAGTTTAGCCCTAGTCAGCGACCGTCGGTCAGATCCGGCGTCGGGGCGCAACCGGCGTCAGTTTCGCCGATCCGGTTTTGGCGATGATTCCGAGTTTCAGCACCGTGTTCCAGTTACGGGCGGTGCCCCGACCCAGGCGCTTCTCGATCATCACATGCGTCAGCTTGGAGCGGCCCATTCCGTTCGGGTAGAAGATGTAGGCCTGCTTCCCTTTTGCCGTTATGATCTCCGGGCCTTTCCCTTTGATGTCTGCCTGGAGTGCGGCGACAACCTCGGCATTGGGCGCGCTCTTCAGGAAGAGCGCTATCAGATGCCCCGGATCCCGCTCGGCTTCCTTGCGATAAGGATTCTGCCGGATCAGTAATTTCCACTCCTCGGGAGTGCGCACGAAGAAATCAACTTCGAGCGAGAGCCTGTCCGCGGCTTCTGACTCCAGGAAACGCTCGAGCTCGGCGCCCGTTCGCACCTTGCTCGTGAAAATCAGATTGCCGCTCTGAAGCAGCGATCTGGCATCCTGAAGGCCGACCTGCGTAATGAAATTGCGCAGGTCGGTCATGCCGATCTGCCGGTGGCCGCCGACGTTGATGCCGCGGAGCAGCGCGATGTGAGTTGTCAGAGGGAGCCGTCAGTGGTAATTGACACGCCAACAACCTAGCGAGGGCGTGCAACACGCGCGAGCGCACATTCTTCCCGCGTCACTACGCGCGCGCGGAGTGTTCTCGATTGCGCTGGCCCGGTCCGCGCTTCGTGCTCCGGTACGGTCGCTCCCACTCCCGCAGGTGAGCCAGCAGATAGTCGAGCGAGAAGATGTGCCGCGAGTTGTCGGCTTTGCGGCGGAAGATCACGCGCGACCAGCCGCGCATTCCGGTGGGCGTGTACCATTCGCCGTCCATGTGCAGCTTGTCGCCCGAGATCGCCCTGATCAGGACGCGCTCGTACTGCGAGCGCGGAAGGACACGCTCGGGAAAGAGATTGTCCCACGTGCACAACCGGCCGACGTCCTCGTAGCCGGGAGGGCGGTCATCGAGGTCGAGGAGCGAGGGGGCGCGTCCCTTCATCACCGAGCCGATGAGGCGCAGCGTGAAAGGATCCGAGTAGCGACGGATATTGGGCCAGAAGTGCTTGGTGATCTGGCCCGCGATCTCCCGCAGCGAGAGGAAATGTCCATGAGTGGTCGGCCACCTGTCCTCGTCGATGTCGCAGGTGAAGGGGTTTTCAGGGAAGCAGTCGAACCGCGCCAGCCATCCCTTGCGAGTAGTGTGCGGCATGGGATGAAATCCCCTGATGATCGGGATATCGGTCTCATCGAGCGCGCTGATCTCGTAGCTCGGCCAACGCATTACCTCGCGGACGATCCCGACGATTAGAGTGGCGGTCGCGATCATGAGGGGCGCGTCGGGGGTGAAATCGGCCGTAACTTCGATGCGGTCCCCGCGGGGCCTGACGCCGATTCCGGTGGAGCGGCGGTTCGCCGCGAGCAGCATCACGGGAACGGGAAGGATGTGGGCCAGCAGATATGCGAGCTGGTCGACGGTTCTCGTCGGGCCCTGCTCCTCTTTTGGCACCTCGAAGGAGATGTTGTAGTGGGTGCTGAAGCCGGCGAGCTGTACATCGCTGTCGTGCGCCTGCTCCCAGGCGTCGAGCTCCTGCCGGACGAACAGGATTGCTTCCCAGAGTGAGCGTCCGGCGCGCGCGGCGCAGCCACGCTCGATCTCGATCACTGGAGTAGCGACCTCGATGACGCCGGTGTCGAAATAGACCGCGCCGCCGGTGGGCAGGTGATACGACCTGCCCTTCCGGTGCATCATCTTCTCACGGATGAACTTGCGCGGGCTGCCGAAGATGTCCTCCGGCTTCACCTGCACGCCGTCCACGATCACGGCGAATTCGGCTTCCATGCCGATCGCCGCGAGCTGGATCCGCTCGCGAGTGGATGATTTGTTCTCCGGTCCTTTCTTCTTCTTCAGCGTCATTCTCTTCTTTTGCCAAAAGTGCTTCGATTTCCGTGAGTATCTGCTTCACCCAGTCCGTCAACTTTTCACATCTCGCGGTACCGACAACACGTAACCCAGATCGAGGTGGAGGTGGTCTTCCGCAAAGCCGGTTGGCGCTCCATAAGGGCGGGTCCAGATGCCCGGCAGAGTCTGGCGTGCGATCAGACTGAACCGCTCGATCGCGCCCCGATTGTCCAGGTAGGTGTCGCCAATTCGGTAGATGTTGGCGGCCGTTCCCCAGGCGTGTGGAGTCGCGTTCTTGGAGAATCGGTGAGAGGGCGATCGATAACCCCCATTTGCGGAGATATGGACAAGCGTCCCAACTGCATCCCGAAACCTCTCCAGGCACACTGCCAACAGCGTTATAGCGCACGGAACGTACCGGGGAAATGTCCTCAGGGGCGGCGCTTCCCGGACATCGACCTGGATGAACTCCCAGAGCAGGAAATGCGAGGCTAACTCGATTTTCATGGCTGAATCCCAGGACGGAATCTCATAGAAATAGCGGGGGAGCTGACGGGGGAACCCGGTCGCGTCCTTCCACTCCTCTCCGGGCCTGAGCGCCTTTCGATACTCGGGGGGGAGAGAAA
>DHJM01000023.1:15045-21336 GCA_002404335.1 Gemmatimonadales bacterium UBA4720
TGGAGGATGTCCATCATCCGCCGCGACAGGGCCGGGGAGAACGCCTTTCCCTCCGACAGCATAATGAGAATTTTCAGCAGCCCATCGGCGGTCACCATGTTGTTGATGCGCTTCTCGAACGCCAGCTCATCTTCGACCCCGCGCCTGAGCTCGATTCCCTCGTCTACATGCAGCTCCTTCAGCGTCTGATTGACGGCGTCCGATCCGATCACGCCGAGGAGGAGATTGGTGGCGAGGTTGCTGGAGGTCGTGATCATGTGATACGCCAGCTCATCGACGCGCATCATCTTGCCGATTGCGTTGTGCACGGCCGAGTTGGCATCGCGACCCGACTCGACGCGGAACGGGATGTTCTCGACGACGCTCAGGAAGCGATTGCGGACGTGCACGCGGGAATGCGGCAGAAGGTCGCCGCGATTGATCGCGGCGAAGGCGCCGAGAAGGATCGGAACCTTGATGGTGCTCGCGGCGTGAAACCAGCGGTCCCCGTGGTAGTGGAGCTCGAGGCCGGTTTCGGCGTCGCGCAGGGCCACAGCGATGGCTTTGGCGCCCGACTCCTGTTCGATCTTCTCGATCTGCTCTCGCAGCGCGCGCTCGCGCGGCACTATCTCCGTCGTGGGCGGCGCGGACCCTTCCTTCTTCGGCATCGGGGAAATCAGGAGTATGCTACGCGGGGATCCGCTTTGGCGTAGGCGAGATCAGTGAGGAGATTGACCAGTACGAACACAACGCTCAGGAACAGCACAGATCCCTGAATCGCCGGCAGGTCGCGCCGCGTGATTGCATTCACCACGTAGCGCCCGAGCCCGGGCCAGCTGAAGATCGTCTCGGTGAGAATGCTGCCGGTGAGATAGTATCCGAAGTCGAGGCCGAGCACCGTGATGATCGGAATCAGCGCATTCCTGAGGGCGTGCCTCACGACCACGACGCGCTCCGTCAATCCTTTCGCGCGAGCGGTGCGGACGAAGTCGCTGCTCAGCACATCGAGCATCGCCGATCTCGTCACGCGCGCGAGAAACGCAATCGATCGTGAGCCAAGGGCGAACGCCGGAAGAATGAGGTACTTGATACCGCCGTAGCCCGAAGGCGGTAGCCACCTCAGCGTCACTGCGAACACCAGGATAAGAATGAGCCCGACCCAGTACACCGGGAACGAGATTCCGAGATACGCGACGCCAAGTCCGAGGCGGTCGAACCAGCCGCCGGGATTTCTCGCGCTCAAAACGCCGAGTGTGATGCCAAGCACGGATGCGAGCAGCATGGCGGATCCGGCGAGTAGGAGCGTCTTCGGGAATCGCTCGCGGATGTCCGTCATAATCGGCCGCTGGGTGATGTAGGAGTTTCCGAAATCACCACGCAGGACACCGCCTGTGTAGTGAGTGAACTGGCTCAACACCGGCTCGTCGAGGCGAAGCTCCTTTCTGAGTCGCGCGATCGTCTCGGGATCCGCGCGCTCACCCACCATCTCCTGCACCACATCGCCGGGCGCGACGCGGAGGAGCAGAAAGACGACTACCAGGACTCCAAACAACGTCGGAATCGAAAGCAGCAGTCTGCGAACGATGAAAGACAGCACTTCGCTATTTGGTGATTGTCACGTCGGTCCAGCGCTGGCCGTTGAAGACAGCGGGAACGGTGAAGCCTTTGATCCAGGGCTGCACCGCGTAGACATCCTTATAGAAGAAGAGATAGATCATCGGCGCGTCGTCGTACTCGAGCTGGTCGGCCTGGGTGTAAAGCACGTTGCGCTTGGACTCATCCTGCTCGCGGTGGGCCTGGTCTACCAGCGCGTCGAACTTCGGGTTGGAGTAATACGATACGTTGCCGCCCGCGCCCTTGTTCTTGCTGTAGAGAAGTGGATAGAGAAAATTCTCCGCGTCGGGATAATCGGCCCACCATTCCTTGACGTAAAGGTCGCTCTTTCCGTTTCGGGCGGCCTCGCGAACCGACGAGGCGTCGCGCTGCACGATCGTCACGCGGATTCCCGCTTCAGCCAGGTTTGCCTGAATGGCTTGCGCGAGGCGGGGGGACTGATCGGTGGTCGCTGCCCAGAGATCGACGTCTATTCCTTTCGGATGCCCCGCCGCGGCCAGCAGCTCCTTCGCCTTCGCCACGTTGTGTGCATACCCTTTGCGATTCGGATCGGCCCCGCCGAGGATTGCCGGAACCACGCCAACGGCGACGGTTCCGCGGCCCGCCATGATAGCGCTGAGGATGGTGCTGACATCTGTCGCGTAGTTGAGTGCCTGCCGCACGCGAACATCGGCGAGTGGCCCTCGCGTAACGTTGATGGCGACGTACCAGAAGCGAAGCGCCGGCGCGGATGTGAGAAGTTTGCTCTTCACGGGATCCGTCGCCCAGGATTTGCCCGCTTCGTCCGGGACTGAAAGCACGTCGACGTTGCCTGCTTCGAATTCGGCGGTGGCGGTGCTCATTTCCGGAATGATGCGCGCCATCAGCGAATCGGTCTTCGGCGGGCCGTCGAAGTAGTCAGGATTCCTGGCGAAGCGCAGGTAATCGTCGTGTCTCCATTCGACGAACTTCCATGGTCCCGTTCCAATCGGCTTCTGACCGAAGTCGGCCGGGGGATTGTCGGGCACGATGGAGTTGACGGGCATCGCCAGCTCCTTTGGGAAGATCGAAAGGGGCTCCTTCAGCGTGATTACGACAGTGGAGTCGTCTGGAGCCGCGAGACCGCTGATGCTCGTCGCCTTGCTCGCCGCGAAATCCTCGGCTCCCTTGATCGGATAGAGTGGCCAACCACGTCCGCCCTTCGTTTTGGGGTCGAGCACGCGCTGGAAGGTCGCGACTACGTTCTTCGACGAGAACGGGCGTCCGTCGTGGAACTTGACGCCGCTGCGAAGATGGAATGTGTACGTGATTCCGTCGGCGCTCACGTCCCACGATTTCGCGAGCCCGGGAACCACCTTCGCGTCCGGGGTGAAGCGCGTCAGTCCATCGAAGATGTATGCGACGGCGCGTCCGGTCGGGACGTCCGTCGAGAGGGCTGGATCCATCGATCGCGGGTCGTAAGTATCGCGCGAATCGATGATCGTTTTGCGGGAAGGAGCAGATTCGCCGCCGCCACAGCTGAGAATCGCCGGTATTACGAGGAGGAAAAGTCGCCGCATGAGTGTCTTCTGACGGTTGACATGAAGGGGCGAAATACGAGAACTTTCGCGCACCCCGAATTAGGCCTCACCGTGAGCGCAGAATACTATTATCGCCGCCGACTTGGCGCCAAGGATCTACTGCCTGCCGTTGGCGTCGGCGTCGCCGCCGGTATGGCCGTTTTCTACATTGTGCAACTCTTAATCCAGCGTACACCACTCGTTCCGCAGGGCGAGCAACCTCGCTCGCCAACGACACCCCCCACCAGAATGCTGGGCGAACGGACCGAGCCTGAAACAGAGACGCACTACGCTCGCGAGCTGCCGCCCGGGCAGCCACCAGGCGCGCGCGCGCCGCAAGGGTGAAGTTTCCCCGGATACGACTCGGGGTCTACACCGCACTCGCGTTCTTCGCAGCGTTTACCGGCGTCAACAGCGCACGCGCGCAGGACATCGAGTGCCAGCGTGGCGACCTCGAAGTGTTTCGACTGGTGTTCGAGGGGAACAAGGCCTTTTCGGACGCTGATCTTGCCAAGACGATTGTCACCGCGCCATCGGCGTGGGCGCGGCGTTACCTATACCTGCCCTTCACGGTCAAACATTGTCTGGACCGAGCTGAACTCCCGAACGATCGGGCCCGGTTGATAATCTTTTATCGCCGTCGGGGGTATCCGAAAGTGACCGTCGACACCGCCGTAAAGGTGCTGGCGCCAGGGGCGGTCGAGGTCAGGTTCGACATCAACGAGGGCCCCCCGATGATACTCAGGTCCTTCGTGGTCAGCGGACTGGATTCGGTTCCGGAAAAAGCGCAGATCCGCCGTGGTGTGCCTGTGCGCGAAGGCGGGAGATTCGACCGCTTTGGGATAGATGCCGCGGCCGACACGGTTCGCCAGCGACTGCACAACGATGGATACCCGAGGGCTGAGGCGGTCAATCGCTTCAGCGTGAACGACAGCACTTTGAGCGCGTGGGACACCCTTTACGTGACGCCCGGCCCGAGGACGAAGCTTGGAGCAATCAAGATCAACGTGATACCGCTCGATCCTGCAAAGGGCCAGCAGATACCGACCAGAATCGTGCGCCGCATCATGGGGCTCGAGCCGGGTGAGCTTTTCCGCGAGGACGAGATCATCGACGCTCAGCGCGCGCTCTATCAGACCGAGGCGTATCAGCACGTGTCGATAACGCCCGACTCGGCCTCGGATACTCTGGTCACTCTGTATACGAATCTGGCCGAGGCTCCAATGCATGCCGCGAGAGCGGGCGCGGGATACGGAACGCTGGATTGCTTTCGACTGACCACCGAGTTCACCGACTACAATTTTCTGAACGGCGCGCGCCGGTTCGATCTCAATGCGCGGGTCTCGAAGATCGGAATCGGGAGGCCGCTCGACGGCGCGCCGGGCCTGTGTCCGGCGGCAAAGAAGGACGTTTTCAGCAACCGTCTGAACTACTACGTCGGCGCCACGCTCAGGCAGCCGACGTTCCTCGGGCTGAGAACGGTTCCGACGATCACGGTATACAGCCAGCGCGTGTCGGAGTACAACGCGTATCTGAGGACGACGGCGATTGGAGGCGTGGCATCGGTGGTGTGGCGGGGCCTCACCAGAACGCCGGTCAACCTCGCGTACTCGATGGACCTCGGCCGAACCGAGGCGCAGCCCGCGCTCTTCTGCGCGGTGTTCAACCTGTGCGAGGCGGCCGAGCGCGAGAGAATCCAGCGCACCCAAACGCTGGCGGTGCTGAGCCTGGCCGTGACGCGTGACAACTCGAACAATCTTCTCTCGCCAACGCGTGGGTCGATCATCAGGCTCGAAGCGCGGCATTCGTCGCCGGCCATTCTTTCCAACAAGGATCTTCAGTTCAACAAGCTGGTTGGAGATGCGTCGCGGTACATCAACGCCGGCGGCGGCAACGTGCTCGCCTTGCGCATCCGCGGCGGGACTGTGTTCGGCCGCAACGTGGCGTCGGCGACGGCGTTCATCCCACCGCAGGAGCGGCTGTACGCCGGTGGTCCTACGACCGTTCGTGGATTCTCACAGAATGAGCTCGGGTCGCTGATTTACATTGCGCCCGGTCGCCAGGAGATATCAACGGTCGACAGCCTTGGTCAACCGATAACAGTGCTTCGGGACAGCAGCGGTTTGACGCGAAGAGTCGTTCCGGTCGGCGGCAACAGTCTGGTCGTCGGCAACATGGAGCTGCGCCTCAGAAGTCCGTTTTTGCCCGAGCTCCTGCAATTCACTCTGTTCACGGATGCAGGCGAAGTCTGGAATCGTGGCAGCACCGCGACGCTGAGTGGCGTAAAGCTGAAGGTCACTCCGGGCGTTCAGGTAACCGCGTTCTCTCCCGTTGGCCCAGTGCGAGTGGCGATAGGGTACAATCCGTACCAGCGCCCTACCGGACCCCTGTATTACGAGGCCACGAACGAAGGCGGCGAGCTCGTGTGCGTGAGCCCCGGCAACTTATTGCCCGTGACGATAACTCCCGTTCCGAACTCTACCGACGTCATCATTCATCAGCAATCGGGCGTGTGTCCCGCGACATACCAGCCCGCCAAGCAAAACAGCCTTCGCAGCAAGCTGACATTCAGCTTCGCAATCGGTCAGGCGTTCTAGCTTCCCATGACACGCCGGCTCCGCATCGTGATCGCGAGCGCCATCGTCCTGGTGGGGCTCCTGCTGATCGTCATCCTCAGCGTCGTCGGTGTCACGCACACCGGCTTCGGTCAGGAGCGCGTGCGCCGCATGGTGTCGACGATGCTCGAGGGGAGCGTGAAGGGGAAAGTCTATGTCGGCCAGATGAGCGGCGGATTCTTTACCGGTGTGACGATCGACTCCGTCGAGATGAGAGACGACGAGGATTCCGTTTTCTTCGCATCCGGGCCGATCACCGTCTCGTACGATCCGCGGGATCTCTTCGACCGCCGGATTCTTCTCAGCCATCTCGAGGCCAACCGTCCGGTGGTTCATCTGCGCCAGCACGAGAACGGTGACTGGAACTGGCGGAGAATCTTCCCGGCGAGCGTCGAGAAGCAAAAAAGAAACGAGCGCGGATTCGGACAGTACATCGTCGTCGATTCGACGGTGATCCGCGATGCCACGGTCACGCTGACGCTGCCGTGGCATCCGTCCGACACGCTGCGCGGAGCAAAGCGCGATAGCGCCCTCAGATTCGAGCT
>DHJM01000023.1:21435-21842 GCA_002404335.1 Gemmatimonadales bacterium UBA4720
AGAATCAGAAAGGCGAGCTTCACGGAAACCGATCCTCCGTTCAAGTTTCGCAACGTCTCGGGCACGGCGCTCAACCTCGGTGATTCCGTGTTCATCGACAGCGACCATTTCGACCTGCCCGGCTCGACCGGGAAGGCGCACGGCAGTGTCGTGTGGGGAAGCGATCTTCCGATTCGCTACTATCTGCACATCATCGGCGACTCCGTGTCACTGTCCGATGTCGCGTGGGTGTATCCAACGCTGCCCACCACGGGTGGCGGCAAGATGGTGCTCGACATCAGGAGCGAGCGGAACCCCCGTTTCCTCGACTACATCCTGACGAATATGGATGTGCGCACTACGCGCTCGCGGCTGCTGGGACAGATGACGTTCGGCACCGGTGGGTCGGTGCTCGCTGTCAAGAACGT
>DHJM01000023.1:21871-28637 GCA_002404335.1 Gemmatimonadales bacterium UBA4720
CGTTTCCCTACGACTGGCAGGGGAAGATCACCGGCACCGTGAAGGCGTCGGGCGGTCCGCTCAATCATTTCAAGGTCGAGCAGTCGGCGCTCATCTTCGAGGACGCGCACGTGCCCGGCGCCGTTACCGAAGCGCGCGGCGAAGGCGAGCTGGACATTCTCTTTCCCGCCTTCACGGCGTTCCACGATTTCAACGTCGATGTCGCGACGCTCGATGTGCGCACGCTCCAGTACCTGAACAAGTTCTTTCCCAAAATCAAGGGAACGGTGTCGGGCACCGCGACGCTCGACTCATCGTGGCTCGACGTGCGTTTCAAGAACGCGGATCTCCTGCATCACGATGGCAACGAGCCGATCTCGCACGTCACGGGCAACGGCCGCGTGACGTGGGGCGACAAGTATCTCACCTACGATCTCGCGCTCCAGGCGCAGCCGGTGTCTTTCACCGCACTGACGCATTCGTACCCGCTGCTGCCGCTGCGGGGCAGCTACACCGGCCCCGTGCAGGTGAAGGGCATGTCTCCCAATCTTCTGGTCAACACGACGTTGACGGGGCCGGCAGGAACTTTCGGGTACAGTGGCTTGGTCGACGCGGATCCTGAAGAGTATGCGGCACGCGGCCGCGCGACTTCGACCGCGCTCGATCTGCGAACATTGCTGGAGAACAACGCGCTGCCGCACTCGCAGCTCACTGGCCAGTACGATCTCGATCTGCGGGGCGTAAATCTGGCCACCCTCACCGGCAAGGCGGTGGCATCGATCGAGAAGTCGACCCTCGCCGGCTTCCGCGTTGATCCTTCCGTCGCGCGGGTGCACTTCGCCGGCGGAGTCGTGACGGTGGATACGCTCGCTCTGAACGCAGCGGGACTCAAGGCGCAAGCGTCCGGCACGTTCGGGCTCACCGGCGCTCACACCGGCTCGCTCAAATTCTCGGCGGTGATGGATTCGTTGTCGCGACTTCGCGCGCTGGTGCCGGGGCTGGCGACCACGTCGCAGCTGGACTCGCTGGGCGGCGCCGCCGAGCTGAGTGGGGAGCTGACAGGAAGCGCGGAGCATCTTTCGCTCAACGGAATCGTTCACGCGAACGACGTGCAGCTCGGCACGCGCAGTGTCCGGAGCGTGCGCGGAACCATACTCCTCGCCGACGTCACCAAGCAGCCGACCGGATCGCTGATATTCGGCGCCGACACCGTCGCGCTGGGGCTGGTCGGCTTCAACAGCATCAGAGCTTCAGTGGCGCTCGCCTCGCCGACGTCGGGCCATTTCAGCGCATCAATGTTGAGTCAGAGCGGCGTCCAGACGGACCTGGCGGGAAATCTCACGCGCAGCAAGGACACGACGGTACTGAGACTCGACAGCGCGGCGGTGCTGGTCGATGCGGACAATCGCTATCGCCTTCAGGCGCCGAGCCGCGTCGTTTTCTCGAAGGGGTTCCTCACACTTGACTCGCTCATCCTTCAGCACAGCAGCAAGGCCAAGCTGATCGTCGAGAACGTGCAGCTGAAAGGCGACTCCATCAGGGGGCACGTCCGCACCGACAGCGTCGACATGCGGCTTTTTCGCGCGTTCGTGCCGGGACTGGTGGATGCCCGCGGCGCAATCGTGGGAGATGTCGAGTTTCGCGGCGACGTCAAGCAGCCGAGGCTGTTCGGGCAGATCTCACTAGCCGACGGTACCGCGGCGTTCTCCAACATTGGGACGCGCTTCATTCACATCCGGGCGGACATCGCGCTGTCGGGTGACACCGTTCACGTCAAGCAGCTTTCCGCGGAGACGAACAAGGACCGCCGCGGCGTGTTGAACGTCGAAGGCACGGTCAGCTTCGAGCACTACGACAATCCGTCATTCTCGCTCGTCGCGAACGCATCGAACTTCCACTCGATTGACAAGCCGGGGCTGGCCGCGCTCGACATCTCGACGGGGTCGCCGGTGACGCTGACGGGATCGACGCAGGATGCGGTGATGCGCGGCACGATCCGCGTCGAGCGCGGAACGATCTACATCCCCGACGTCGTGAAGAAGAGGATCATCGATCTCAACGATCCCGAGTTCCTGGACATGGTCGATACGCTGCTCGCGGCCAACCGGCAGGTGATGCCGCGCGCGCCGAAAGCGGTGGCGCGGAACCTGAGACTCGAGAACGTCGCGGTGGACATCGGTCCTGACGTGTGGCTGCGGTCGTCGGAAGCGAACATCAAGCTCGGTGGCTCGCTCAACGTGACGCTTGCTCCGCCGACGCCGAGCGACCCGCCGCGCCTGGCGCTGGAAGGAACGCTGAGCGCAGACAAGGGAACCTACAGGCTCAATCTCGTCGATCCGTTCATACAACCGACCTTCGATGTGCAGAGCGGAAATCTGCGGTTCTTCGGGACTCCGGATCTGAATCCGTCGCTCGACATCAAGGCGATACACACGGTGCGTCAACCGCAGAAGAGCGTCAACGGGCGGGATGTGAGGGTGGAGGTAGACATTACGGGAACGCTCGCGCGGCCCCAGCTGGCGCTGAGAAATCCCGACAACCTTCCGTTGTCAGAGAGCGATTTGCTCAGCTACCTGGTCACAGGTGAGCCGGCGGTCGGACTTGACCAGGCGGGCACACAGGTAGCGGGCCTGGGCGTGCGCGCGCTCGGAAACATTTTCACCAACGCCATTCCAAGAAACGTCCTTGATATCGTCGAGCTACAGACGGCCACGCCCGGCGATCCGACGACGGCGACAAGTGCGACCAACGCGTCGTACTACACGAGCCTGCTCAACACCCGTGCGGTGCTCGGCAAGCAGCTGGGCAGCAGGTGGTTCCTCGGGTTGAGCACCGGCCTCTGTCCGAGCGCATTCAAGGAGAATCTGGGCCTCCAGCTCGAGTACAGAATCAGCTCCGTGTACAGCGCCCAGGCGGCGATCGAGCCGGGGTCCAGCAACACCAGATGCGACAAAACGGCGACCCCGACCTTCCAGCCAACCCAGACACCGTCGCAGCTGGGGTTCGACCTTTTTCGGAACTGGCGTTTCTAAACCTTTGCTGAGTCGTCACTTAACGGATTTGCGTTGGCTACATTTAGTTTAGGCTGACAACTGCATGGC
This sequence comes from Gemmatimonadales bacterium UBA4720, assembly GCA_002404335.1. Taxonomy (GTDB): domain Bacteria; phylum Gemmatimonadota; class Gemmatimonadetes; order Gemmatimonadales; family Gemmatimonadaceae; genus UBA4720. The sequence goes on from DHJM01000023.1 coordinate 24,952, forward strand.
GAAGAATCTCCGCGAAAAAGACGTGATGATGTGCCGCTCCTGCGGAAACGAGGAGCGCGCGTCCGAAGGCTATCCGTGCTCCGATTGCGGGACCTTCGTCTGCATCATCTGCAACTTCCGCGGAGTCACGCTCTGCAAGTCCTGCCGCGCAAAACGACCGGAGCCACCGCTGACGCCGATCAATTCGACCAAGATCGACTGGCCCGAGCATTGACCGAGAGCGTGACCGCCGTCGCGGCGATCGCGCCGATGTTGTGCGAGCCCGATGTAAAAACGACGCAGGTATCGCAGCTGCTGCACGGCCACATCGCGCAGGTCGTGGAACGGAACGGGCTCTGGCTTCATGTGAAAGGCGCCGACGCGTACACCGGGTGGATTCATCAGGGCTACGTCGTCACGATGCCAATGGCGCTTCCCTCATTGCTGGATACGGGGTGGAATGATCCGCGCCCGCTCTCACTCAACTGCACCGTTCGCGACGAGCACGGTGCCACGCGCAAGCTGCCGCTGGGCGCGCTCGTCACCGAGGGCCAGGTGCGGTTCGGCGGACTGGCGATGACGCTCGAGGAGCGGCGGAACGCATTTCCATCGGCGGCCGACTCCATCACGGCGTCGGCGATGACTTTCTTCGAGGGCACGTCGTACGAGTGGGGAGGCCTGACGCCCTGGGGCTGCGACTGCTCCGGGCTGGTATCCAGCTCGTTTCATCTGCACGGCGTGAACGTGCCCCGCGATGCGTGGATGCAGGCGACGACCGGCGAGCCAGTCGAGTCGCTGCGGGATCTTCGTCCTGCCGATCTGCTCTTCTTCTCCGACGAGCCCGATGGCAAGGTCACGCACGTGGCGATATCGCTGGGCGGGATGAGAGTCGTTCATCTCGCGCTCGGGCGAGGGGGTTACGCCATCGATGATTTAGCCAGCGGAGACGAGTACACGGATCTGTTGCTCAAGAGATTTCGGTTTGGGCGTAGAATCCTGACGGACAACTAAAGGGCGCTGCTACCGCTGCCTTAGATTCCTCTTTCCTAGCTGACCATNNCCGTTAGCCGGTCCGCTGACGAACAACCTGGCCGTGGCGGTGGGAAGCTCGTCGAGCGTAACCTGCATCGTGTACTGGCCCACCCTGTTGAGCGGGAGATCCACCACCGCGATGATCGGCAGATCGACCTCGAACACGGGGTTCGGCGAGGGCGCGACGTTCATCTCGCCGGTCGAGGACCAGAGTTCTTCGTCGAGCGGGCTCAGCCAGCGGAAGCCGAGCTTGTGCGAGCCGACATCGTCGCCACTGGCTTTGAGCCGGACGATGAAGTGAGTGCGCGGATGAATCGTCGGCAGCCCCGCTACCTGAACTGCATCGAAGACTCCCAGCACATTCAGTTTTCCTTCCTGTGACAGGTTGGCGGCGTCGGCGAAAATGGCGAACGAGATGTGCATGAAAGCAAAGTAGCCGCGCCATGCCTTGCCCGGCTAGCTTTCGGCAATGACTGAATCAGTTGCGCCATCTCCGGCCGTCGGCGACTCGGCCGCGCATCATTCGTTCGGGCTGACGGATCTTCTCCTGCTCACGATGGCGGTGATCTGGGGAGTCAATTTCGTCGTCGTGAAGTACGCAACGCACATCTTCAACCCGGTGGCCTTTACCGGACTTCGCGTCGGAACCGCGGCGGCATTTCTCGTGGCGTTCGCCTACGCCCGCGGCGGCTTCGCGCTTTCGCGCCATGATGTGCTTCGGCTCCTTCTTCTCGGCGTGCTCGGCAACGGTCTGTACCAGCTCTTCTTCGTCCACGGAGTCGCGCGCACCCGTGCCGGGAACGCGTCTCTCATCGTTGGTGCCGCGCCGGCGTTCATCGCGCTCGCGGCGAGGGTTCGTGGCATGGAGCGCGTGAAGCGGATGACGCTCGTCGGCATCGCTCTCTCGATGATCGGTGTCGCCCTCGTGATCGTTGGAAGCGGCACAGTATCGAATGGCCAGACGACTCTCCTCGGATCAGTCCTTGTCTTCCTTGGGGTTCTGTGCTGGTCCGCCTACACGATCATGTTGCAGCCGTACACGAAACGGATCGACGTGATCCAGCTCTCGGCCATCACGCTGGTCGGTGGCGCGGTGCCGTTGATCATCGCGTCGACGCCCGCGCTGGTCGCCACTGACTGGTCCAGCATCGGAGCCGGCGGTTGGCTCGCGCTTTTCTACTCGAGCGTGATCTCGATGGGCGTCGCGTATTTCTTCTGGTATCGCGGCCTGCGGGTGCTCGGGCCTACTCGCACCGCCGTGTACTCGAACCTGCAACCGATCGTCGCCCTTCTGGCTGCGTGGGCGTTGCTCGGTGAAGTCCCGACGATCTTCCAGGGCCTGGGCGCGGTGACGATCATCGCCGGCGTATTCCTCACCAGAACATGAGGCTCGTTCTCTTCGACATTGACGGCACGCTCCTCAATTCGGACGGGCTCGGGCGCGCATCGATGCGGCTGGCGCTGGGATCGATCTTCGGGTCGCCCGGAAATCCCGCGTATCGGTACGACGGAAAGACCGACAAGCAGATCGTGCGCGACGTCATGCGACTCGAAGGTCACTCCGATGAGCACATCGATTCGCGGATGGAGAAGCTGATCGAGATTTACCTCGAAGGGCTTCGCGAAGGAGTGAAGAGCGGAAAGTTCAGCGTGCGTCCCCTCGACGGCGTCGTCGAGCTGCTTGATGCGCTCGAGCCGCGCGACGATGTCGTGCTCGGGCTGCTGACCGGGAATGTCGAAACCGGCGCGCGTACCAAGCTGACTGCGGCCGGGATCGACCCGGATCGTTTTCGAATCAACGCGTTCGGCTCGGATCACGAGCACCGTCCGGAGCTTCCGGCGGTCGCGCAAAGGAGGGCGAGCGAGCTGCTCGGGCTCGAAATCGCGGGGGGACGCATGGTCGTCATCGGCGACACTCCCGCGGACATCGCGTGCGGCCGCTCGCTGGGCGCGAAGGCGATCGGCGTCGCCAGCGGCCACTACACGGTCGAACAGCTACTGGAGCACGATCCATACGCCGTTTTTCCGTCGCTGAAAAACACGCAGCAGGTCCTCGAGAAGATCGTAAATGCGTGAGGTCGAGCTCAAAGCGGCCGTTGACGATCTCGCAAAGCGGCGCAGGGCGATCGAGGCGGCCGGGGCAGTGCTGTCGTTCGAGGGAAAGATCTCCGACCGGCGCTACGACTTCGCGTCGGGCGAGCTGTCGGGACGCGACGAAGTGCTGAGAACGCGGCGCTACCAGAGCAGCGCGTCGACGAGGACGTACCTCGATTGGAAGGGTCCGACCGAGAAGAACGGCGCATACAAGGTCCGCGAAGAGATCACCGCACCGGTCGAGGATTTCGACTCGCTCGAGAAGATACTGGAAAGACTCGGATTGACGCTCAGGTGGGAGATCGACCGCGAGATCGCCCAGTACCAGTTGGCCGGCGCCATCATTCGCTTCGAGACCTACCCGCGCATGGACGTGCTGGTCGAGGTGGAGGGCGAGCCGGCCATCATCGAGGCGGCGATCGAAGCGGTCGGGTTGCCGCGCGGGACGTTCACGAGCGAGAGACTGCCGGACTTCGTCAAAAAGTTCGAGGACAGGACCGGCGTCCGTGCGGCTATGAGCGATAGGGAGCTGACGGGGGATTACGGGTTAAGGGATACTGCGAACTGAACGGGATCCGAGA
>DHJM01000023.1:28738-30281 GCA_002404335.1 Gemmatimonadales bacterium UBA4720
AACTGAACGGGATCCGAGATCTCGGAGGTATAGATCTCAGTATGAAGTCACCGCGCTCTGACCGTATTCCGCGCGTGTCCGAGCACAACCGGCCGCCTGTGCCATAACGCCACTCAGATACGTCGCAGCGCAGTTACCAAAACCTGGGATCTGCGCTTCTGAGATCTCGGATCACGTTCTGTTGGCGGTTAAATAGATGTTGGCGCTCGCGCTCCAACGATTGCTTCCACCACGAATCCGGATAGATTCACTCGGCAATGAATCATCGACTTTTGCGATGGATCGGTGTCCCGGTCCTGTCGCTCATCGCAGCCATTGCGCTGCCCGCCCAGGAAAATCCGGCAAAACGTCTTGCGAGCATCGTCGGTGTCGCCGCCGAGGAGTACGCGAAGGCGATTGACGAGCACGGAAAACTCATCTCGAAGGATGAGTTCGACGAGACTTACGGGTTCCTGACCGACGCCAAACAGGTCGCAACCAGGCTTCGCGGCTACGATGCCGTGGCGACGAGGGCGATCCTCGACAGCATTGTTGCCGCGGTCGCGCAAAGAAAACCGCCGACAGTAGTAAGAGAGCTTCATCAGCATTTTGCCACGTCTCTCGGGACGGCCGGGGCGATGGATCTTCCAAAGGGCCCGCTCGATACGGCCGAGGGGCACGCGTTGTTCGTCAAGAGCTGCGCGTCGTGTCACGGCATGACGGGGGCCGGTGACGGGCCGGCCGCGCACACGTTGAGCACGCCGCCGCCCGCGACCGGCGTCCGAAAACTCACTCCCGAGCTCACACCGACGCTTGCCTACAATGTCATCTCGGTTGGAGTGCGCGGCACGTCGATGCCGGGGTTCGCTTCGTCGCTGACGCCGCAGCAGCGGTGGAACATCATCAACTACATCTACTTGCTCCGTGGCGAGCTGTTGAGACTCCCTGTCGCGGGAGCGGATGCGACGGCGATTCCCGGAGACACCGCATCGCCAGTGATTCTCGCGCTTCTCGACAGTGCGCTCGACTTCGCGCGCAATGGCAAGACCGCCGAAGCGGGTGATCGCGCCTTCGATGCGTACATCGCGTTCGAGCCGCTCGAGACTCCGGCGCGCGCGAAAAAGCCCGGCCTCGTATCGACGATGGAGCGCCACTTCGCCGACTTCAAGGGAGCGGTGAGGCGAAGCGACCTCGCCGCCGCCAAGAGCTCGCGCGATGCGATCGCCGACGGGCTTCCGTCGGTAATCGATCTTACTCAGCAGCCGTCGGGCGCCTGGGAAGCTTTCTTCCAGTCCTTCCTTATCATTCTGCGCGAAGGATTCGAGGCAATTCTCGTCATCGGTGCGGTAGTCGCACTACTGATCAAGACGGGACATCGCGAGCGGCTTCGCTCGATCTGGCTTGGAATCGTGCTCGGCCTGGTGGCGAGTCTCGCCACCGCCGTCGTGATGAAGACGCTCCTCGCGGCGATGCCAGCCAGCAGGGAGATCGTCGAGGCAACGAGCATGCTGGTCGCCGTCGTGGTGCTGTTCTCGGTGAGCTACTGGCTCATCTCCAAGGTCGA
>DHJM01000023.1:30381-30703 GCA_002404335.1 Gemmatimonadales bacterium UBA4720
AAAGCGCTCGCGCTCGTCGCATTCCTGGCGGTCTACCGCGAAGGCGCGGAGACCGCGCTCTTCTACCAGGCGCTGTTCAACGAAGGACCCAACGTCGGAGTTCCACTCGCGCTCGGGATCGTCGTCGGGTTCGCCGCGCTGGCGGTGATCTTCACGCTCTTCTATCGCTACGGTGTCCGAATCCCAATGCGTCCGTTCTTCACGGTGACGAGCATCCTGCTCTATTACATGGCGTTCGTGTTCATGGGGAAGGGAATCCGCGAGCTGCAGGAAGGGAACATCATGCGCATCACGGTGATCCCGGGCGAGCCGCACGTGGATA
>DHJM01000164.1:0-756 GCA_002404335.1 Gemmatimonadales bacterium UBA4720
TCGCGACGGAGAGCACGATCATCTTGCCGTGGGATCGGGAGATCCTTGTCGATGGAGAGCTCAAGCCGAATCCCATTTACGCGGACGCGCTCCGATCGACGAACTCTTAACTGACCACTACCCGCTGCTAGACTGATAACTGCAACTGAACGGGCGGGAGGCGCGAGAGGGCATAGTTGCCAGTTTGTTAGTTCACTACGCCGGGACTTATCTCGGTAGAAGTCATGACACAAGCAACTGCCTTGCCCAGAATGCCACAGCGGTAAGTCCCGGCGTCGTGAACTAGATAACTGGCAACTACGCTACTGGCGCCTCCCGCCAGTTCAGTTGCAGTTGCCAGTCTCCCGCCCGTTCAGTTGCCGTTTTCAGCAAGAGCCGGCGCTAGAACTCTCCCGCCCCGATCGTCTCCCACTCCTCTCCACGCGACACACGCTCGTACGCGTGCTCGAGCATGTCGGCATTGCCCGCGAGGAATCGGCAGCGCGCCTTTCCGCCGACGGTGCACTCGATCTCCATCACCGCGACCGGATAGTCGGCGAGACAGCCGAGGAATCCGGCCAGTGTCCCGATGGTGAGGTGGCAGCCACTCTCGCCTTCACCGTGGAGCTGCGCTTCCCAGCATCCCTCGATGTCGATCACGGCGAGCGCGTCGTGCAGCGAGCGGAACGTTACGCGTCCCCATCCCGCCGCCTGGAAGAACTCAGCGGCGCGCGCGGAGAACTCATCGATGGGAAGATCTTCCGCCTTCCTCGAGCC
>DHJM01000164.1:842-1179 GCA_002404335.1 Gemmatimonadales bacterium UBA4720
AGCGCATCGGGTCCGCCGCCGCTGGCGCCCGCGACGCGCAGGCGAAGATCGCGCAGCGTGCGCTGCGCCAGGCCGATCAATTCGGGGGCTTCTGAAGTTTGCATGCGAAGTTAGGACGATCTCACGCGGTAGATGTTGCGGGAGAGCTGACTCGACGCAAGAGGTCGGCCTCGTCAATTATCGCGACGCCCAGCGTCTTCGCCCTGTCGAGTTTGCTTCCGGCATCTTCGCCGGCGAGCAGGAAATCTGTCGACTTGGAGACGGATCCGGTGACCCGTCCGCCGGCGGCTTCGATCGTCGCGGTCGCCTTCGCTCTGCTCAGGGTCGGGAGAGTGCC
>DHJM01000164.1:1284-10049 GCA_002404335.1 Gemmatimonadales bacterium UBA4720
AGCGCGCGGCCGGCGGGATCGGAGAAATACGCCACCACGCCATCGGCTATCGTCGCTCCGATGCCACGCACGTTGAGAATGTCGTCCGCCGACGCCGACATGATCGCGTCGAGCGTTCCAAAGTGCTGGGCGAGGAGCTGTGCCGCTATGGATCCCACGTGCCGGATTCCAAGAGCGTGTAGCAGTCGCTGAAGCGGTTGTGACTTCGATGCCCCGATCGCGGCGATCAGCGAGCCGGCGCCCTTGTCGGCGTAGCCCTCGAGCTCGAGGAGCTGCTCGCGCGTGAGCGCATAGAGATCGCCGGGATCGCGAACCAGACCGGCCTCCACCAGCTGCTGAATGCGAGCGTACGAAAGTCCGCGAATGTCCATCGCGCCCCGCGACGTGAAATGCACCAGGCCTTCCAGCTGACGCCCGGGACACGCGATGTTCGGGCAGTAGATCGCGGCTTCATCCTCTTCGCGGGTCACCGGCGTTCCGCACACGGGACACTTCTTCGGCATGCTCCACGGCTTCTCGCTGCCGGTGCGCCGTTCTGGAATTGGCCCGATGATCTGCGGAATCACATCGCCCGCCCGTTTCACCTGCACCCAGTCGCCCTCACGAAGATCCTTGGAGATGACGAGGTCTTCGTTGTGGAGCGTCGCCAGTTTCACTATCACGCCGCCGATCTCCACCGGCTCGAGCTCCGCGTACGGATTCAGCGCCCCGGTTCGACCGACATTGACCCTGATCTTCAGCAACCTGGTCTCCGCGATGTCGGGGGCGAACTTGCGCGCGATCGCCCAGCGCGGCTCGCGCCCGCCGACGATGCCCAGCTCCTCCTGAAGGCGCAAAGAATCGACTTTGACGACGCCGCCATCGATACCGAAGTTCAGCTCGCTCCGGATTCTGTGCTCCAGGTCGTACGCCCACTTCTCGACTTCGGCTAGCGTCTTCGCGCGCTTTCGATGCGGCGCCACGGGGACGCCCCACTCCGCCAGCGCGTCGAGCAGCTCCGTCTGCGTCTCGAATGGAAGCTCAATGCCGTCGGGCGCGGCGACCGAATAGCCAAAGAATCTGAGGGGTCGAGACGCGGTGATGGCGGGATCGAGCTGCCGGAGGCTTCCGGCGGCGGCGTTGCGTGGAGTGGCGAAGACGGCATCGCCGGCGCGGGCCCTGGCTTCGTTCATCTCCTCGAAGCGATCGAACGGGAAGTAGATCTCGCCGCGAATCTCGATGCGTCCCTTCGGCGCGCTCTCGTGCAGGCGCAGCGGAACGTCGCGCACCGTCCGGAGATTCACCGTCACGTCCTCGCCGATGGTGCCATTACCACGTGTGGCGCCCTTGACGAAAAGCTGGTCTTCGTACGTGAGCGCGACAGCGATGCCATCGATCTTGAGCTCAGCGGTGTACCCCGATTTCGCGACGTCGTCGCCGGCGATCCGCACCAATCGCTCTTCCCAGGCGCGCAGCTCCTCGTCGTCGAAGGCGTTGTCGAGCGAGAGCATCTGCCGAAGATGCTCGTGCTTGGAGAGCTGGCTCTGCGGCTCGGCACCGACACGCAAAGTCGGCGAATCCGGAGTGAGGCATTCCGGAAAAGTCCTCTCCAGCTCCTGCAGCTCTCGAAAGAGCTTGTCGTACTCTGCGTCCGGCATCGTCGGACGGTCGAGAACGTAGTACTCGTGGGATGCGCGGGTGAGGAGAGCCCGCAGCTCCCCCGCGCGGCTAAGCCTGGACTCGTCGGCCTTCTGCCGGGTCCCTGGGTCCTGAGGACGCGCCAAGGGCGGAGCCACTTCCTCCGCTTCCGCCTGCTTGCTTGACCGGCTTTTCGCCATCCGACGTCTTGGTTCCTTTGCTTTCCGTGTGTGCTTTGTATTCGGCGCCGTCGAAGCGCACCACGCGGTTGCGCCCGGTCTCCTTCGCCACATAGAGCGCATCGTCCGCCGCTCTCAATAGAGCTTCCTGGTCTTTCACGAGTGGGTGGGGCGCGGCCGCGACGCCGCAGCTTATCGTCCGGGTGAGCGTCCCGCCAGAGTACGTGAATGTATGGCGATCCACCTTCTCCCGCAGCCGCTCCGCGAACGTGACCGCGGCATCAAGCACGGTGCCCGGCAGGATGAGAAGGAACTCTTCGCCGCCATAGCGGCCGACGCGGTCGATCTCACGCGCCTCGCCCTTCAGTAGCTGCGCGACTTCCTTCAGCACCGAGTCCCCGGCCTGGTGGCCGAAGTTGTCGTTTACGCTCTTGAACTTGTCGATGTCGCACATGATGAGCGCGATAGGCTCGTGGAGCCGCAACGAGTGCTGCCACATTTCGTGCAGGCGGTCTTCCAGGCAGCGCCTGTTGTCGATGTCGGTAAGGCCGTCGGTGAGGGAAATCCGCAGCAACTTGTCGTTCGCCTCGGACAACTCCTCCTTCTTCGCGGAGAGCTCCGCGTTGGCCGCTGCGAGCAGGCCATTGGTCGCCGCCAGATCGGACTGAAGCTTTTTGATGCGGAGGAGCGAGTTTACCCGCGCCTCGAGCTCGGCGAAGTTGATCGGCTTGGTGATGTAGTCGTCGGCGCCCGCGTCCAGCCCCTCGACCTTGTTCTCGGTCGAATCGAGCGCCGTCTGCATGATCACCGGAATGAAGGGAAGACTCTTGTTGGCCTTCAGCCGGCGGACGACCTCCATACCGTCCATCTTCGGCATCATCACGTCGAGCAGAATCAGGTCGGGGATGACGTGCTCGACCTGATCCAAAGCCGCCTGACCGTCGCTGGCCCCGAATACCTCGTATCCGCGCGCCTCCAGGCGAGCCCGGAGCAGCTCGATGTTGTCCTCGTGATCATCTACGACGAGAATCCGCTTCTTCTGCTTAGGCTCCATTGTTCTTGCCGAGAAATCTCTGCACCTCCGCCACTACGGCTCTCGGCTCACAGGGCTTGGCGAGGTACCCATCGCAGCCGACCTCCATCGCTTTCTCACGATCGGACGCCAGCGCGTGGGCGGTCAGCGCTATAATGGGGATCGACTTCGTAGACGGATCGTGCTTCAACACCTGGGTCGCCTCCCAGCCGTCAATGATCGGAATGGAGATGTCCATCAGGATCAGGTCAGGCTTTTCTGACCGAGCCTTTGCTATTCCTTCCTCACCATTCAATGCCTCGGTTACCTCGTAACCGAAGTGCTTCAGGATGGTGGAATAAACGATTCGATTGTCCTCGTTGTCTTCCACCAATAATACCATTTTACCTGAACTGCTCATTCAGCATCCTCGCACGGCTATTGCTAGACGGATGTTCAGGGCAAATTTCTTACCATCCCCTGAGCTAGGCTCTTATGTTCAACTCTCCCAGCCCGCCCAGACCGGCATCGGCCAGCCCCAAAGCGCCGCCTCCCGGATCGATTCCTCAGCCCAAACGGGACAGTCTTCCCAACGAGACCGTGCCCGACTGGAACAACATCGGGCTGTTTACGGCCGGGATCGCTCTCGGAGCAATCCTGGGAGCGACGGTCGCGCTCCTATGGGCGCCCGCGAGCGGAGAAGAGACCCGCCATCGCCTAGCGGGGCGCGCTAGAGGTCAACGGGATGACGAGGATGTGTGGGCCGAGCTCGCCGAGGAGCTGGAGCTCGCCGCCACCGAAAGCGAAGGGGAAGCGGAAGAGGAAGAACTGAACGCCGCGCTCAAGACCTAACCCGCTCTGAGGGCCGCGTCTGCCTCCCCCTTGTAATGGCCGTCGTTGTAATCCCGGTTGGGCAGCTTCAACACCGCTTCGTACTCGGCGCGCGCCTTGGCCTTGTCGCCCATGTCGCGGTAGACCCCGGCGAGATCCAGGTGGTGAATGATCCGGTCCGGCTCATTGGCGACCGATGCTTCCATGTAACGCTTTGCTTCCGGCCAGCTGGCCGATTCGAACACCTGCCCGCCCAGGAAGGTCTTCGCCATCATGCGCGTGAAGCCGCTCAGCCGCATCACTTCGGCGTTCCACATTCCCATCACGTGAAGGCAGCCGGGCTGCTTGGGATTGATCTTGAGGCACTCGAGGGCGTGGGTGCGGACGTCCTTGGCGTACTTGATCCGCGCCTTCGGTCCCTGGGTCAGCGCGTTTTTCCCCAGTGCCCGGGCAAGATTGAAATGCCCCTCGGCGTCGCCCGGGTTGGCTTCTACGGCGCGCCGCGCGTACAGCTCGGCATTCCTGAAATCGAGGCCGCGCTTCTCCTCGTTTTGCTCGTAAGATCCCAGGTCGACATCGGATCTCGATGCCTTCCAGAGGGCCTCATAGCTCTTGGGATCCAGCTTGATTGCTTCCTCGTAGTGCTGCAGAGCAGCGGGAGCGTTCATGGCGACGTATTCTTTGTCGCCAAGAGCAATGTGTTCGGCTGCCGTCTGGGCGCCCGCCATTGAGGCAGCGAGCAGCATTCCTGCAGACAGGTACTGAAGGGCGCGCATGTGAACTCCGATTGCGAGGTGATGTTGACGGTAACAAGTACCCCGGCTGAGCCTAAATGATCGTACCACGTCTGATCGAACGCAAACGGGACGGCGGGCGGCTCGAGCCGCAGGAGGTTCGGGAGATCGTGCTCGCCCACGCCGAGGGGAGAGTACCCGACTATCAAATGGCCGCGCTGCTGATGGCGATGTACTTCCGCGGGCTCGACCCGAGTGAGATGAACGCGATGATGGAGGCGATGCTCGAGAGCGGAAAAAGGCTCGACCTCTCCCGTCTGCCGATGGCGCGAATCGACAAGCACTCGACGGGCGGTGTCGGAGACAAGACGTCACTCATCCTCGCGCCGCTCATCGCGTCGCTCGGTGTCGCGGTGCCGATGATGTCGGGACGCGGACTCGGACACACCGGGGGCACGCTCGACAAGCTGGAGTCGATTCCGGGCTTCAGGACGGCGCTGACGCTGGCCGAAGCGGAGAAGCAGATCGCGAGAATCGGCTGCGCGATGCTGAGCCAGACGGAAGAGATCGTGCCCGCGGACCGGAAGCTATACGCGCTGCGCGACGCGACGGCGACGGTTGAGGTGATTCCGCTCATCGCGGCCAGCATCATGAGCAAGAAAATCGCGGAGGACCTGACGGGGCTAGTGCTCGACATCAAGCGCGGCTCGGGATCTTTTCTCCCGAAGCTCGAGGACGAGCTGGAGCTTGCCAAGGCGATGATCAATCTCGGCTCATCGCACGGGTGTCCTGTGGTCGCGTACCTCACGGCGATGGATCGTCCGCTCGGCCACGCGTGCGGCAACGCGCTCGAGGTGGCGGAGGCGATAGAGGTTTTGAAGGGCGGTGGCCCCCCCGACCTGATCGAGGTGACGATGGCGCTTGGGGCCGCGATGCTCGTCCTCGCCACCGTCGCCAGCACGTTGGAAGCAGCGCAAACGTTGATGCGCGACGCGATCAATTCCGGGACGGCGCTGCTAAAGTTCGAGGAAATCGTGGCAGCCCAGGGTGGCGACACGGGGGTGGTGCACGACCCAACGCGTCTGCCGTACGCGCCCCACGATGAGACCTTTGTCGCGAAGAGAGAAGGGGTCGTGCAGACGGTGGATCCGCGCGCGATCGGCTATGGAGTCATTGCGCTCGGTGGTGGCCGCCGGAACATGGAGGACAAGGTCGATCCTTCAGTCGGATTCGTGATCACGGCGAAGCCCGGAAACCGCGTCACCAAAGGTCAGGCACTGGCGACGATCCACGCCCGCAGCGAGGAAGACCTGGCGGTGGGAAGATCGATCCTCGAGCGCGCGATCGTGATCGGTGATTCCGCGGATCCGCCGCTGCCGCTGGTGTCGCACCGCGTCACCGTGCGCGGGGTGGAGCAGCTGGCGTAGTCAGGTGATGATCTTGGCGGGCCGCTCGACGATGTCGAACACGAACCCGAACGGACCCGGCTCGACGTACGGAGGTGAGAAAAAACGATCGGGTGCGCGGCAAAAGATTGCTGCAACCTGCTCTGGATGGGAACCGCCAAAGCTGGTTGTTGCTGTAGGGCGCAACCGACGGTTAATTCCGTGCACGGCGATCTCATCCACGGCGAGAAGGGGGTACATCGCACGATGATTCGGGCTCGAGCGGAAGTTGGATGGCGGAGAAGCGTGGCGGTGGGCATCAGCGTCCTGGCGCTGGTCGGGTGCACGCTGACTACCGATGCGCCAAGGCCGCACATACTCGGCTACATCAGCGGGGACCTCCAGACCGCCGCGGCGGGAACCGCGCTGGCAGACCCGCTGACCGTGATCGTCATCGATCAGTACGGCAACGCTCTTTCGAACGTCACGGTCAACTGGGCAGTTGTGTCCGGTGGCGGAACTCTAAGCGCGCCAGCGACCCCGTCGGACTTGAACGGGGTCGCGCAGGTGACCTACACCGCCGGCCCAACGGCGGGGAGCGCGACGATTACCGCCACGGTCGCCGGCGTCGGGACACTGACCTTCACCGCAACGATAACCTAGCGAAACCGCGGCGTCGGCGGAGCAAGGACGAGGGTGTCCCCCGTAACGTCGACGTGGGCCGTGAGAACGTCATCGGAACTCGTGCCGGCGAATAAAGTGAAGGTTCCGGGCTCGACGACACGGCGCATTCGACGGTCGTAGAGCGCGAGCGCGTCTGGACCGATCCTGAACGTGACAGTGCGCGTTTCACCGGGCTTCAAGGTTATTCGCCGAAACCCCTTGAGCGCCTTCACCGGCTCCGCCACGCTGGCAACGTCGTCGCGGATATAAAGCTGGACGACCTCGTCACCCGCGCGATCGCCGCTGTTCCTCACGTCGACAGATACAACCAATGGATCGCCCGCGCGGATTGTCGCCGCCGACGCTCGGAGATTCGTGTACGCGAAGGTCGTGTAGCTCAGTCCGTATCCGAACGGAAAGAGCGGCGTCCACGGAAGGTCGAGATACTTCGACGTGTAATGGTTTGCCGAGTCCGGCGGACGCCCGGTGCTCCGGTGATTGTAGTAGATCGGGATCTGGCCGGTTGCGCGCGGGAATGTGACTGGGAGCTTGCCCCCCGGGTTGTAGTCACCGAACAACACGTCGGCGACAGCGGTCCCATGCTGGTTGCCAAGGAACCAGCTCTCCACGAGCGCCGGCGCCTCGCGCGCGAGCTCCGGGACAGCGAGCGGTCGCCCGTTCATCAACACGGCGACCACCGGCTTGTTTTCTCCTCCAGGCGATTGCCGCGCCGCGCGAATCACGGCCAGCGCGAGATCGCGCTGGGACCCCGGCAGCTCGATCGAGGCGCGATTCGATGCCTCGCCGGTCATATCCTCGCGCTCTCCGATTACGAGGACGACGGCGTCTGCTTCGGACGCGGCATTTCGGGCGGCGGCGAATCCGCTGGTATCCGCGGTGTCTACCGGCGCGCCCCTCACCTGAATGATGCGCGTCGAAGGGCCCAGCGCGGCGCGAATTCCCGCCAGGACACTGATTGCTTCCTCGGGCCTTCCGTCGGCCGCCCAGCCGCCGAGCGCCGCGCGGGCGTCATCCGCCAGCGGGCCGATAACGGCGATTGTACGGAGGTTCTTGCGGAAGGGGAGGGTCTTGTTGGCGTTCTTGAGGAGGACGATTCCTTCGCGCGCGGCGATGCGCGCCGCGGCGAGATGCTCCGGGGCGAGAGTGTAGCGACGCTCGCGCGCGACATCGTTGAAGCGAAACGGATCATCGAACAGGCCGAGCGCGTACTTGAGGCGCAGCATTCGTCGCACCGAGGAGTCGATCAACGCGATCGGGATTTGTCCGGCGCGCACCGCAGCGGCCATGTTGTCTGCATAAACCGCGTCGGACATGTCTATATCGACGCCGGCGCGAAGGGCGAGGATGCCGGCGTCCCGTTTGTTGGCCGCCACGCGATGTGGGATCAGCTCTCCGATGCCGCCCCAATCGCTGACGACGGCGCCCTTGAATCCCCAGCGGGCGCGCAGCACGTCGCCCAGAAGCCACTCACTGGAATGTGCCGGAATTCCGCCAATGTCGTTGAATGAAGACATCACCGTCGCCACGCCTGCTTTCACCGCCGCCTCATAGGGCGGCAGATACGTCTCCCACAGTGTCCGCTCGGTGAGCTCCACCGAATTGTAGTCTCGGCCGCCCTCGGCGCCGCCGTACGCGGCGAAATGCTTCGCTGTAGCGAGCATGGCGTCGGGCGCTCCGAGGCCAAGCCCGTGGTCCCCGCCCTGGAACCCACGAACGCGCGCCGCGGCCATCACGCTTCCGAGCCATGGATCTTCGCCAGCCCCCTCGACTATTCGCCCCCACCGTGGGTCGCGCGCGATGTCCACCATCGGAGCGAAGGTCCAATGAAGGCCGTGGGCCGTCGCCTCGACTGCAGACTGTCGAGCGGACGCCTCGACGCGCGCTGAGTCGAAGCTGGCTGCCTCCGCGATCGAGACAGGGTAGATCGTGCGGAATCCGTGAATCACATCGTTGGCGAAGAGGAGCGGGATCTTGAGCCGCGATTCACGGGTCGCGATCCGCTGGAGCCCGCGCGTGTACTCGACGCCGAAGATACCGAGGAACGATCCAACGCCGCCGGAGCGGACGAGCGCTTCTCCGCCCTCGGGAACGCGCGGGCCGGTCTGGGTTCCCATGCCCGGCAACTGATTCAGCTGCCCGATCTTTTCCTCGAGCGTCATCAGCCGAAGAATCGAGTCGGCAACTTGCGAAGCGCGCGCCGACGTGAGCCGCGATT
Source organism: Gemmatimonadales bacterium UBA4720 (assembly GCA_002404335.1). Classification (GTDB taxonomy): domain Bacteria; phylum Gemmatimonadota; class Gemmatimonadetes; order Gemmatimonadales; family Gemmatimonadaceae; genus UBA4720. Next base: position 9,942 of record DHJM01000164.1, read on the forward strand.
CGCGGGGAGCCTGTGCATTCACCGTCACGGCGGCGAGCGCCGCGTAACCACTGATTATCGGCCAGATCCGCGGCATTATCTCTCCGTAAAGATGATGGTTGGTCGTCA
>DHJM01000164.1:10149-11679 GCA_002404335.1 Gemmatimonadales bacterium UBA4720
GTTGGTCGTCAAGGCGCAATGGATCTATTGTTTGGAAAGTCTCGCCGAGGCTTCGGCCGCTCCCCACGCCGGGGTGACTCCGCCTTCGATGATGAGAAAGCACTCATCAGGCAATGATCCACTCTTGATGGTGCGCGCGATCGGTACGGGCGAGAACGCTTTTTTCGCCGCCACGAGCGCGGTGTCACTCAGAAAGAGCAGCACTCCTTCACTGGCGACGGGAGAGCGTGCCCATACCTCGAGCGGAGGCTTTCGCGCTCCTGAGCCGCCGCCTTTGGGCGAATCAAGAAATCGGGACAGCGCCGCGACAAATGCCGCCGCTTCGTCGTGGTGCGCGAACTCCATCACGTGGAATTCCCTTGACCGTGGGGCCGCCGGCATGCTCTCAGCCTCGCGACCGGTTTCGCGCGTCCTTCGCGCCGCCCTTTCGGGATGAACGGCCCTCGCCTCGCGGAGCCGCGCCAGAGCGATTGACAAAAACCTTGGTCAGTCGGACGCCCGTGTGTTCGTAGTCCCGCGCTTTGTAGAACTCTTGCGCGCTCTCACGGTGGAGCGCCGAGGTGAGCGAGAGGCGCAGCGCGCCGTGCTTGATTGCCCACTCCTCGGCGCGAGCAACGAGCGCGGATCCGACACCCTGTCCGCGCGCCTCCTCCTCGACGACGAGCGCCGTCAGCCATGCGGCTGGCTCGTCGGCGTGCAGCGTCTGGAAGAGATGCACGGTCACGACTCCGACCAGCGCCCCGTCCTCGTTCTCGGCGACGAGCACCATTGTGCCCGCCCGCGCGTGAAGCTTCTCGATGCGCTCCGGTATCTCAGCGTCATTGGTGGGATAGCCGAGTTGTTCGAGCAGGCGGCCGATTGTGGCCGCGTCTCCGGACGCTGCTGGTCTGATTGTGAGCGAGTCCATCCTGTCGCAAGTATCCTCTAACGCTCGGCGCGGCACAAGCTTTTGACAAACTGGAACTGATAAACTGCAACCGAACGAGAGGGGAGCTGGCAGCTTAGAAGCGCGTAGCTGAAAGCTTCACCACGTCGGGACGCCATAAACCGGGTGAAAAGAAGGCTCCGCATTACGGCAGTGCGAAAACGATGCATGGTGGCGCCACTGTGTCGTTCACTCTTTGGGAATGGCCCAGTTCGCAAGGCTTCACGTCTGGCGGAAAGCGCATGCGTTGACGCTCAACGTCCACAGGGTGGCGACCGGCATCCGAAGCTCGAGATATGCCGCGATTCGATCGCAAATGATCCGAGCATCGATGTCGATCCCGGCGAACATCGTGGAGGGGAGATGCCAAAAGAGTGAACGCGACTTCGCCAGATTTCTCGGATACGCGCTCAACTCGAGCACCGAGCTGGAGTACCACTTGATCGTCGCCCGCGACTTCCGAGCGATCACGCTCAGCGATTTCAACTCTCTCCACGCCCAGACAATCGAAGTCCAAAAGATGCTTCACGGCCTCCTGCGACGGATCTCCAATCCAAAGCCCGTACCTTCCGCCACTGACTGACGTCCCGACGTAGTGAAGCTTG
>DHJM01000164.1:11719-12507 GCA_002404335.1 Gemmatimonadales bacterium UBA4720
CCCTCTCGTTCAGTTGCAGTTGCAGTTATCGCCCGGTCTCAGTAGGAAGCTCGTACCAGACTTCTACCTCGTACCCGTCGGGATCGGTGAAGAACACGTACGGCTCTCCGGGGCAGAACTCGCCGTGGTCTTTGATCTTCCCGCCGGCGCGCTCGATCGCGGTCACGGCCTTGTCGATGTCGCGCGCGTCGGCCAGGCGGAAGCCGAAGTGCTTGATTCCACCGGACGTGCCGACGTTCTCCGTGCCTAGCTCGAGCACCAGAGCGTCCCGGGCTCCCGGGGTCTGCGCCTGGATGAAACTCGGCTGGCGATACACGGCCAGCATCCCGAACACGTCGTGATAGAACTGGAAGGATCTCTCGAGATCGCTCACGCTCAGCGTGAGATGGGTAAGGCCGAGCGTTCTGATCATCAGGTGGACAACGGAGGCTTCCAGAGCGCGGCGTCGACAATCGACCAGAGGTGAATCGCCCACCCCAACAGAAAGAACCAGAGAAATACGGCGAGAGCGAACTGGATGATCGCCATTCCCAGCCGTCCCTGAACCAGCTGCCCCAGGCCCGGAATGAAGAAGCTGCATACCGCGGCGATGACGTTTCCTGTTGATCCCTGACCGGCCATTGAATGATCCCCTTCAGAGAATGTGGTAAACGATATCACCGCGGCTGCAGCCTGACAAAAATCTAGAACTGGGCGTGCAACCTCAATCCCACCCTCGGCTCGTTGCCAAGTACCATCAGATCCGGGGAGACAGTCGCGCTGCTCACGAGTCGACGGCTGGATTCCTT
>DHJM01000164.1:12627-14508 GCA_002404335.1 Gemmatimonadales bacterium UBA4720
ATCGCCATGGAGAAGGAGCATGCGACACGATGAGAACTGAACGACTGAGCGCCTTCAGCGATGGAGTGCTCGCGATCCTCATCACGATCCTGGTGCTGGACCTGAAGGTGCCGCACGGCACCGATCTCGCCGCGCTTTCGGGACTACTGCCAATATTTCTCGTCTACGTCCTCAGCTTCGTCGTCCTGGGGATCTATTGGAACAATCACCATCACATGTTCTATCTCACCGACCGGATTACCGGCGGGATACTCTGGGCGAATCTACATCTGTTGTTCTGGCTCTCGCTGTTGCCGTTCGTGACCGGATGGATGGGCGAAAACCACTTCGCGCCACTTCCCACCGCGTTCTACGGTGTGGCACTGATGTGGCTGATACCTGACCGGCGCATCGAGGCGCTTTTCAACGAAACGACTGGGGGGACGGGACTATGACCGCTGATAATCCGGCGACCTCCGACTGGGATCGCGGCACGCGCGAGCTCTACGCGCGCCTGATCGAAGCGTGGGACAAACGAAACGCGCGCGACTTCGCGCTGCTGTTCGCTTCGAACGGCAATCTGATCGGTTTCGACGGCAGCCAGGTGAACGGCCAGTTGGAGGTCGGCGCGCACCTCACCGAGATCTTCACCCGTCATCAGACGCCGCGCTACGTCTCGATAGTGCGTGACGTGCGCTCGCTGGCAGGCGACGTCACCATTCTGCGCGCAAACACGGGGCTGGTGCCACCCGGAAAGGACGACATCGATCCCGCGCTCAACGCCGTGCAGTCCATGGTCGCGGTACAGAAGGCCGGGGCCTGGAAAATCACGTCGTTCCAGAACACGCCCGCGGCGTTTCACGAACGGCCGGATCTCGTGAAGAAGCTCACCGAGGAGCTACGCACCCGGCTGCGCGCGATGCCGGCGAGCAAGTAGGATCGCGACATTGACAAACAATTCCTCGAACGCGCAGAATCTTTCGTTGCAGTAACAGCGTTCTGATGAACGGCTCCTCTTCGAGGGAAACATGCGTACCGCTCTTCTCACTCTCGCCAGCGTCGCAGCCATCAGCGCTCCGCTTGCGGCACAGTCCTCTCCCACCGCCGACGACATCATCGCCCGGTACATCAAGACCGTCGGTGGCGCCGACAAGATCCAGGCGATCAAGACATTGCGACGAGTCGGGAAATTCACAGGCGACGACGGATTCGAAGCAATCGTCATCCAGGAAAGCACCCGCCCCAACAAGGTCAGGGAGGAGTTCTCGATCCAGGGGATGACGGGCATCAACGCCTACGACGGTGTCAGTGGCTGGAAGATCGACCCGTTCGGGGGGAAGAAAGATCCGGAATCGCTGAGCGAAGAGGAGATGCGCTCGATCGTCGAGGCCTCCGACTTCGACGAGCCCCTCGTCAACTATCGGGAGAAGGGCAACAAGGTCGAGCTCGTAGGCATGGATCAGGTCGAGGGCACCGACGTCTACAAGCTCCAGGTCACGCTGAAGAGCGGCGACACGCGCTACTACTATATGGACACGGATTCATACGTACCAATCAAGATGGACACCAAGCGAATCATTCGCGGCACACCGCAGGAGACCGAAACGACGTTTGGAGATTACAAGCAGGTCGGCGGTTGGTACCTCCCGTTCTCCATGGAGTCGCGCCGGAAGGGAAGCTCGGGGTCGCAGAAAATCACTATCAGCAAGATCGAGTTCAATGTTCCGATAGACAGCACGCGGTACAGCAGGCCAAAGTCTCCCGCCGGTGGAGGGTCACTCTGATGACTGGAATCTGGAAATCCGCCTGTGGCGGAATGACTCTGCTCGTGGCGGCCGGCACCGGCGCGCTGGCCCAGCGGCCGCAACCTGGCGGCGCCAAGGTTGATTCCGAGACGATCTC
>DHJM01000164.1:14694-15139 GCA_002404335.1 Gemmatimonadales bacterium UBA4720
TCATCTGGGTCGGCACCGGCGAATCGTGGACACGGAACAGCGTCTCGATCGGGGACGGTATCTACAAATCGACCGACGGGGGCGACAACTGGACCAACATGGGGCTCAGGGAATCGGAGCGCATCGCAAAGATTCTGATCGACCCCTCCGACCCCAACACCGTCTACGCCTGCGCGCCGGGAAAGCTTTGGAGCGACAGCGAGGACCGGGGAGTCTACAAGACGACCAACGGCGGGCAGACGTGGACGAAGATTCTGAAAGGATCGAATCCGTCGACCGGCTGCTCGATGATGTCGATGGATCCGAAGAATCCGAAGACCGTATACGCCGGGATGTGGGACTTCCGCCGCAAGGGATGGACGTTCCGCTCGGGCGGCGATGGTGAGACGGCTCCGAGCGCGAGTGGACTGTTCAAGAGCACGGATGGTGGAGCGACATGGAGCGA
>DHJM01000164.1:15239-16612 GCA_002404335.1 Gemmatimonadales bacterium UBA4720
GCCCCGTCGAACCCGAACGTCGTCTACGCTTTCGTCGAAGCAGCTCCACCAAAGAACGCGCTCTACCGGTCGAGCGACGGCGGGCGCACGTGGGAGATGCGCGACCGCAGCCAGGCGATGATCTGGCGCCCGTTCTACTTCGCGAATCTCATCGTCGATCCGAAGGATGAGAACCGCATCTTCAAGCCCGATGGTCCGCTTGTCGTCAGCTCGGATGGTGGCCAGAGCTTCAGCGGGATCAGCAACGGAGCGCACGGCGACTTTCACGACGTCTGGATCGATCCGACGAGCACCGATCGTGTCATCACTGGCGACGACGGTGGCGTCTGGTACTCCTACGACGGCGGCAACAAGTGGTGGAAGGGGGACAACCTTCCGGTCTCGCAGTTCTATCACGTGAGTCTCGACAACGACCGTCCCTATCACGTCTATGGCGGTCTCCAGGATAACAGCTCCTGGGTCGGCGACTCCGAGTACCCGGGAGGCATCACCAACAGCAGATGGGAGAACATGTACGGAGGAGATGGATTCTGGATGTTCGTGGATCCCACCGATCAGAACTATCTCTACGCGGAATCTCAGGGTGGAGATATCGTGCGCGTGAACCGGAAAACGCATGAGACGCGCCCGATCAAGCCACTCCCGCGCTATCAGGAGAAGAAGCTTCGCTTCAACTGGAACGCGCCGATTCACGTCAGTCCAACCAGGAACGGAACGCTGTACGTCGGCTCGCAATTCCTTTTCCGCACCCGCGATTTCGGCCAGACCTGGGATCGCATCTCGCCCGATCTCTCCACGAACGATCCGTCCAAGCAGCTCCAGGAACAGTCCGGCGGCGTCACGGTCGACAACTCGGCGGCCGAGACGCACGAGACGATCTACGCCATCGCAGAATCACCAAAGGATCCGAACGTGATCTGGGCGGGGACCGACGACGGAAATCTTCAGGTCACCCGCGACGGCGGCAAAGCGTGGAGCAACGTCGTCGGAAACATTGCCGGGCTGCCGAAGTCGGCGTGGGTGTCATATGTGGACGCGGGGCATTTCGACCCCGGCACCGTGTACGCGACGTTCGACCTGCACACTTTCGGCGACATGCGCCCCTACGCGTACAAGTCGACGGACTACGGCAAAACCTGGAAGTCGCTCATCGAGGCCGGCAGTCCGGTCCGCGGCTACGCACACGTGATTCGGCAGGATCTCGTCAATCCAAACCTCCTCTTCCTCGGTACCGAGTTCGGACTCTGGATCTCGCTCGATGGAGGCGCGCAGTGGTCGCGGTACAAGGGCGGAGATTTCCCAGCCGTCGCGGTGCGCGATCTGGCGATCCATCCACGTGACAACGATCTGGTGATTGCGACCCACGGCCGCGG
>DHJM01000152.1:0-7657 GCA_002404335.1 Gemmatimonadales bacterium UBA4720
TGCCGCATCGTCCACAAGCGGCCGCGATACCCGGTTGGGTGAACGCCTCGCGTGTACGGATAGAAGCCGGGCATCCCGAGCGCCTCGGCGCTGGTCTCGGCAGCATCAAGTGGCGAGTAAATCGGGCGAAGCTCCTTCTCCGAGTTGGTGAAGGCGATGTCGCGCACCTCGCCTTTCTCGTACTTCTTCCGCCACTCAGCGACTTCCTTGCGGAGAAGACGGAGCTCGGCGCTCTGTTCCTCGATCGTCGCGATCAATTCCTTGTCGGCGGCGCCTTTGGAGCCGGGGCTTTTGAGTTTCGTCATTTATCCTCTTCTCCACTTACGAGCTCACCGCTCTGTCGCAACAGCTCGTCGGCGACGGCAAACGGGGTGGAGCGTCCCTGTTCAACCGATGGCAGCTGCAGCTCGAGCCGACTCATCGTGGCCGTGTCCTTCCAGAGGCGGACGCGGATTTTCTGCTCCACGATATCCATCACGCGCTCCCGCAATCGCTCGCGCCTGCGCGCGCTGAGCTTCCCGCTCTGCTCAAGATAAGCGAAGTGACGGTCGAGTGCCGCCACGAGCTCGGCGATTCCCTCTTCCTTGGTCGCGATCGCGCTCAACACCGGTGGCGTCCACTGGGCGGGGGTCGGCGCGGCAGCAGCTTCGCGCGCCGCGCGCGCGGGATTCATGCGCTTGAGATCGATTCCGTGGTGCGCTGGAACGTTTCCAAACGAAACGCCCTTGCGCAGCCCCAGCATCAGCTCGACGTCGTTGCGCAAACGATCGGCGCCGGGCCGGTCGGCCTTGTTGACGACGAAAATGTCAGCCACCTCCATCACCCCCGCCTTGAGCGTCTGGATCGAATCGCCGGATTCCGGGACGAGAATCAACGCAGTCGTGTCGGCCGTCCGAGCGACGTCCAGCTCTGATTGGCCCACACCCACGGTCTCGATCAGCAACCGATCAAAGCCGAATGCATCGAGGACGTCGGCGACTTCCCGCGTCGCGGCGGCAAGACCGCCAAGCGAGCCACGCGTCGCCATCGAACGGATGAAGACGCCGGGATCGAGCGCGACGCTCTCCATGCGCACGCGATCGCCGAGCAACGCGCCGCCAGTGAAGGGCGACGTGGGATCCACAGCGATCACTCCAACCGTGAGACCCGCGTCACGAAATCGCTTCACGAGGAGCGCGGTGATCGTACTCTTCCCCGCGCCGGGCGGCCCGGTCAAGCCGATTCGCCGCGCCCGTCCCGTCCGCGGATGCAGATCGCTGAGTATCTCCTCGAATCCGTCGCGATGGTTCTCGACGATGCTGACGACGCGCGCCAGAGCCGCCGGGTTCCCGGCGTTGAAATCGTCCATCAACCGGTTAGAGGACACGCGCGAGAATCCTTTCCTGTCTCCGCCACATCCGCGACGTGGTCCGTCCTTCGCCCGTCGGGTGATCGTGGCCAAGCACATGAAGCGTTCCGTGCACTACGAGACGCAACAGCTCCTCTCCAGCCGGTATGTCCTGCCGGCGCGCGTTTTCCTGGGCGACCTCGGCGCAAATATAGACATCTCCCACGACGGCACCGCGTTTCCCGATCCGGTCGAGTCCGAACGAAATCACGTCGGTCGGTCCATGGTGACCGAGGTAGCGATGGTTGAGCTGTGACATTGTTGCCCGCCCGACGAACGTGATCGACAGCATGGCGTCCTTTGCGCGCTCGGCCTTGAGCGCGGCGACAGCGGCGTCTCTTATTCTCGCACGCGACACGCTGAGACGCCGCACACTCGACGAAATATCGATCGCGAGCCCGCGCGGAAGCTGCTTCATCTGGTCAGCGCGCGCGGCTGCTCAGGCGCCCGAGTCTTCTGCGTATGCCTTGATGATCTCGCGTACCAGCCGGTGGCGGACGACATCGGCTTCGGTGAGATAATAGAACCCGATGCCTTCGATGCCCGGCAGTATGCGCTCGATCTGAACGAGTCCCGAATCTTCCCTCTTGGGCAAGTCGATCTGCGTCTTGTCGCCGGTGATCACTGCCCTCGAGTTAACGCCGAGTCTGGTCAGGAACATCTTCATCTGCGCGGTCGTCGCGTTCTGGGCTTCGTCGAGAATGACGAATGCATCGGCGAGCGTTCGTCCGCGCATGTAAGCGAGGGGCGCGATCTCGATGGTGCGTGTCTCCAGCGACTTCAGCACGCGCTCGTGGGGCATCATGTCCTCGAGCGCGTCGTAGAGCGGCCTCAGATATGGATCGACCTTCTGCTGCATGTCTCCGGGAAGAAATCCGAGGCTTTCGCCGGCTTCGACCGCGGGACGCGCGAGAACGATTCGACGAACGCGCTTACGCGCGAGCGCGTCCACCGCCGCCGCCACCGCGAGGTAAGTCTTGCCGGTGCCAGCCGGACCAATGCCGACGACGATGTCGTTCTCCGCCATCAGCTTCATGTACTCGGCCTGACCGTTTGTCTTGGCCTGAATGATCTTCCGGACACCGGGAAGAACGATGCGCGTCTCGTTGTCCACGCCGTTTCCGTTGCCCTCGCGCGGACCCTCCATGCTCATGCGGAGCACATCGTCGGCGGTCATCGGCATTTGTTGCTTGGCGGTGTCGATCATGCGCTGGGCGATCGGGATGGCCCGCGCAACTGATTCCGCGCTTCCGCTTACTGCCAGCGTCTCGCCGCGGAGCGCGATCTTCGCTCCCGTCTGGCGCGCCAGCTCGACCAGGTTTTCGTCGTTGACGCCGGCCAGCGTCAGCATGTCCGCCCCTTCAGTCGAGAGGCGCTGAATCGTTGTCTCTTCGCTCACGTCAATTCGTCATGGTCTGAAGATGGAGATCCCTCAGGTCTTCGGGTGGAACGGCGGAGGGCGCGTTCTCGAACAGCGCTCTCGCCGCTGTGGTCTTCGGAAAAGCGATGACATCGCGCAAGGACGACGCGCCCGCGAGCATCATGGCGATTCGGTCCATACCGAGCGCAATGCCGCCGTGCGGAGGCGCGCCGGCGCTCAACGCGTCCAGCAGAAACCCGAACCGGAGCTGCGCGGTTTGCGAATCGATTCCCAGGAGCGACAGCACCTTCCGCTGCAACGTCGGATCGTTGATACGAATGCTGCCTCCGCCGAGCTCGGTGCCGTTGAACACGACGTCGTAAGCGAGCGCGCGAACCTTCTCCGGCGACGACTCGAGAAGCTGGATGTCCTCGGGGTTGGGCGCCGTGAACGGGTGATGCACGGAGCTGAGCGCGCCATTCTGCTCCCGGATGAACAATGGAAAATCGGTAACCCAGAGAAATGATCTCTTGTCATCAGGCACCATTGCGAGCCGCTGCGCGACATCCTGACGCACGCGGTCCAGCGCGGGGCTGGTCACGTGCTCCGCACCAGCGACCAGGAGGCAGAGGTCCCCCTCCCCAATTGCAAGCCGCTGCGCGCCGCTCTCGCTCACAAACTTCGCCGCCGGACCCTCGAGCCCGCTCGCTCCCCGTTTGAGTCGAATCAATCCGCCCGCGCCCGCCGACTTCGCGATCGCTTCGATCTCGTCCACTTGCTTGCGAGAAAGCGCCGCACCGCCCGGGATCCTGATTCCGCGAACGCGCCCACCGGCCGCGAGAGCCGAGTTGGCTATGCCGAACTCCGAGCCGCGAAAAACCTCGCTCGCGTCGAATACTTCGAGAGCGTATCGAAGGTCGGGCCGGTCGCAACCAAAGCGCTCCATGGCGTCGGCATAGGTCAGACGCTCGAACCTGGGCGGAATGTCGTATCCCGACTCCTTGAACAGCGCGGCCAGCATTCCCTCAGTGAGCGAGATGATGTCGTCGGGCGCGATGAACGACGCCTCGATGTCGATCTGCGTGAACTCCGGCTGCCTGTCGGCGCGGAGATCCTCGTCGCGGAAGCAGCGGGCGATCTGAAAATACCGGTCGAAGCCCGCTATCATCAGCAGCTGCTTGTATAGCTGCGGCGACTGCGGGAGCGCGTAGAACTCGCCCGGATGCACGCGGCTCGGCACGACGTAGTCGCGCGCGCCTTCGGGAGTCGGCTTGGTGAGGATCGGAGTCTCGATCTCGAGAAAGCCACGCTCATCGAGAAAGCGGCGCGTCGCCTGCTGGAGTCGATGTCTGAGAATGAGATTCTTCTGCAGCTCGAAGCGGCGCAGATCGAGGTTGCGATGCTTGAGGCGCAGCTCCTCGGCCGGAAGCTTCTCCCCCTTGCCGCGTGCGACGGGGATCGCCGGAGTCTCGGCCGGTCCGACAACCTTGAAATCGCGTGCCCTCACCTCTATTTCGCCGGCCTCCATCTCCGCGTTCCTCATTTCGACCGGGCGCGCGGCGACTTCACCCTCGAGGGTAATCACGGTCTCGAGACCAAGCTTGCCGGCGCGCTCGATTACGTCAGCCGGCGTCCATTTCGGATCGAACGATATCTGGACGAGTCCCGCGCGATCGCGAAGATCGAGGAAAACGATTCCGCCAAGGTTTCGCGTGCGGTGGACCCAACCGCCGAGTTTGACGTTGGCGCCGACGTGAGACGCCCTGAGCTCTCCGCCTAGATGAGAGCGCGTGGCCGTCGCGAAACGGGATGAAGGGGCCGTGGAGGTCAGCGCCGGGATGTGTGGGTCGAATAAGGCATCGAGAGGGGTTAAATTTAGTAGTTGCATAGACTTGGTGGAAGGAGCATGGCAGACAAAAACACACGTCGGGAGGATTTGCCCGCGAAGCAGAACCTCCTCAACATGCTCCCTTCGGAAGCCGAGGAGCTGCTCCGCGGCTTCGCCGTGCGGCACGGTGAGAAACCCTTCCGCGGATCTCAGGTCGTGCGGCACCTGTGGCAGAACCCGGCCGAGAGTTTCGCGTCCATGACCGATCTGTCCGTCGCCTTCCGGAACCTGCTCGAGGAACACTTCACAATCCCGCGCCTCGCGCTGGCAACCCGGCAGACGTCGAGCGACGGGACGGAGAAGTTTCTCTTTCGCCTCGACGACGGCGAGTTCATCGAGACGGTCGCGATTCCCGAAGGCATGCGCATGACCCTTTGCATTTCGTCGCAAGCCGGCTGCGCCCTTCAGTGCGCGTTCTGCGCGACGGGCGCCATGGGCTTCACCCGCAATCTCCAGATGTTCGAGATCGCCGGACAGGTGCGCGAGATGAAGCTGCTTTCTCCAGAAAAGCCGATCACGAATGTCGTCTTCATGGGGATGGGAGAGCCGCTGATGAACTGGAGAGCGGTGGATCCGACGCTCACCGTTCTCAACTCGCCCGCCGGCCTGGGAATCGGGGCCAGGCATATCACAGTTTCGACGGTCGGAGTGCTCCCCGGGATCGTCGCGCTGGGAGAACGCCCGGAGCAATTTCGGCTGGCGATCTCGATTCACGCACCCAACGACGAGCTCCGCCAGTCGCTGATGCCTATCAACACCAAGTACCCGCTCGCGAGCGTCATCGAAGCCGCGAAAGTCTTCGAGCGGCGAGTGACATTCGAGTATGTGATGCTGGGCGGAATCAATGACGGGGGCGAGCAGGCCACGCAGCTCGCCGAGCTGGCGCGCGAGTGTGGCGCTTTCGTGAATCTCATTCCGCTCCATCCCGGTGGCGCCGGAGACTTCACCCCGAGCTCGCCCCAACAGATCCAATGGTTCGCGCGGCGTCTGAGGGCTCAGCGCGTCGAGGTCGCGGTGCGAAAGAGCCGCGGGATGGACATCGCCGCGGCGTGCGGGCAGCTACGGGTGGAACGGCAGCGGCGGCGGGCGCCAGTCGGCCCCGATGAGGACGGTAACGTCCAGGTAGCGTGAGCTGTCGGGACGTGTCGCGATCGGAGCATTCATAGCGCGAGCAACGAGACGCGCCCAATCCGGATGCGAAGATCGATCGTAGACAATGGTGGTCGCGCGTTGCTCGGTCACATTGCCAGAGCCAACAACATCGAAGCCGCGGTCTCGCAGATACAGCGTCGCGCGGCGGGCGAGGCCCTTCGTCTTCGTCGCGTTCAGAACTTCCACCTTGATGCGGGTTCCCTCCGGAGCCCGCGCATCATCGGGCGCGTAGCTCACCTTCGGCGTGGAGAACGCGCTGATGACCAGCCAGACGATCCACCCGACCACACACAGAATCAGTAGAACGAGAATGATTCTGCCGTAGCGTCGCCGGCGCGGTCGTGGCGGCGGGTCGGTCACCGCAGACTATTCCAGAGCTCGACGGTCTCGGGGAAGATGTGATTGCCCTCGCGCACCGACCACTCGAGGCGGAAGCGCACGACCTGGCGAAATACGCCGTCGAAGTTGTGCGGCACCTGAGTGGCGAGAAAGCCGCGATCCTCGGCGAGAAATTTGCGGCCCGGCTCGAGATAGTCCGCCATGTACAGCGCGCGTCCCGTGCGATCCCAGCTCGCGTGTCCAACGGTGTGGTATCGAATGGCGTCGAGCAGAGTCTGTCTCCGCTCTCCCTCGGCTTCGAGCTTTATCGCGACCGCGGGACCGTGCAGCAATCCGTCGGGGGACTTCCGATCACCCGTGATCTCGCGCAGCTCGCTGATCGGCGCATCGCGCAGCGCGTCGTGCCACGTGCCGGCATCGATCCACGCATTCGCTTCGTCTGCCGTCAGGCGCATCGCTGCGCCCCACGCGCGCAGCAGCGACGTCACGCGCGCGATGTGGGCCAGACGCCGCTCGCTCACCTGCGCCCACGTCGGCAAACCCGAGCTCTGGAGACGGACCATTCAGAAGATGATGTTGTCGATCAATCTGGTTTCGCCGACCCGCACGGCGCCGACGGCCGCATCGCCGTGGCGTACGTTGTTTACACGCTGAAAGGTGTCGGCATTCACTGCGGCGAGATAGCGGGGCGTGAGCCCCGCCACGCGTTCGAGCATCCGCCAACCGATCGCCTCGAGTGCGCTCGCCCGCCGCTCTCCCCTGCCGAAAGCGTCGCGCATCGCAAAAAGGGCTTTCGAAAGAATGAGCCCCAGCTCACGGTCCTTCGCGGAGAGGTATCGGTTCCTGCTCGACATCGCCAGGCCATCATCCTCCCTCACGGTGGGCGCGACAAGAATTCCCACCGGAAAGTTGAGATCGCGAACCATGGCTTTGACGGCCGCCGCCTGCTGTAGATCCTTCTGGCCGAAAACAGCCACGTCTGGCATGATGATGTGGAAGAGCTTGGCCACTACAGTGAGCACGCCCTCGAAGTGACGCGGTCGCACCGCGCCTTCCCACTCCTTTCCTACGCTGCCGGGATGGACGATCACGACGGGAGCATGTTCGGGGTACATGTCTTCCCGCGTCGGAGTGAACAGGAAATCCACGCCCCTCTTTGAGGCCAGTTTCGCATCGTCGTCAAGCGTGCGCGGGTACCGGTCAAAGTCCTCACTGGGTCCGAACTGAAGGGGATTGACGAAGACACTCATCACGACCGAATCGGCCACCCGTTTCGCTTCGTCGATCAGCGTGAGATGACCCTCGTGGAGCGCGCCCATCGTCGGCACGAAGGAGATGCTCTTCCCTTTTGCTCGCACCCCCGCAATCACGTGGCGCATCTCGTCAATGGTCCCGACCGACTTCATGCTCAGAAGCTATGCTCGGCATCCGGATATGCGCCGCTGCGAACATCGCGCGCCCAGCTTCCAATGGCCGAGCGGACCTCCGGGGCCATCTCGGCGTAGCGCTTGAGAAACTTGGGCTTGAACGT
>DHJM01000152.1:7744-29821 GCA_002404335.1 Gemmatimonadales bacterium UBA4720
GCTCCGATGCCGATTGTCGGAATGCCGACCGCGGCAGTGATGCGCGCCGAGACGGGCGCCGGTACGAGCTCCAGCACGATCCCGAATGCGCCCGCTTCCTCCAGGCCTTTTGCCTCGCCGATCAATCTCTCCGCGCCTTCCTCTTCGCGTCCCTGAACACGCGCGCCCCCGATCGTGTTGACCGATTGCGGCGTGAAGCCGATGTGTGCCATCACCGGAATCCCGGTGCGCACCAGGGCATGAACGGTATCGAGCATCTCGGAGCTTCCGCCTTCGACCTTTACGGCGGTCACGCCCGTCTCCTGAATGGCGCGCCCGCAATTGAGCACAGCGCTCTCGATGCTTGCCTGATACGAGAGAAACGGCATGTCGATGATGATCAGCGCGCGCTTAACGCCGCGTCGCACGGCGGACGCGTGGTAGATCATGTGATCGAGCGTAACCGGCAGCGTCGACGTGTATCCCATCACTGCCGTCCCGACCGAGTCGCCGACGAGGATGGCGTCCACACCCGACTCATCCACGAGCCGTCCAAAGAGCGCGTCGTACGCCGTCATCACAACCAGCTTCTCGCCTTTGCGCTTGCGCTCGGCGAAGTCCCGGACGGTGATGGGGCGATCCTCCGGCTTGGGCTTATCCGCCACGCGAGCTCCTCAGTGCGGCAAGCTCTCTCAGCCAGAAATCGCGATTCGTCAGTTCGGGATGTGGTACGGTGAGGCCGGGTTCGCGCACGCTCTGCTTCTCGAACAGCACGATGTCGAGATCCAGCGTTCGCGGTCCCCAGCGCGCGCTGCGGACGCGGCCCGCGTTGGTTTCGATTCGCTTGAGCTCGGCGAGCAGATCCTGCGGCGAAAGCTCGGTTTCGATGGCGATCATCTGATTGAGAAAGGGGCCCTGCGCGACCGGTCCGATCGGAGCGGTCTCTTCGGCGTCGGTGTGACCCAGTACCCGCGTCGTGGCGAGGGCCGAGATCGCGCGTCGCGCCTCCGCCAAAAATACCTCACGCTGGCCGAGATTGGAGCCGAGCGCGATGTAAGCGACATCTCTCACGCACGCTCTCGCTCGAGGGCGACTTCCGCGTACGCAAGCGGTCCCGGCAGCGCGACGTTGGGTTTTCGCACGGCTATGCGCACGCGCTCGACCAGCGGGAGATCGAGCGCGCGCTTTGCGATTCGCTCTCCGACTTCCTCCAGAAAGTTGGTGTGGCCCTGCGTCACCACTTCCGCCACGAGGTCGTACACGCGCCGATAGTCGACAATGTCCCTGGCGGTGGGCCGTTCACCGCTGCGGCGAACCCAAAGCGACGCGTCGACCTCGATCGACTGCGCGATCTCGGCCTCGTGCGGCAGCACGCCGATGCGCGCGTGAAATCGCATCCCCTTGAGGGTGACGACATCGGTGGTCGTCACGCGCGCGCCCTCGGTCGAGCGTCCCGCGCCACCTTTCTCTTCGACGCCGGGTCGCTAGTCATCAAGGGCCTCTCGCAGACTACGTGTCAGCTTCAGAACATCCTCTGGGCCATGCTCAGCCGCGCTCACGAGCGCGCTGCCGACCACGACTCCGTCGGCCAGCTTCCCGACGCTGCGCGCCTGCTCCGGGGTGGAGATTCCAAATCCAACGCAAATCGGAAGCGTGGTCGTGGATCGAAGGCGCTGGATCGTCTCGGGCAATGATGCCGCGGTAGTTTGCTGGACACCGGTGACACCGAGCCGGCTGATAAGATAAACGAATCCGCTGCCGTGCCGCGCGATCTCGGCCATTCTGTCGCGCGGAGTCGTCGGAGCGACGAGCCTGATGAAGGCCAGAGGACTGGCGCCAAGCCACTCCTCGCGCGCGGGATCCGCCCCGACCGGAATGTCGGTGACGAGAATCCCGCTTGCCCCTGCATCTGCCGCTCTCGTCAGGGCGTCCGGGCCCGCCGCGAGAATCGGATTCAGGTAGCTGAACAGAACGACCGGGACTCGGGGCTTTGCGCGCTCGAGAAGAGCGAGCACGCCGTCGTACGTCATTCCCTTCTCCAGCGCCTGCTGCGAGCTGGCCTGGATCACAGGACCGTCCGCGATCGGGTCCGAGAAGGGCACGCCAAGCTCGATGATGTCGGCGCCGCCGTCCTCGAGCGCGCGCAGCGTTTCCAGAGAACGGCCGACGTCGGGGTGGCCTGCCGTCACATAGCAGACCAGGGCGCGGCGGGATTCTTTTTTTAGCGCGTCGAAGCGACGCGTTATGGAGTTAGATGAGGTAGTCGCCGGGGGTGATGCCATAGCGATCGGGGTCCGCCGTCTTGATGATGGTCCGGGCATATTGCCCTCCCGCCTCCGGAACGGCCAGGTCCACCTGCAGGGGCGGACTAATCGTATGCCCCTGCGCGTCGCTGATGATCTTGACGATCGGTCTCGAGAGCGCCTCCGGATTAGGATTGGCCGCCGAGACGACGGCGAGCTCGAATGTGTCGAGCACAATCAGCGTTCCGACCGGGTAAATGCCCAGCAGGTTGATGAATGCCTTCACGAGCACCTGATCCAATCCGCGGCGCGGATTGTCGCGCATCTCCTCGAGAACAGCCGAGGGAGCGATTACTTCCGTCCTGTAGACACGCCTCGATGTGGCCGCATCGTAGCCGTCGGCGATCGAGACGATCTTGCTGAGAAGGCTGACCTGCCGCGGGCGAATGGACTTCGGGTAGCCAGTCAAATCAATTTTCATGTGGTGCTCCTGGCACACCGTCATGGCGCGATACGAAAGCTCTTCCTGCTGGCGGCGGAACTGGAAAAGCACCAGCACGCCAAGCCACGGGTGGGCGGCCATCCACTTCCACTCTTCGTCGGTGAGCTCGCCGGTCTTCTGCAGGAGGTCGATCGGAACACGCGATTTGCCGATATCGTGCATCAGCGCGGCGAGGCCCAGCTCATACAGCTGCAGCTTGGTCATGCCGAGAC
This sequence comes from Gemmatimonadales bacterium UBA4720, assembly GCA_002404335.1. Classification (GTDB taxonomy): domain Bacteria; phylum Gemmatimonadota; class Gemmatimonadetes; order Gemmatimonadales; family Gemmatimonadaceae; genus UBA4720. The sequence goes on from DHJM01000152.1 coordinate 10,681, forward strand.
GGCGGCCGAGCGCGATTGAGAAAATGCACACGTTCACCGAGTGCGTGAACGTGTATTCGTCATAGTCGCGGATCGCGGTCAGTCCAATGAGTGATGTCTCTTCGTTCAGAACCTGATCGACGATTCCCTGCACCACGCGCTTGATCTTCCTGATGTTCGGCGTCTTGCCAATGCGGACCGAATTGATAACGTCTTTGGTGACCGCAACCGAGTGGGAGTAGGTGCGGTTGGCCGCAGCCTTTGCTTCCTCGTTGAACTCGCGGTCGGTCGCGGTTTCGGTGGGAGCGTCGAGCTGGAACGTCTCGATCTTCGCGTCCTTGAGCCTGGACTGAATCTCCTCGAATCTCTCGGCGGGCGAATTCTTGGTTTCACCGCCCATCAGCGACAGGAGCAGCGTCCAGTCGCGAGCCGTCCCGTCAGTGCCGACGTGAATCGCGCCGATGCCGGCGAGCTTGCAGAGCGTCAGGATATGTCCGAATGTGGCGTAGTTGCTGAGATCGAGCCTGAGCCGCGTCGCGTTGATGAAGATGAACTCTCCCGAGACTCTGAACTCGAGCTCACCCTCTTCGGCGCGCAGCTCCTCGGCGACATGCGAAAGCTCGATCAGCGTTTTTTGCACGGCGCTGTGCTCGAGCGGATATAGCTTGATCGCCCGCAGCGCGGCGTAGAACGCGATCATGAAATTTCTTCCCCCGCGTCGGACGTTGGCGCCTGATGCCCTGTCTCCGTCGCCGGCGACTGTCTTCATGGCCGGAGCTTTCTTCGTGGCCTCGGCCGTCACGCGGTTCCTCCCCGAATCGCGCGGCTGACTGCGTTTCTGACGATCACATCCTTCTCGCCTGACGCGCGATTGAGAGACTCCATCGCTTTCGTGGTATTGATCTTCCCCAGCGCCATCGCGGCACAGGCGCGCATCTCGGCGTCGTCCTTCTTGCCCATGAAGCCCTTGGCGTTGAGCAGGCCGTCGAGGAGTGTGACCCCCGCGTCGCCGCAAAGGAGACCATATGCCTCGAAGAAGGCCATCTTCTCGGTAAGGTTGCCCTCACGCAGCTCCTTGCCCTTGATCGCTGCCTCGATTCGCGGCGTCGCCGCCCTGGCGTTGCGAGCGCCGAGTGCGCGCACGGCGACGATGCGGACTTCGCGGTCCTCGTCGATCAGCGCCCGCTCGAGCATCTGCATTGCGCCGGCCGAGCCGATTTCCGTGAGCGCCGTCACGGCGGCGACACGCATTTCGGGCTCTCCGACTGTGAGCATCTTGCCGAGCGCCGGTACCGCGGCGGGCGACTTGAGCGCCGCCGCTCGGCGGATCGCTTCGAGGACAACTGCTTCGTCGTCCGACCCGATGAGTCGGATGAGCTCCGCGCTGTTGCTGCTGGCCAGACGACCGGCCGCGACCTCGAGCAGCATCTTGAGCGGAGGATTGCTGCTGCGTCCGATCCAGCTGAGAATTGTCTCCAGCGCACGCGGCAAGAGGATTCCGAACAGCTCGTCCAGCTCGTGCTGGGGGGCGCGAAGCGGCGAATCCTCTAGCGCCTGAAGGAGCTGTCCCAGCGGCTTGGGATCACTCATTAGCTCGCCGAGCTGTATGAGGCGATTCTTCTGCGGCTCCAGGACCTCGGGGGCGCGGTTGGCGGTGACGCTTGCTTCGCGCAGTAAGTACGCGGCGTTGCGATACTGCGCGGAGGAGAGGAGAATGAGGAGGAAATAGTCGAGCAGTCCGCAGATCTCCTCGCGTACGGTCGGGTCCTTCTGGTTCTCGAATGTGTCGAGGAGCGATGCGATTACGGCCGGCCGCAAATCGGTGGAGAATTCCCGCTTGATCTCGCCCTGCAGATATTCGACTTCGCGATCGTCGAGGAAATAGAGCGTCGCGTCGAACTCGTCCATCTTGGCGATGGATGACTGGGTCGATTCGAGACCGGCCTCGGCCTGCGCCGGCGAAAGAATCTGTTCCTTTTGCTCAGCCCGCTCCATGGACTCGACGCCGGGTCCGCCTTCCTGGGTGAGATCGACGTATCGGTATTGCAGCGTCACGAATTCACGCTCCCACATCAGCGTGAGCAGGTCGTCGTCGTCATCAGTCGCCTTTCTCACGCGCTGCAGGAGGCCGAAGAACACGCCAAGCTCTTCCTCCTCGAACCCCTTGAGCATCTTCAGCTCCCGAACGCCGTCCTTGTAGAGGAGCCAGGCGATGTTGTCGCTGGTGCGCTCCTCCTCATCGAGAACGACCCGCCCTTCCCACTCGAGGCGTGTTTCGACCACCTGGAGATCGATTTCGTCGGTGTGCGTCCAGAGCGTGGCGAACGATTCCCTCACAGCTTCGAGGGAGCGGGCGTGCATCGGATTGTTCGGCAGATAGAGCTGATGCGCACGAACGGCCTTCACGAAGGCCTTGAGCAGGTCTGTGACGTAAACAATCGGGAACGATGGCTCATCGAGCTCACGATCCTCAGTCTTTGGTGGAACCGACGTTGTCATCCGGGAAGTAGTCCCATTTCAGTTATCTGCGCGAGATCCTTGTCACCTCGACCGCTGATGCAGATAAGCACCGCGTCGCCCTTGTTCCACCGCTCTTTCTCTTTGACGACCCAGGCGACCGCGTGTGACGTTTCCAGGGCGGGGATGATCCCCTCCAGCCGGCTGAGTATTCCCAGCCCCTCGACTGCCTCGTCGTCGGTGACCGAGACGTAGAGGGCACGGCCCGTCTCCTTGAGGTAGGAGTGTTCGGGCCCGACTCCAGGATAGTCGAGCCCTGCTGAGATCGAGTGCGCGGGATGAACCTGGCCGCTTTCATCCTGAAGCAGGTAGCTGAGCGAGCCGTGGAGGACCCCCGGAACGCCGCGCTGGAGGGAGGCGGAATGCTCGCCCGAGTCGAGTCCCCTTCCCGCCGCTTCGACTCCCACCAGTTCCACCGCCAGGTCCGCCACGAAGGCGTGGAATATTCCCATAGCGTTGGATCCGCCACCGACGCACGCCACCACGCTGGATGGCGCCCGACCGGCCGTCTCGAGCATCTGGGCCTTTGCTTCGCGTCCGATGACTGACTGGAAATCGCGGACCATTCGAGGATACGGCGCCGGACCGACGACTGAGCCGATGATGTAGTAGCTGTCGTTGACGTTCGTGACCCAGTCGCGAATCGCTTCACTGGTCGCGTCCTTGAGGGTGCGCGTTCCCGAAAGGACGGGGACTACTTTGGCTCCCATGAGCCGCATGCGATAGACGTTGAGCTCCTGCCGTCGCATGTCCTCTTCGCCCATGTAGACCGTGCAATCGAGGCCGAAGCGCGCGCACACGGTCGCCGTCGCCACTCCGTGCTGGCCCGCGCCCGTTTCCGCGATGATGCGTCGCTTGCCCATCCGCTGCGCCAGCAGCGCCTGCGCCAGTGCGCTGTTGATCTTGTGCGCGCCGGTGTGATTCAAATCCTCGCGCTTGAGATACACGTCGCACCCAACCGCCTGGGACAGTCGCGGCGCGGTGCTGAGCGGAGATGGACGCCCGACGTATTCCTTGAGCAGGCGGTCCAGCTCGCGCTGGAACTCCGGGTCCCGGATCGCCTGGTCGAATGCGGCATCCAGCTCGTCGAGCGCGGGGATCAGCGTCTCTGGCACGTACTGCCCGCCGAACGCGCCGAAACGGTGATGGGTTTCCGTCGCCACGGCTAGCGAGGATGGAGTCCGGTGGCCGCCGCGTAGAACTCCCGCATTAGCCACGGATCCTTGATGCCGGACGCGCTCTCGACTCCCGAGGAGACATCGACGATATCGGGCGCGAGCGTCCTGATCGCGCTGACGACGTTGTATGGGCTCAGGCCTCCCGCGAGCACGACCGCGCAGCTTCCTCTATCGAGGGCGAGATCCCGCGCCAGATCGTTCCACGGGAGAGCGTGTCCGGTGCCGCCAAGGCGGGGACCAGTCCTGGCATCCAGAACAACCGCGTCAGCCTTATCGAACAGCAGCTCGGCGTGTGCCGGAATGTGCGTTCCCGCGATTCTGATCGCCGCCCAGATCTCTCCCAGAAATTTGCCCCTGATTGCCGCCACATCCGCGGTCGTCGGATCCGCGTGCAGTTGCACGACATCCAGATGCGCCTCCTCGACCGAGCGTTCGATTTCTTCGGGCTCATTGGTGCCGAACACGCCGACGCGCTTGACCCTGGTGCCCGCGGCGTCGAGGATCTTGCGGCCCTGGGCCGGCGAGACCCGACGGGGGCCGTCCGCGAACACGACTCCGATGTAACTCGCGCCAATCTCGGCGGCGAGCGCGGCATCTTCGGGGCGCGTCATGCCGCAGAACTTAACCTTTGCGAGCACCACCAGTCCGCACAACGCCGGTGAGAGAGCGCGCTACCGCTTCAGGATGGCGCGCGCCCGACAGCTCCGAGCCGACGAGCACCGCATCGGCGCCCGCGTCCGCGAAGCGCTTCACATCCGCGGCCGATTTCACTCCACTCTCCGCGATCGCCACCACGCCGCGCGGTATGAGGGGCAGGATTCTGAGCGACGTCCCGGCGTCGAGCTCCAGCGTCTCCAGATTTCGGTTGTTGACTCCGATCAGGCTGGCGTTCAGGGAGAGCGCGAGATCGAGCTCTCGCTCGTCGCGGACTTCCACCAGAATCTCGAGCGCCACATCGGCTCCGGCGGTGATGAGATCCTTGAGACGCCCGGGCGCCACGGCGCGGGCAATCACGAGCGCGGCAGAGGCTCCAAGCACCCGCGCCTCGAAGATCTGCGACACGTCGACGTGAAAATCCTTCTTGAGCAGAGGGAGCGCGACGGACTTTCGCGCGAGGACGAGATCGTCGGCTGAGCCGCCGAATCTGGTTGGTTCGGTGAGTACGGATATCGCGGCCGCGCCGCCCGCTTCGTAGGCCCTTACCTGCGCGGCGAGATCGAGTCCGGGATTGATGACCCCCCTGGATGGCGAAGAGCGTTTTACTTCAGCGATCACCCCGACCTGCCGGCCCTGAAGCGCGCCGCGGAAGGGCGGGACGCTTCCCGCGCGTCGCGCCATGCGCTCGAGCTCAGCCGCACGAGGACCCAGAGTTGCGGCCCGAGCGCGTGCTTCGTCCGTCAACTCACCGAGGGTACCGGTCGGTGGCGTCCAGTCAGAAAAAGCTTGCGCTTCGGTCGATCTTCGGCTAACGTAGGAATTCGGCAAATGTTCGGTGGGATCGGCGGACCGGTCCTTTCTCAAAACCAGCCGCGGAAAAGGATATGTCGCTCACAAAACGTCAACGGGAGATTCTGACCTACCTCGCCACCTACTCGGATGAGCACGGCTACGCGCCAAGCTTCGAGGAGATCGCGACGCAGTTTAACTATAACTCCCTCGCTACGGTGCACGAACATCTGACGAATCTCGAGCGCAAGGGCTACATCAAGCGCGCCTACAACGAGAGCCGCGGCATCGAGCTGATTCCGTCAGAGGTATTTCCCCGGACCGCTACCCTGCAGCTGCTCGGGACGGTTGCGGCAGGCATGCCGATAGAAGCCATCCAGATGCCCGAGACCATAGGCGTCCCCGAGGACCTGGTCCGCCGCAGCGGCAACCACTACGTGCTCCGGGTTCGGGGTAACTCGATGATCGACGAGCAGATCCGGGACGGCGACTTCGTCATCGTGAACGAGAAGCACAGTGCCGACAATGGGGAGATGGTGATCGCCCTGATCGACGGTACCTCCGCCACCGTAAAGAAGTTCTATCGCGAGCGGGACGGGAGAATCCGACTTCAGCCGGCGAACGAAACGATGAACCCCATCTACGTTCACGAGAACGACATTTCGATCCAGGGGATCGTCGTTGGGGTGTTGAGAAGATTCTAGAGGGAAAGCGTCTAAGTCGCTTTCTTTGCGGGAGTTGTGTAGACGCGCCTCAAGCGCTCAAGAACTGATTTCGCCTCCCCCGAGTCGATCGCCTTCGCCGCCGCGCCGACTCCTTCTCCGTACGACTTGACACGGCCGCTCACGTAAATCGCGGCGCCTGCGTTGAGCACGATTGCCGCTCGCGCCCCCTTTGGTCCCCCGCCCTCCAGGACCTTCTCGATGATTCGCGCGTTCTCGCTCGGCTCGCTGCCGGCGAGATCCGCTGGCGGGATCTTTTTGAATCCGTGCTCCTCGGGATTGATCGTCCAGCGAGTCGTTGAGCCATTCCTGACCTCGATGACATGAGTTGGCCCGAGGGGTGATACCTCATCGAGCCCGGGCTCGCCGTGTACGACCAGCGCATGGATCGTCCCGAGAGCCGACAACGCGGCCGCCAGAACCGGCGCCCTCTCGAGATCGGAGACTCCGACAACCTGCCTCCCCGCCCGCGCCGGGTTTGCCAGCGGACCGACGATGTTCATCACCGTGGGAATCGCCAGCTCGCGCCTGACCGCGCCGACGTGGCGCATGGCGGGGTGCATCAGCGGCGCGAACATGAACACGATTCCGGCCTCCCTGAGGGCGCGCTCCATCACGGGAACGGTGACCTCGATGGGGACTCCCAGCGCTTCGAGCACATCGGCGCTGCCGGAGCGCGAAGTGAACGACCGATTCCCGTGCTTGGCGATCCGGACACCGGCGCCAGCAGCCACGATCGCTGCTGCCGTCGAAATATTGAACGTCGAGACGGCGCCACCGCCGGTGCCACAGGTATCGACGAGCGCATCGGGATCGTCGGCGGCGATTGAGATCATGGCCGATCTCAGCGCTCTCACCACTCCCGCCACGACCTCCGGACTTTCTCCCGTGGACCGCAGCGCCGACAGGAGAGCGGCGACCTGCACCGCGGTCGCCTGGCCCTGCATGACGATGTTGAACGCCGCTTCCGCGTCCTCGGCGGTCAGAGCCTCATGGAAGGCGAGCTTATGAATAGCGCCCTGGAGCGCGTTCGATGGCGGGGCGTTCATTGTGTCGGACTTACAGCGACGAGGCTTGCTCTCTCGATGCAACGATCTGGAGCACCTCCTCGATCACCTTGCGCGAGTCCTGACCCGCCATCGCCTCCTTGAGCGTCTGCTCTACCCGGTAGATGATGTTGCTCTGGGTCTGCAGCGCTTCTCCCTGTGCGTGGAGCTGCACGTGGGCCTTCTCCAGCTTGGTCACCGCGACGCGAACTTGCTCCTCGACCGCCGACAATCGCTGCGCGGTCGCTCTCGCTTCGACCGAGGCCACCTCGATCGCGCGCTTCAACTGCGTAACGCGAATCGTGTCCCCGGTTCCCTTCCCGTTGAGGGCGGCGTGCGCCTCGGAGAGCTTGCGCTGGAGCTCTCCCACTGCGCGCGCGTGCTCTTCGTTGAGCGAGCGAGTGAGATCTTCCAGCGCGCGAACGGCTTCCTCGCGGGCGCGCCGTTCCGCCAGCCGCGCGAACGCGAGGGCGAAAAGGTCCACCGCTGGCGCGACCTTTTCAGACAGCCTGTGGCCGAAGCGCGTCTTCGGCTCCGAGAGGGCGAGCACTCCCGTTAGCTCGCCGTCGACCAACAGCCCGCGCAAGAGCAGGACGCCCGCCTCCGGATTTGCTCCGACGCCGAGCAGCTTCTGATAGTCGCCGGACTCACTGGCGAGATCGGCAAACTGCTTTCCTGCCGCGAGCGCGCGGCGTATGGCGGTGGGAAGATGATCGAGTGCTACCTCTATCTGCGCGGTCCGCAATCCCTCATGGGCCGGCACCAGGCGCTCCGACAGGAGCTCGCGCTTGGCGTCATAGATGAACAGCGCGACGTGCCCGTTGCGCTCGTGCTCCAAGACGTCCTGGGCAAGCGCGTTCAATGCTTCCGCCACATTTCCGACGGAAGAGAGAGCTGTTGATAGTGCGGCGAGAGTTCGAGGTGCCATCGTGCTAAATCAGGAGTGGAGCGCGAGCGCGCGGGAGGCCGTCCCACATTGACGAGCCGACAGGCGAAAGTCAATCATCTTCAATGGGTTACGTTCCTTGACAGTGAGTCTTCCGGGGGTAATTTCACGCGATGCTGTCGCGTTCCGTGCAACTCGTGTTGCACTACGATGGCGCGGGCTTTTCCGGTTGGCAGCGGCAGGCCGATGAGCGGACGGTTCAGGGTGAACTCGAGGCGGCAGTGTCCCGGCTGTGCGGGACACCCATCGCCGTCGTGGGCGCCGGGCGAACAGATGCGGGAGTACACGCGCGCGGGCAGGCCGCGGGATTACGCGTGCCTGACAAATGGAGCGCGCTCGCTCTCCGACGATCGATGAACGCCATTCTTCCGGACGATGTATGGATTGCGGCAGCCTTCGAAATGCGTGATGAGTTTCACCCGCGCTACAGCGCGGTCTCTCGCAGCTACAGCTACTACATAGGCACAGACGATCTCGCATCCTCGCCGTTTCGGCGAAATCGGGAGTTGGTTTGGAAAAAACCGCTCGATTTCGACCGTTTGTCGAATGCTGCGCGGTCCATTGAGGGCGAGCACCGGTTTCGCGCCTTCGCCGTCAAGGGTACGGCGCCGGAAAACGACGATCACAGGTGCACGGTATCGCGCGCTGCCTGGCGCGAGCGCGAAGGAGGACTGGCCTTCGACGTTCAGGCCGACCGCTTTCTCCATCATATGGTGCGCTTCCTCGTCGGCACGATGCTGGACATCGGCGAAGGTCGGCGCGAAGTGGCCGTGATCGGGCAGTTGCTCGCGCAGGACGACAACAGCCAGGTCTCTCAGCCTGCCCCGCCGCACGCTCTCTTCCTCGAGCGAGTGGAATATCCGAACGACCTTTACCTGAGAACGGAATGAACATCTATCTCGAGAGCGTGAATCTCGATGAAATCAGAAACACCGCGGCGGCGGGGCTCGCCGACGGCGTCGCGTTCACAGACACAGCCTCCGGCGGCGACGCGCTCGATGCCAACACCAGGGAGCGCCTCGAGGAGATCTCGCGCGAGTTTGCCTTCCCCATTTGCGTTCCGGTCGGGGCGGTAACGTCAGGCGACATCTACGCCGAGGCGCGCGAGCTGGCGAAGGTCTCCGATCATATCGTGGTTCAGATTCCCCTTGTCGAGGACTCGCTCGTTCCAATGGCACGGCTCACGGCCGAGGGTGTGGTGGTATGCGCGACCTTCGTCTTCAGCGCTGCCCAGGCGATCATTGCCGCGAAGGCGGGAGCCGCCGCGGTGCGGATCACTCTGGACGAGCTCGAGAACTACGGCCAGTCGGGCACGCGAACTCTCGCCGAGATCAAGAGCGCGCTCGAGGCGGGTGAGGAGGAGTGCGACGTCATGGCCGCGTCCCCTCGCTCAGCGCTGGAGTTCGCGGAATGCGCCCTCGCCGGAGCGGACATCGTTTGCATTACGCCGCAAGCGTTGCGAAACCTCGTGGTCCATCCGCTCAGCGACCGCGGCATCGACAAGTTTCTGAGCCAGCTGGCCAGGCGGCCCAAGTCCCGCTCGTCCACATGACAATGCGGTTCGCGCGCTTCTTTAGCGCAATTGCGCTCGCCGCGTGTCAGGGCGCGTCCAGCACTCCCTCTGCGGCGCAGTCAACAAAGATCGAGACAACGACCAGCGCGGTGAGCGCATCGCGCCGCACTGCAATCACGGAGGCCGTGGCGCGTGTTGCGCCGTCGGTCGTCACCGTACAGACGGAGGTCGTCGAGCGAGTTCCCGCTGACGTGTTCGAGCAGTTCTTTGGCGGCCGCTCGGGGCAGCGTGCCGCTGCCGGGCTCGGCTCCGGATTCATCGTGCGCTCTGACGGCGCGGTCGTGACCAACGCGCACGTCGTCGCGGGCGCGACGCGCATTTCCGTGGCAATGAAGGACGGGACGAACTATCCAGCGCGCCTCATCGGAATCGACGAGACGAACGATCTGGCTGTCCTCAAGATCGATGCGAAGAATCTTCCCGTCGCGCCCCTCGGAACTTCGAGCAACCTGCTGATCGGCGAATGGGCGATCGCGATCGGCAATCCTTATGGATTCATCCTCGCCAACTCGGAGCCCAGCGTCACCGTGGGCGTCGTGAGCGGCACCGGCCGGAATCTCGCGGGCCAGAGCGAGGGCGCGGGCGTGTACGTGGACATGATCCAGACCGACGCGTCGATCAATCCCGGGAACTCGGGCGGTCCGCTGGTCAACGCGGCCGGCGAAGTCATCGGGGTCAACAGCTCCATTTTTTCGCCGAGTGGCGGGTCGGTGGGAATCGGTTTCGCGATTCCGATCAATCGCGCGCGCCGGGTCACAGAAGATCTGCTCGCACACGGGGTCATCCGACACCCATGGATCGGAATCCAGCCGCAGCTCTCGCGCAGTCCCGCCACCGGCGGCTCCAACGCGGGCGTCGTCGTTGCGTCAGTCGTCCCCGGGTCGCCGGCGGACCGCGCCGGGATTCGTCCGGGCGATCTGATGCTTCGGTCGCAGAATCGGACGCTTCATAATCCGTACGACTGGTACGCCGAGCTTCTGGAGCTCCGCGTCGGTGAGAGCGACTCGATCCTCGTCAAGCGCGGAGCGCGCGAGATTCCCATCAGCGTCGCCGTGGTGGATCTGCCGGACGTGAACGCTCCGCGAGTGACGGTTCTCCGCGAGATCGAGCTGATAACGCTGACGCCTCCGATCCGCGCGCAGTATCAGCTGCAGAGCCGTCAGGGCGCGCTCGTGACCAGAGCGAGCGACCGTGTGCAGCAACAGATCGGACTTCAGTCCGGAGACGTGATCGTCCAGATCAATCGCACGCCGATCGCCAACGCTCAGGACGTGAATCGGATTCTCACGACCTTTGGACGCGGCGGGATCAGGTTGTACTTCGAGCGCGGCGGGCAGATCTATGCCACTGAATTCAGCCTGCAATAGTGTCAACCCACCGGTATAGCTCACCGCTCGCGGAACGATACGCCTCGCAAGCGATGCTGGAGCTCTGGTCGCCGGCTACGCGTCATGGCCTCTGGCGGCGTCTCTGGCTGGCGCTGGCGGAGGCGGAGCGCGAGCTGGGCGTCGCGATTCCGGAGGAAGCGATCCGGCAGATGCACGCCAATCTCGACAAGATCGACTTCGACGCGGTGGCCGCCTACGAGAAGCGCTTCCGGCACGACGTGATGGCTCACGTCTACGCGTTCGGTGACGTCGCGCCCGCGGCCAAGCCGTTCATTCATCTCGGGGCGACAAGCGCGTATGTAACCGACAACGCTGATCTGATCCTGATGCGGCGGGGACTCGATCTTCTTCGTGGTCGCGTGCTCGAGGTGCTGCGCTCGCTAACGGCTTTCGCCGAGCAGTGGCGCGATCAGCCGACTCTGGGCTACACGCATCTCCAGCCAGCCCAGCTGACTACGGTCGGCAAACGAGCGACGCTCTGGATGCAGGACCTCGTTCTCGACATCGCGGACATCGACTACCGGCGGCGCACGCTTCCATTCCGCGGCGTGAAGGGAACGACGGGAACGCAGGCCAGCTTTCTCGAGCTGTTCGGGGGAGATCACGAGAAGGTTCGCCGTCTCGATCAACTGGTGACGGCGAGGGTGTCGTTCCCCGCTTCGCTGCCGGTTACCGGGCAGACCTACACGCGAAAGCTCGACGCATTCGTGCTGTCGGTCGTGGCGGGAGTTGCCGCCAGCGCGGCAAAGTTCAGCGGCGACATTCGCATGCTTCAATCCTTTGGCGAGATGGAGGAGCCATTCGAGAGCGAGCAGGTGGGCTCGTCGGCAATGGCATACAAACGAAATCCCATGCGCGCCGAGCGGATCGCGTCGTTGGCTCGCTTCGTCAACTCCCTCGAGGGGAACGCCAATGCGACGCATGCCGTTCAGTACTTCGAGCGAACACTGGACGACAGCGCCAACCGTCGCCTCGTGATTCCCGAAATGTTCCTGGCTACTGACGCGATACTACTGTTGATGGCCAACATCTCCCGCGGCCTCGAGGTTCACCCCGCGGTGATCGCGCGGCGAGTAGCGGCCGAGCTTCCATTCATGGCGACGGAGGAGCTGATAGTGCGCGCCGTGCGTGCCGGAGGCGACAGGCAGGTCGCGCACGAGGTGATCAGGAAACACAGTCAGGCCGCCGCCCGCGCGCTCAAGGATGGCGCCGAGTCCAACGACCTGCTGGACCGGCTTTCGAAAGACAAATCCTTCGGGGTGAAGCTCAAGGATCTGGAAGGCGCGATCGACCCCAAACGGTTCGTTGGGCGAGCGCCCGAGCAGGTCGACGAGTTCCTGCGCGACGTGATGACGCCACTTTTCGCCGGCGAAACAGCGAGGCCCGCTCGGCCTGATGAGCTGAGGGTCTGATGCTGATGCAGGCGAGCGCTCTTCCGCTCAAGCCGTTCCGACGCGGCAAGGTGCGCGACGTCTACGAGGTCGACGCTGAGCGGCTCCTTCTCGTGGCGACCGATCGCGTCAGCGCCTTCGACGTCGTGATGGGCGAGACCATCCCCCGCAAGGGCGCTGTCCTCACCCAGATCACGGCGTGGTGGCTGCGGCAGCTCGAGGACAAGGTCGAGCACCACATGCTGTCGGCGAGCACCGCCGAGATCGTCCGGGAAGTTCCTCAGCTACGCGATCACGAGCAGGAGCTCGAGGGTCGCGCGATGCTTTGCCGGCGCACGACGGTTTTCCCCGTAGAGTGCGTCGTGCGCGGCTATCTTTCGGGCTCCGCGTGGAAGGAATATCGCGAAGCCGGCACGCTTGCCGGCGAGGCGCTGGGCAAGGGGCTCAGCGAATCCGATCGCCTCGATCCTCCGATCTTCAGTCCCGCGACGAAAGCCGACGAGGGGCACGACGAGAACATCACCGTCGACCGCATGCGGACGCTGATCGGCGACTCATGGGCGGGTGAGCTGGAACGACTTTCGCGCGAGATCTACGAAGCCGGCCGCGCGATCGCGGCTCGGCGCGGGATCATCATTGCGGACACGAAATTCGAGTTTGGGCGCGCCAGGAGCACTGGGGGCCAGGGGGTCGAGAAGGTTATATTGGTGGATGAAGTGCTCTCACCCGACAGCTCACGCTTCTGGCCGGCCGACAGCTACGAACCGGGCCACGGGCAGCCCAGCTTCGACAAGCAACCGCTTCGCGACTATCTGGACGCGGAGAAGCGCGCCGGACGATGGGACGGGAACTATCCTCCGCCGCGGCTTCCGAAAGACGTGATTGAAGCCACGAGCGAGCGCTACCTCGACATTTTCCGTCGCTTGACCGGACACTCACTCGACCCCAACGGCTCACATTGAACTTCGCGCGCGAAGGGCTCCTCTTCATTGCGATCGCTGCTGTCGTCGCCGCCGGCGGCTTCGGTTTCGCAATCAGCCGGCGCTCTTGGGGACTCTGGCTTGCCGCATTCGTTCTGCTCCTTCTGGCCCTGTGGGTCGCTTACTTCTTCCGGGATCCCGAGCGAACAGGAGACCGCGGCCCCTCGCTCGTCGTCGCGCCGGCCGACGGCAAGCTGATCATGATCACCGATGTCGACGAGCCGACCTTCATTGGGGGCCGCGCGATCCGGCTGTCGATCTTCATGAACGTCTTCAACGTGCACGTGAACCGGTACCCGGTAGATGGCGTCGTCAAATACATCCACTACAACAAGGGCAAGTTCCTCAACGCCGCGGCGGAGAAATCGAGCCTCGAGAACGAGCAGATGTCGGTCGGGGTCGAGACGGGCAGGTACCGCGTGCTCATAAGGCAGATCGCGGGACTCATCGCGCGCCGGATTGTCACCTACAGCAAACTCGGTGAGAAGGTGAAGCAGGGCGACCGGATGGGAATCATCAGGTTCGGCTCGCGCGTGGATGTCTTCCTTCCAGTCGGCTCAACCGTGCGGACGAAATTGGGCGATGCCACGACCGCGGGTGTGACGATTCTCGGGGATCTGCCAAAATGATGCTCGCGCCCGATCACTCGAAACGCGAACGCCTGAGGGGAGACGCCGATCGGCCTCGCAACCGCGGTGTGATCATCCTTCCGAACGGATTCACTCTGATGAGTCTGTTCTTCGGGATGTTCGCGATCGTCGCCGCCTCGCGGAGCGAGTTCGATACCGCTGGTCTTTACGTAGTGTTTGCCGGTATCTGCGATGCGCTCGATGGCCGGGTCGCGCGCGCGACCGGCACGGGATCGCGTTTCGGATCGGAGCTCGACTCGCTCGTCGATGCCATAGCGTTCGGACTCGCGCCGGCAATGATCATGTACTTTGCCGTCCTCACCCGAAGTGGCTGGGACTGGATCTTCGCCTTCCTCTTTACCGCCTGCGCGGTGATCAGGCTCGCGCGCTTCAACGTGGAGCAGGCGGGGCGCGCCAAGAAATACTTCCATGGTCTTCCAAGCCCGGCTGCCGGAATCACGCTCGCGACCTACTACTGGTTCAGCCAGACGCCGCTGTACAACGAGACGATCCTGGGAGATCTCAACTGGACGACGGGACTACGCGGATTGATGCTGCTGCTGGCCTTCCTCATGATCAGCAACGTGTCATACCCCGCCGTGCCGACGATTGGATTCAGAAAGATCAGCGAGATACTCGGCACGCTGGTTGTCATCGCCACGTTCATCGGGGTGTTGTTCCTGAGGAAGGAGTTCTACTTCCCGGCGCTCATCTGCTACGTGTTGTACGGTCTGGCCAAGACGGTGATCTTCGGGCTGATGGACAGGCGTCCGCGCGGTGACTCGCCAGTGATCGACGACGACGACGAGCCCTTGCTGCTCACGGCGGCGGGAGTCGTGGATACGGGCGAAGCCGTTCGTCAGCGATCGCACCGCCGGAAGAGAAGACGCCGCCCCCCTGGTCCGGGTGAATCACCGCGCGGCGGTCCCGGCAATTTCTCGCCGCCGTCCGGTCCGAGCGGAGGCGCGCCCTGATGTCCAAGTTCCGCATCGCGGTTCACATCACTCCGCGCAAAGGCCTGCTCGATCCGCAGGGGAACGCCGTGAGGGACGCGCTGCGCACGCTCGGCTTCAACGCGGTGAAAGACGTTCACGTCGGGCGCTACATCATCGTCGAGACCGACGCCTACGATGCGCTCACCGCGGAAGACGCGGTCACCGACATGTGCGCCAAGCTCCTGGCGAATCCGGTGACGGAAGATTTCGAGATCGAATCGGCGGTCCCCGCATGAAGTTCGGCATCGTCACTTTCCCCGGGTCCAACTGCGACTACGACGCGTTCCAGGCGGTCACCGACATCCTGGGTGAAGAAGCGACGTACCTCTGGCACAAGGATCACGACCTTCAGGGTTCGGACGTGATCATCCTGCCCGGCGGTTTCAGCTATGGTGATTATCTCCGCGCCGGCGCGATCGCCCGCTTCAGCCCCATCATGCGAGAAGTGGCCGCGCACGCGAAGACCGGCGGGCCCGTGGTCGGAATCTGCAACGGCTTCCAGATCGCGTGCGAGGCCGGCTTGCTGCCCGGCGCTTTGATGCGGAACTCACACCTTCAGTTCGTTTCCGCCGAAGTAAGGGTTCGCGTCGAGAACAGCGACACGATGTTCACGAACCTTTACGACCGCGGGGAAATCCTTCGCATGCCGGTGGCGCACGGAGACGGCCGTTACGTCGCGCCCGCCGATGTTCTCGAAGAGCTCGAGGCCGAGGGACGCGTTGTCTTCAGATACGCGGACGCCGGCGGCAACATCAACGCGGACGCCAATCCGAACGGATCCGAGCGCAACATCGCGGGAATCATCAGCGAGGGCGGAAACGTGCTCGGCATGATGCCGCATCCGGAGCGGGCCTGCAGTCCCCTGCTCGGCTCCAACGACGGGGTGCGACTGCTCGAGTCGATCCTCGCCAGAGTGGCCGCGTGATGTCCGACGTGAAACCGAGGCCGGGGGATCCGGTGATCACTCCCGCGCTCATCGCGGAGCACGGCCTGACAAAGCTGGAATACGAGCGACTGATCGGAATGCTCGGTCGCGCCCCTACATTTACCGAGCTCGGAATCGTCAGCGCGCTGTGGAGCGAGCACTGCTCGTACAAGCACTCGCGCCCCATTTTGAAGACACTGCCGACCACCGCCCCGTACGTGCTGCAGGGTCCCGGCGAAAACGCAGGCGTGATATCGATCGGCGATGGCCTCGCGGTGGCGTTCAAGATCGAGTCGCACAACCATCCGTCGGCGGTCGAGCCGTACCAGGGAGCGGCGACCGGCGTCGGCGGAATTCTGCGCGACGTTTTCACTATGGGCGCGCGCCCGATCGCGATGCTCAACTCGCTCCGGTTTGGCTCCCTCGACGATTCCCGGGTGCGGTACCTCTTCTCCGGAGTCGTGAAGGGCATCGGCGATTACGGCAATTGCGTCGGCATTCCGACAGTCGCCGGCGAGATCGTCTTCGATCCCGCATACGCGAACAACCCGCTGGTCAATGCGATGTGTGTCGGCCTCCTGCACGAGGAGGATCTCATTCGCGCCAAGGCCGAGGGCGTCGGCAATCCGATCATGGCCGTTGGCGCGCGCACCGGGCGTGACGGCATTCACGGGGCGTCGTTCGCATCCGAAGATCTCTCCGAGGCAAGCGACGCGAAGCGGCCTCGCATTCAGGTGGGAGATCCTTTTACCGAGAAGCTTCTTCTCGAAGCGAGCCTCGAGCTGATCAAGAGCGGACACATCGTGGCGATTCAGGACATGGGCGCCGCGGGCCTGACGTCTTCATCGGCTGAGATGGCAGAGCGCGGGGATGTCGGCGTGACGATTGACGTCACCAAGGTTCCGACGCGCGAGAGTGGAATGTCGCCCTACGAGATTTTGCTCAGCGAGTCGCAGGAGCGGATGCTGGTGGTCGCGAAGAAGGGGCGCGAGGACGCCGTTCGCGACATTCTCTCCAAATGGGATCTCACAGCGGCGGTCATCGGCGAGGTCATCGCCGAGCCCGTGTACAGAGTTACCGAGGGTGACCGGGTCGTCGCCGAATTTCCGGGATCGAGGCTGGTGACGGATTGTCCGTCGTATTCGCCCGAGGCGGGCGAGTCGAGCGCGATCGCGGATTTGCGCGCGGCCGATCCGTTCTCTATCGCCGAGCGCACTGAAGAGAGAGATCCCGCCTGGACGCTCGACCAGCTACTCTCGGCCCCCACGATCGCGAGCAAGGCGTGGGCGTACCGTCAGTACGACTCCACCGTGCGGACCAATACTGTAATTGGCCCGGGCGGAGATGCCGCCGTTCTTCGAATTCGAGGGACGAATAAGGCCATCGCGGTAAAGACGGACTGCAACGGCAGATACGTCCATCTGGATCCGCGCGTGGGCGGGCGAATCGCCGTCGCGGAAGCAGCGCGCAACGTTGCCTGCACCGGTGCGCGCCCGATGGCAATCACCAACTGTCTCAACTTCGGAAATCCGACTCGCCCTGAAGTCTTCTTCCAGCTCAAGGAAGCCGTGGCAGGAATGGGAGAGGCGTGTCGCGCCCTCGGGACCCCGGTCACCGGGGGAAATGTCTCTCTGTACAACGAGAGTCCGTCTGGCGCCGTGTATCCCACGCCGGTAATCGGAATGGTCGGCCTGATCGACGACCTGTCGCACATTACGCGCGCAACGTTTCAAAAGGATGGCGATACAATCATCCTGCTCGGCGAAGTCGGGGGCGAGCTCGGAGGTAGCGAGTATCTCGCCACGATTCACGGAAAGGTGATTGGCGCGCCACCGCGATGCGACGTCGAGCAGGAAAAGGCGCTGGTTGACGCGTTGCTCGAGGCGATTCGCGCCGGCGTGGTCAGCTCCGCACACGATTGCAGTGACGGCGGACTCGCAGTCGCGCTCGCGGAATGCTGCATTGCCAATCCGGAACACGAGAGCGGGGCGGACATCGATCTATCGAGTCATTCGGTTATCCAGGATCGCGCGATTCTGTTCGGCGAAAGCCAGGGACGCGTAGTCGTATCGAGCCCGGCACCCGAGCGCGTGCTTGCAATCGCGGCGAAGGCGGGAGTTCCCTGCTCGCAGATCGGAAGAGTGGTACTCGAATCGGACACGCTCGCGATCAAGCTGCCGAAGAGATCGATGAGGAGCCCCCTCTCACGCCTGCGTCGCGCCTATCACGAGACCATTCCGAAAATCATGGCGCGCACGCCCGAGCACGCGACCTTCGACGAGCTGGCGCCCGTGGCGGCCCACTAATATGTGCGGAATCTTCGGGATCTACGGTGCCGAGAACGCGGCGGCGATGGCCCATCTCGGCCTCTACTCGCTTCAGCATCGCGGACAGGAATCCTCGGGCATCGTTGCCGTCGATCGTGAGCAGGGCGCGAGAGCCATCAAAAGAATGGGTCTCGTATCAGAGGCTTTCGCCGTGCCCGACGTCCAGGCCTTGCGCGGAAACATCGCGATCGGCCACACACGCTACAGCACGGCCGGCTCTTCCACCATCGAGAATGCCCAGCCTATGCTGGCGAGGTTTCGCGACGGGCACATTGGCCTCGCCCACAACGGGAACCTGACGAACGCCAGCGAGCTCCGCCGGGAGCTCGAGGACGCCGGCTCGATTTTCACCACGACGATGGATTCCGAAGTGCTGGTGCACAGAATGGCAAGGTCGTCTTCAGTTAAGCCGGAACATCGGCTCGCCGATGCGCTGAAGGGAGTAGAGGGAGCCTATTGTCTCACGGTCGTCGTTGGAAACACGCTGCTGGCGGCGCGCGATCCGCGCGGGTGGCGGCCACTGGTGATGGGCAGGCTCGGCGACGCCACGGTCTTCGCGTCGGAGAGCTGCGCTCTCGATCTCCTCGGAGCGACGCTCGAGCGCGAAGTGGAGCGCGGTGAGATCATCGCCATCGATGAAAGCGGGATGCGCTCCATCTTCCCTCTCGAGAAGATGGACTCCAAAAAGTGCGTCTTCGAGTACGTCTACTTCTCGCGTCCCGACAGCCAGGTATTTGGCGGCTCGGTGGACAGGGCGCGGCGAGAGCTTGGTCGCCGTCTGGCGCGCGACTTCCCCGCCCCGACGGCGGATCTCGTCTTCAGCGTTCCGGATTCGTCCAACTCGGCCGCGCTCGGTTTCGCCGAAGAGTCGGGACTTCCGCTCGAGCTGGCGCTGATTCGAAATCACTACGTCGGGCGGACGTTCCTTCAGCCGACTCAGGCCGGACGCGACGCGAAGGTGAAAGTGAAGTACAACGCGGTTCGCGAAGTGCTGCGTGGCAAAAGCGTGGTGATGGTGGACGACTCCATCGTTCGCGGCACGACCACGCGCGGCCTTGTGAACATGGTACGTGCCGCTGGCGCGCGTGAAGTGCATCTC
>DHJM01000152.1:29879-36725 GCA_002404335.1 Gemmatimonadales bacterium UBA4720
GAGATGACGAATCTCGGCGTTCCTGTTCCGGCCGGGTTCACGATCGCGTGCAGCGAATGCATCGAGTACCTCAGTAGCGGAAAGTATTCCGATAAGCTCCGCGCGGAGGTAGAGGGCAACGTCGCGCGCCTCGAAAAAGAGACCGGCAGGAAGCTGGGCGATCCGAAGACGCCGCTGCTGGTCTCGGTAAGATCCGGAGCCCCTGTCTCCATGCCGGGAATGATGGAGACGATTCTCAACCTCGGCCTCAACGATCGCGCGGTGACGGCGCTCGCCGAGCAGAGCCGGAATCCGCGATTCGCGTACGACTCGTTTCGCCGCTTCATCCAGATGTACTCGGACGTCGTGCTCGGCATCTCGATCCACGACTTCGAGCACCTGCTGAAGGCGAAGCGGATGACCGAAGGCGCGACGTCCGACGCCGATCTCAGCGAAGGCGTTTTGAAGATTCTGGTCGAGGAATACAAGTCGCTCGTCCGGAATCGCACCGGCGCCGACTTTCCGCGCGATCCGGTCGTGCAGCTCTGGGGCGCGATCGAAGCCGTATGGAAATCCTGGACGCTCAAGAAAGCACGGGATTACCGGCGCGTAAATGGCATCGCGGAAGATCTGGGAACAGGGGTCAGCGTCGTGGCGATGGTGTTCGGCAATCTGGGAGAAGACTCAGGAACCGGCGTCGCGTTTACGCGCAATCCATCGACGGGCGAGAGGCGCTTCTACGGTGAGTTCCTCGTCAACGCTCAGGGCGAGGACGTCGTCGCCGGAATCAGAACTCCGCTCGAGATCGATGATATGGCGGAGAAGCTTCCCGGCGCGTACAAGGAGCTGATGGACACGCAGGACCGGCTCGAGCGCCACTACCACGACATGCAGGACCTGGAGTTCACGGTCGAGCGCGGCAAGCTCTATCTCCTCCAGACACGCACCGGCAAGCGCACCGCCGCCGCCGCCGTGCGCATCGCGCGCGACATGGTGAGCGAAGGGTTGATCGACAAGATCGAAGCTGTGCGGCGTGTTCCGGCCGCGGACCTCGACCAGCTGCTGCACCCGATCATCGACCCATCAATTCGTGCGACACCTCTCTGCGTCGGTCTTCCCGCGAGCCCGGGCGCCGCGAGTGGGCGCGCGGTATTCGACCCCGACACGGCTTCGCAGCGCGCGCTTGCCGGCGAGAGCGTGATTCTGGTCCGCGATGAGACCACACCCGAGGATTTCCACGGCATCGTCGCGGCGCGCGCGGTACTCACCGCGCGTGGAGGCATGACGAGTCACGCCGCCGTCGTCGCGAGGGGAATGGGGAAATGCGCCATCGTCGGCTGCAAGGACATTCATGTCGATCTCGAGCGCAAATCCTTCAGCGTCAACGGAACCGACGTCGCGGAGGGTGACTGGTTGACGCTTGATGGCGCGACCGGCCGCGTCTTCGCAGGGGATCTGGCGACAATCCCGAGCGAAGTAGTGCGGGTGACGAACGGGACCCTCGCGCGCTCCCAGGCCCCGCTCTTTCAGGCGTACGCCGAGCTGCTCGGCTGGGCCGACGAGGTTCGCACCCTCCGCGTGCGCGCCAACGCCGACACTCCGCGCGACGCGCGCATCGCGCGCAGCTTTGGCGCAGAAGGCATCGGCTTGTGCAGAACCGAGCACATGTTCTTCGAAGGCGACCGGATCACGGCGATGCGCGAGATGATCGTCGCGCGTGAAGAAGGTGGACGAAGGCGCGCGCTCAACAAGCTGCTGCCGATGCAGCGCGCAGATTTCGAGGGAATCTTCGAGGCCATGGATGGGCTACCGGTGACGATCCGGCTGCTGGACCCGCCCTTGCACGAGTTCCTGCCGCACGGCGGAGAAGAGGCCAAACTACTTGCTCGCACTCTCGACATCCCCCGTGCCGACCTGAATCGCATCATTGAGTCTCTTCGGGAGACCAATCCGATGCTCGGGCACCGCGGGTGCAGGCTCGGGATTTCTTACCCGGAGATTACAGAAATGCAGGGTCGGGCGATTCTCGAGGCCGCGGTACGCGCGATGCGACGTGGAATCGTGGTAAAACCGGAGATCATGATTCCGCTCGTCGCGACGGTGAAGGAGTTCGACAATCAGCGCGCTATCATAGAGGACGTGGCCGAGCGTGTGCTCGGCGCAATGGGAGAAAAGATTCCGTATCTGATCGGGACGATGATCGAGCTGCCGCGAGCCGCGCTCACAGCCGGGCAGATCGCGCAGTCCGCCGAATTCTTCTCATTTGGAACAAATGATCTGACGCAGACTACACTGGGGCTCAGTCGCGACGATGCGGGCCGGTTCCTTCCTTCTTACATTGATCGGGGTATTTTTGCAGACGACCCATTCCAGGTGCTTGACACCGAAGGGGTGGGTAGACTCGTAGGGATCGCTGTTGAGGATGGACGACGAGTTCGTCCTAAGATAAAGCTGGGGATCTGCGGTGAGCACGGCGGAGAGCCGCGATCCATTTCTTTTTTTCATTCACTCGGTCTCGACTATGTATCGTGCTCACCATTCAGAGTTCCAATCGCACGCCTAGCCGCTGCACATGCCGCTCTTAACGCGTAGGCTCGCGCACTCGCGCCGCATCGAGCTGATGCCGGCGGGATCGCTCCCGATGGCGCGCAATCAGCATGCGCGTCCACTACGCATCGCGCTGGTGACGGAGTACTACTATCCCCACCTCGGCGGCATCTGCGAGCACGTGCACTTCTTTGCCCGCGAGGCGCGCCGCTACGGCCACCACGTCGACATCATTACGTCGAACATTCCGGGTGCGCGGGACGAGCCGCACGTCATTCGCATCGGCAAGAGCCAGCCGGTGTACGCCAATGGATCGCAGGCGCGATTCACGTGGGGACTCGAGCTGAGAAAGAACCTGCGACGGATATTCAGCCTCGGGCAGTACGACATCATTCACGTCCATTCCCCGCTCAGTCCCGTCCTTCCGGTCATGGCGATCGAGGAAGCAGACTGCCCGGTCGTCGGCACGTTTCACACCTACTTCGATCGGTCGTTCGCCTACGCAATCGGGAACCGATACTTTCAGAAGCGCCTCGATCAGCTCCACGCGGCAATCGCCGTGTCGCACTCGACGACGATAGCTCTCAATCGATACTTCGAGGCAAACTGGACGATCGTCCCCAACGGAATCGACACCGACGTCTTCAACCCGCACGTTCCCCGGCCCGCCGCTTTGCGCTCCGATGTCCCCGTCATCCTCTTCCTCGGAAGATTCGATCCCCGCAACGGCCTCACCACTCTCATAGAGTCGTTCCAGAAGGTCCGGGGCAGAAACCGCGAGGCTCAGCTCGTGGTCGTCGGCGATGGCCCGCTCCGCAAGCACTACTACCGCGCTGCCGGTGGCGATCCCGACATCACCTTCGTAGGCTCGGTTCTCGGAGAGCGCCCTGGTTACTACGCGCACAGCGCGATGTACGCCTGCCCGACCACCAAGGCATCGTTCGGAATCACCCTGCTCGAGTCGATGGCTTGCGAGACGCCGGTCGTCTGCTCCGACATCTACGGCTTCCGCGACGTCGTGAAGCACGAGCGAGAGGCACTAATGGTGCAGAGTGGTGACAGGGATGCACTCGCCGATGCACTGGTGAGACTCCTCGATGACGAGACGCTCAGGGCCCGACTCGGAAAGCGCGGGCGGCAGGAGGCGGAGCAGTACTCCTGGTCCAAAGTGACTGAGGCGGTGCTCGATATTTACACAGCCGTACTGGGACGGGCTACACGCGAATGATCGGCTACGCAGCGCTGGGAGTGTCGGTAATAGGCGGAGCGGTGCACGGTGCGTTTCACCGCAACAGTCCGCTGTTCGGCCGCGCGCTGGGCAGAATTGCCGGTGATCGGAAAGTGGTGGCGCTCACATTCGATGACGGCCCGAACCCCGATGCGACGCCGCTGATTCTCGACACGCTCGCCGAGAAGGGAGTGCCCGCAACTTTCTTCGTGCTGGGGAGTCACGCCGAGCGCTGGCCGGAGCTCGTTCGTCGCATCTCGCAGGAAGGCCACCAGCTCGGCAATCACGGGTATTTTCACCGCAAGCTGCAGTTCAAGAGCCCGTTCTACGTCAGCCGCGACATCCGTCTCGGCATTCGAGCAATCAAGCGAGCGGGCGCTCCCGCGCCCCGATACTTCCGCGCTCCTCACGGCTTCCGGAGTCCGTGGACGACACCGATCGCGAGCTCGTATGGCGAGCGCACAATCGGCTGGTCACTCGGCGTCTGGGACAGCGATCGCCCCGGAGTGGACGAGATCGTGCGGCGCACGCTCGAAGGCGTTTCTCCGGGCTCAATCGTGCTGCTGCACGACGGCGACGGCTACAATCCGGACGGCGACCGGATGCAGACTGCCGCCGCACTTCCCCATATCATCGACCGCCTGAAAGAACAGGGCTACGAGTTCGCGACTCTGCCCACTGAATGAGTCCAGGGCTGAAGAAAGGGATTCGCTGGGCGCTCTCCGCCACGATTCTCGTCTTCCTCATTTATTTCGCGACAAAGATCAACTGGCACCAAGCGTGGAGCGCGATGCGGCACGCATCGCTCCCGCTCCTCGCCGCGGCCATCGGCGTCAACTTTCTCTCGGTGCTGATCAAGGGCGTCCGCTGGTGGCTCTTCCTGCGCCCGATCGGGATCACGTCTCTCTCTCTGGCGGTGCGGGCGACGGTAGCGGGCGCCGGCCTCAACAATGTTCTCGTCGCCAGCGGTGGAGACGCGGCCCGCGTGGTGTTCGTGTCACGCGCGACCGGTGTCCCCAGCTCCACGGTGCTCGCCTCGATGGCGCTCGAGAAGCTGTTCGACCCCATTGGATTCGTGATTCTGCTGGTGTTCGGCGTCCTCGCGTTCCAGCTCCCGCCGCAGTTCGAGCGGTGGAAGGTGCCGGCGGAGATACTGCTCGTCGTCATAGTTCTCCTGCTCGCGTTCTTCGTCTACGCCACCAGACACATCAAGCCGGAGCACGTCCCTGAGCGTCGCGCCAGACCGCGCACCGTGTGGGGAAGAACTCGCGCGTATTTCAAGAGCTTCGGACAGACGGCTGGACGCCTGGCAACGGGACCCCGCTTCCTCGCGGCAATTCTGCTGTCGCTGGGGTCGTGGGCGTGCCAGCTGTGGACGTTCGAGCTCGCCGCCGCCGCCGCGCACGTCCCGATACCGCTCGCGGGGAGCCTCGCCTGCCTGCTCGGCATCAACGTCGGGTTGATCATCCGGGCGACTCCGGGGAACGTCGGATTTTTTCAGTTCGTGTACGCACTGATGGCCGAGCAGTTCGGAGTGCCGAGCAACGACGCAATTGCGGTCTCTCTGCTGATTCAGACGTTACAGATTCTTCCGCTGACGCTGCTCGGCATCGTACTCGCGCCCGAGTTCATATTCCGGCGCGGCAAGAAGGACAAGGAGACCGAGGCGATCGCGAAGAAGATCGAGACGGAGAGGCTCGCGCACCACGGCCCGCTCGCGACGGCCGAAGAGGTTCTCCAACGCGCGGACAAGGCTGGGGTCGCCCCGTCGCCGAAGAAGCCTTGACAGCAGTTCTTTATGCTACGCGCGGGCGCGCTTAAGAAACGCAATGAACTCTGCCGGGTCACGAGTGAGTCCGGTGAACGTCAAGCGCACCTTCCCGTCGGCGTCCACGACCGCGTAGAGAGGCAGCGCAACCGTCCCGAACGTCTGCTCCTGGAACGCCTGCTGTCGCTCGTAGATCGCGCCTTCACCGTCGGTGTACAGGCGAGCCAGAACGAATTGCCCCAGCTCGGCACCGACATCGGGACGACTGAAGATGTTGGCCTCCATCCACCGGCAATTCGTGCACGTGTACCCGGTGAAGTCTACGAAAACGAGTTTGCCTGATGTTCGCGCTGTCTTGAGCGCGCCGTCGTAATCGTTGAGAAGCCAGGTTGGTACTGTGCCGCCGCCCGACACGAGGGTCGCGACCGGGGTCGACGGAGGAAGAAACGCTTCGATCTGGCGCAGTGGTCGTCCTCTCAATCCCGAGCCGAGCCAGGCAGCGAGGAGAAGCGCGATGACGACGGGGATGATTCCCGTCAGACGCATTTCGTGTCGCGCGACCTTCGTTCGCAGATCGCGCCCGAGATATGCCGCCGCGCCGATCGCGAGCGACGTCCAGAAAAACAGAACAACAGGTCGCGTGAATACTCCCCACGCCAGAACGAGATCAGCATTGGAGACGAACTTGATGGCCGCGCCGACTTCGAGGATTCCGATCAGAACGCGAAGGGCCTGTATCCACTGACCCGATCGCGGCAATCGGGAAACCAGGCGTGGCGCGAGGGCGAGAGCGACGAACGGAAGCGCGAACGCGGTCGAATAAACGATCATTCCAACCACGGGCATCGCCCACGACCCCTGCGACGCGAGCACCAGCAGCGTTCCGACAAACGGCGCCGTGCAGGTGACCGACGTCAGCGTGAACGTTGCGCCCATTAAGAGGGCGCCGACCGAGCTGCCCTGTGGCGCTTCGCGCGCGGAACGATCGACGGCGTTGACGACGCGCCATGGGAGCCGTAGCTCGAGCCAGCCAAAAAGATTCGTGGCGAACAGAAGAAAGAGCGCCGCGAGCGTCATGTTCACCCACGGGTCGGCCGCGAACCGGTTGAGACCAGCCGCTCCAAACACCGCCGCTAGCGCGAGACCGAGAACTGTGAACGTGCCGACGATTCCGAGCCCGAAGAGCAGCGCTTTTCGTACGCCCCCTCGCTCGCGGTCCTGTGGCGTCGAGAAGTACGCGATGGTGACGGGCACCATTGGAAAAACGCACGGCGTAAGAAGCGAGAGCAGGCCCGTGGTCGCCGCGAGCCAGAGAAACCCAGAG
>DHJM01000152.1:36742-44105 GCA_002404335.1 Gemmatimonadales bacterium UBA4720
TCATCTCCGTCCCGCGATTCGAATCGCTGCGTCGAGCTTGTCCGTGCGCGACGGCAGACAGACCTTGTCGCTGCACACCTGATAGCGGGCAGCAATCTGGAATCTGCGAATGCCGGCGAGCGAATGCCCCGGCACGCCCACGGGAATCGTGAACTTTACTTTGCCGGAATAGAGCTCGGTCTCAATTCCAAAATTCTTGTCGAAGGTGCGCTCCGGTTTTGGCGCGTTAATCACCCCGCGCACGACCACGTCAGCGGCTCCGACGAGCTCGAGTCGCAGGGGAATCGGGCCGCCTGGCTTCTGCGCCAGTGAGTAGATGTGCCAACCCTTCGCGATATCGACCTGCACCGTGATCGGAACGGTGCGTCCCGAAACGACATCGCGGGGCGAGCTGCCACCGACCAAGGTCCAGCGGACGGGCCGCAGCGACAAATCGCCAGCATTCCGCGGAATTCCGTCGTATCGATGGATGCTGAGCGACAGCAGGAGTAGATATGCGAGTTTGTTCATGCACCTCAAATATACACGTCAGACGGCGCGATCCCTGCTATAAACTACACATCGGCGGCGCGAGCGTTCGGCTCAACCTCTCCGCCGCATTCACAGGCGAGGCTGATGGGGCACACACCCTTCTATTTTGAGAGCTGGTACAACGTCGAGCGCACCGTGACCCTGTCTGTCGTCGGGTTCGCCGCGCTGTTCATCATGCTCCGTGTTTCAGGCAAGAGAACTCTTTCCAAGCTTAACGTCTTCGATTTCGTTTTCGTCGTTGCCGTCGGTTCCGTGTTCGCGTCGATGATCATATCAAAGGACGTGACGCTGATCGAAGGCATCGCCGCGCTCGCGACTCTGATCGGAATCCAGATGGGCCTGTCTTACCTCGCGGCCCGGTTCCCAAAGCTGGAGCGCATCATCAACGGCGAGCCGACGCTGCTGCTGACGCACGGCGAGTTCATTCCCGCCGCGCTCATGAAGGAGCGCGTGACAGAGGAGGAGGTGCGTGGCGCCATTAGAGCCGAGGGAGTTACACGCGTCGAGGACGTCAACGCCGTTACGATGGAAAACGACGGGACGCTCACCGTCGCCTGGATGTCGAAAAAACCCGGTGAAACCAGCCTGGTTGACGCGAAGGATCCCGACCCGGACAATAGCGACTGAGCAGCCCTGGGCTGACTAAGGTCCGCCCGCCTTCACCTTAAACCGAGAGTGTTGCGTCGACGCAACGGTCTCGGGCAGTGTTGCGTCCATGACACACCTATCAGGGGCGCTGACCGGCGTAAAACGCATGCCACAAATGGTCCCCGACTTGCCCCCGCTTTGCTTGGCGCGCAGACCCGGTCAACGCGCCTCTGATCGCCAGGACAGGCCTCGTGCTCAGTGTTCGTCGTTGAGAGTGTTGACCGTTTGAGGGTCCAGTGCATGGCCGACGCCGCCGCAGGCCTCGAGCGCAGTATTAACACGACGAGCTATTCCCCAATCGCCGGCGGGGACCGCGCGACCTCGAATCGAATCCCCCGCCCTCCCGATGCGTCCGCCGATGCGAATGACGGGTCAAGTCAGGATCTCGCGTCACTCGTGAGGCACGGGGCGAAGAGACTTGAAATGGGGAACGAGGCGGAGGCGGAGGAGTGTCTCCGCAAAGCATTGGAAATCGGTGACCGCACACTCGGCGCCGATCACCCGGATCTGATACTACTCCTCAATGACCTGACGCGCCTCTACCTCAGGCAGTCGGCATACGCCGCGGCCGAGCCGCTTCTCCTGCGCCTGCTCGAGCTGAAGCGGAGCAAGGGCGAGGATCACCCCGAGGTGGCGACGGTCCTGGCGAGCCTGGGAACGGTTAGACAGGCGCTGGGCCACCACGAATCGGCCGAGCAGCTCTGGCGGAGGGTTCTCGACATTCGCGAGCACACCCTGGCACCGAATCACTTCGCAATCGCAACGGCGCTCGAGCATTTCGGGGACGCGTGCGCGGCGCGCGGGAAGATTCGCGAAGCCCTCGCGGCTCTTCAGCGCGCCCACGCTATTCGCGAGCGCACTCTTGGAAGCGACCACGCGAGCCTACGGAGCTCGCGGGAACGAATCGCGGATCTCCAGCTCCAGGCCTCGGACGATTCGCTCGATCACAGCGGCGGTGGCGCGTCCACTGCCCAGGACCGGTATCGGTTGCTGTCAGGAGAGCCTCCCGCGGTATCGTCGCTGTCGCCTGTGGCGTTGACCCGCGAGAGGGTCCCGGGACCGATGATTAGAAAAGCGGCGGTCATGATTCAGGCGCCGTCTTCGGACGCTGTCACGATCGAGAACGCACCCGTCGTTGACGAAGGTTCTCCGACCGGAGTGGCGACGGTGCAGCCCGAATCAGCGCCATATCTCGCCGTCCTCGAGACCATTCGCGAAGAGCTGGAGACGCCTGACCAAAGCGGAAACCTGGTCGAGCGGACTCGTGCGATCTTCGCGCGAGCGATCGCGTTCCTTGGAATGCGGCAGGTCGTGACGGGCGCTGTGGTGCTGGTAATCGCCTCGCTGTTGATAGCGGTGGCAACAGGCGCTCATGGTTGGGGAGAAGTCGATCAGACGACGGCTCTTGCGGCCGCGCTCCCGACCCACGAATCGCTCCCGGTCACGATTTCCGCGGCTCCGATTGCGGTGACGACGCATGATGCAGTGCGCGCCCCCGTCCCGGCTCCCGCAAACGCCACCCCCAAAGCTGCGTCGCAACACCCGCGCGCGGCGGAAGAGCAGAACACTCCGAGAAGGGCGATGGAGCAGAAATCGGACTCGAAGAAAATCGCGATTCCCACACTTTCGACAGGGATGATGTCGCGTCTGGATTCTGTCGCCTCGACGGCTGCAAACACGTCCCGCGCCACGGATGCCCTCGACTTCCAGCCCGCGCCGACCTCACTCGGCACCCAGCGCTCGAACTTCGCGTCCCTGGAGCAGTCAAAGGGGCCCCAGCGCGCACGATTGATCGGCGAGCTGCCGGTCCCTCAAGTCCCGGATCAAATCTCCGATATCGAGGGTGATGTCCGGGTCCGCTTCAACGTGGATACGGAAGGGCGCCCGGTCATGTCGACCCTGTTGGTTGAGAGCTCTCCGCACCCGCTACTCACGAACGCGGTCAGAAAGGTCATCCTCACCCTCCGGTTTGAGCCGGCGCGATCGGGCGGGGCGGAGTCGAAGCCTATCGGCGACGTGGTCGGAATCGCCTTCCAGTTTGCTCGGCGAAACCGATAGGGGTTAAGCTTCCCTCGTTCGAGGGGCACGCGGCACCAGCTCGAAGCCATGAGGCTTCCTGTTGCGAGACACCTTCGGCGTGATTGCCAAGTAGACCACTACCGCGAGATCGAACAACAGGGCTCCAAGCACGAGCGCGATCGGAATGGCGAGTCCGACCAGTACAATCAAGCCGAACGCCGAGAAGACTTCCATAAGCCACCTCCCACGTCCCAATTCCGCGCGCGAGCCGCCGGAAATTCCTGCGACACGCATGCGGGCTCGGCCGTTCAGCTGTGTCTGATGGCAGCCGTACTAAGAAGTTCAGGCCGCGTGACCGAAACGCCCAGCAGGGAAACCTTGAATCCGCGTAAAGGAAAGCCTGTCGGGGGAACCTTTTCGTGCTCGATCAGAAGCTTCGACCGAGCCCGCCCACGAATCGCCAGCCTGCCTGATGGTCCACTGGGCGGGCGAAGCCCAGGTGCGCGGCGCCAGAGAATAGCGTCACTCCCAACCCGAGCGTCGCGCGAAATCCTCCGGTCGCTCGA
This sequence comes from Gemmatimonadales bacterium UBA4720, assembly GCA_002404335.1. Classification (GTDB taxonomy): domain Bacteria; phylum Gemmatimonadota; class Gemmatimonadetes; order Gemmatimonadales; family Gemmatimonadaceae; genus UBA4720. Next base: position 40,507 of record DHJM01000152.1, read on the forward strand.
GAAATCGGGATCACGCTTCCAGCACCAAGCTGGCCAACTGCAGGGTTGGCGATCACCGCTCCGTTGACGAGATCTCGCACGGCTTGCGTCGAATAGATCGGGTCCGCGGCGGCCGCAATCTGGGCGAAGAAAATCAGCGGGAGTATCACAGTATGGATAAGGATACCGGGGGTCGCATAACAAAGAGGCCCGTGCTTGAGCACGGGCCTCTCTGTTTCCAGAACGATACGGCGATCGGACTAGTGGAGCGTTATCGCGAGTCCAAGTTGCCCGACGTTTGCGTCCACGTTCGAGTTTCTCATCGCAAAGCCATTCCAGTACGGCGTGATGCTCGTATTCTTCGCCACCCGCATGTCATATCCAAGGCCGAAGAGCATTCCCATGCCCGTCTCGGTGGAGCTGCCGAGTCCCGAAATTGAACCAGTCACGGAACCGACCCCGAGGCCGCCGGTAAGGAAAAAGCCACCAGTGGTGGAGGGGTAAAATCGAACGCGCGCGTCGAGCGTGCCGACGGTCAACGTTGCACCCTGCTCCGACCTGGCCCAAGCTTCACTTCCGACGCCGAGCAGGAATCTCGGCGTAATCGTACCGCCAAGCGATATCCCACCGGCCAGGCCGTTCGTGCGCCCTCCGCAATTGTCGCAACCAAGGGTACCGAATCCGAGCCCGCCGCTGAACCAGAATCCGTCACGGATCTGTGCGTTTTGGGCGTTGGCGGACGCCGCGCCTACGACAAGCGAGCCGACTACTGCGAGACACTGAACCAACTTTCTTACACTCATAAAACTCCTCGAGATTACCGCACGTGGCGGCCAGAAAGGCGCGTCAGTAGCGCCGGGCGCACTGCCTTGTTTTGCGGCAGATCAGGGACGCGGGCTGACGGGAACTCCGCGCGTAGGACCCAATGCCTGAATGACTGGTTCGCCAGACAAGAGCAACCGCACCGCCCGGGGATGCTCGGATCATTCACTCCCGAAACGCGAAGCGGCGTCCGATTGGACGCCGCTGGTGAAGCGCGGCCGAGTAGGACTCGTCATCGGACCGTCGCCGGCCGCCGTTGCACGAACGCATCGGCCATCACGCCTTCGGCGCTCCACTGCGCCCGCATGGCGTCGGCTACACGCTCTGCTGCCTCCTGCGGTGCGATGGCAACGAGAGTGGACCCTGAACCGCTGAGCGTGGCGCCGTAAGCTCCAGCCGCACAGGCCGCATCATGCAGATTCGCCAGGCCGGGCACGAGCCCGCGGCGGTAGGGTACGTGTAGTACATCGTCAAGCGCGATCCGGAGGAGTTCACCGTCACCCGTGGCCAGACCGTGGGCGAGTGACGCGCCCTTTCCCGCCGCCCTTACGGCGATCTCGTGCGTGACCTCGCGCGGCAAGATGGCGCGAGCAGCCGCCGTCTCGACCGGATAGGGCGGGATGACGAACACGAATGCGAGACTGGGATGCACAGGAAGCGACGCGAATACCCAGCGGCGAGTTTCGATGCTGCCATTGTCGGGGACGGCCAGCATAGCACCGCCAAACAGCGCCGGAGCGACGTTGTCGGGATGGCCTTCAATGCGAGTGCACAATTCGGCGAGCGCGGGTGCTCCGAGCCCGAGCGCCAGCGCCACGTCGGCGAGTCGCGCGCCGGCGACCAATGCCGCGGACGAGGCGCCAAGACCGCGTGCGACTGGTATCTCGGAGTCCACGAAAAAAGCGAGGCGCTTCGGAACCGCTCGACCACCGGCGACGCAGGCGGCGACGAATCCCGTGTAGACTGCGTCGTCTTCCGGCGCTAGAGCGAGCGAGGCCAATGTGCCCCCGCGGCCGATCGTGATTGCCGCATCACCGGAACGCAAATCGTGATCGGCTTCGACCGATGCCGATAGCCAGCGATCGACCGCGATCCCGATGCAGTCAAACCCCCCGCCGAGATTGGCGCTCGTCGCCGGAACGCGGACGCGTGCTGTGTGCGCCGCCCCAGTCATCCGTCACTCCGCCGCGCCGCCGCCAGCACGCGCTCCACGGCGCCCAAGTCGGCGTCGATCTCGAGCGGCGGATTGGCGAACGGGGGAGGCGGATCCGTGTCGCGATGATATTGCAGTAGGATGCCCGGGTCTTTAAGAATGTGACCCGTCAGCACGGCGACAACTGTATCCTCGCGCCGGATGATGCCGCGCGCGGCGAGGGCGCGCACACCGGCGACGCTCGCCGCGCTCGCTGGCTCGCATCCGACGCCCGACGCGTCCACGACAGCCTTCGCGTCGAGGATCTCAGCGTCTGGCAAGTCGATGACGACACCGTCGGTCTCGCGTATGGCGCGCACGGCCCGGTCGTACGACGCTGGATCGCCGATGCGGATCGCGGTTGCCACAGTCTCGGCGCGCACAGTGTGTCGCTCGCGAAAGTCGTCGCGGAAGCTCGCCGCGAACGGCGCCGCGCCGGAGGCCTGGACCGCCGCTAGTCGTGGCGTGCGGTTGATCAGTCCCAGCTGCTTTGCCTCGCGCAGCGCGGCGCCGAATGCTGCTGTATTCCCGAGATTGCCAGCCGGGAAAACGATCCAGTCCGGCGCTCGCCAGCCAAGTTGCTGGAGCATCTCGAGAACGATCGTCTTCTGCCCGGCGATCCGGTACGGATTGATCGAGTTGGCAAGATAGACACCGAGCTTGTCGGCGGCGGCGCGCGCGAGACGAAGGCAGTCGTCGAAATCGCCACGGACGAGCAGCGTGCGCGCGCCATACGCGATGGTCTGCGCGAGCTTGCCGAGCGAAACCTGGCCGCTGGGAACGAGCACCAGCGCAGGTAGTCCAGCCAGGGCGGCGTATGATGCGAGCGATGCCGACGTATTGCCGGTTGAGGCGCAGGCGACGGCCGGCGCGTCGACGCGGCGCGCTTGGGTGACTGCGACCGTCATGCCACGGTCCTTGAACGAGCCCGTGGGATTCGCGCCCTCGAGCTTCAGATTCATCAAATCCACTCCGCACCAGGCACCCACTCGCTCGCGCCGCACCAGCGGCGTGTTCCCTTCCGGCTGAGTCACAATCTCTCCATCGCTCACGTCGGGAAGGACGAGCTCGCGAAACCGCCACACGCCTGACGATTCCGGCATATCAGCGCGCGCTGTCAGACGCGCGTCGAAAACCATTTTCAGGGCCGGTCCGCGTTCCGCTGGCGGATCGTAGCGCAGCGAGAACAGGCCACCGCACTTTGCGCACTGCGTTTTCGCGTCGCGCGCCGACACCAGGGTGCCACACGTGTCGCAGATGAGCATAGTCGCGACGCGTGCGGTCATCGCGACCCCGCGAGCTTGAGCACGTCGTTGAGCACGCCGGCCGCCGTCACCGCCACACCGGCGCCAGGTCCGGTGATGACGATCGGGTTGTCACGGTACCGACTTGTAGTTATCGAGAACTGATTGTCCGTCCCGGTGAGCGCACCGAGCGAGCTTGCCGCGCTCACGGCAACGAGGCCGACGCGAACACTGTCGCGGGTCACCGTGGCGCGGTAACGCAGCACGCTGTCGCGCGAGCGAGCGCCGTCGACACGTTCCCGCCAGAGCGAGTCCAGCTCTTCGAGGCGGCCGATGAACTCCGACGCAGGCAGGCCGCGGTA
>DHJM01000152.1:44204-48467 GCA_002404335.1 Gemmatimonadales bacterium UBA4720
GCCTTGCGCGCGACGTCCATCCCCGAGAGATCCTCGCGGGGGTCCGGCTCGGTATAGCCGAGTGTCATGGCGGCACGCAGTGCGGCGGAGAACGTGGTCCCTCGCCCGAGCTCGCCGAACAGATAGCCCAATGTCCCCGACGGGCACCCTTCGATGCGCAGCACCTCATCGCCCGACTCCTGGAGCTTGCTGATCGTATCGATGATGGGCAATCCCGCTCCCACTGTCGCTTCGTGCAGCACGCGCCGCCCGCGCGACGCCGCCGACCGTGCCAGTCCGCCGCTCGACCCGCGTCGCGCGGCGAGCGGCATCTTGTTGGCGAGGACGATGTCCATTCCGCCGACCACCGCGGCTTCGAGCACAGCGGTGGTGTCGCCGGCCGTGACATCGACGAGGATCGGCCGCGACAAAGCGTGTCGCCGTACTTCGGCGAGCGCCGATTCGGCGCTCGCCCGCACGCCCTTCGTCATGTCGGCGAGCGCGGTGCCCGCCTCCTTCGCCTTGGCGAGCATGGCAAGCTGTCGCTTCGAGAGGCCGCGCGGGTCGAAGACGTACCCGCTGGTGTCGATGACGGCGACGACGCGCAGCGCACGCGACCGAGCGACTGCGACCAACTGGGTGGCGAGCTCGCGGCCGATTCGGCCGTAACCCAGGATGACGATGTCCGCGTGTGCCGACGGAGCCGCCGCGCCACCGCCGATCTTGTCGAGCCGGAACGCGGAGTGCACCGCGCGTTGCGCGGCTGCTGCGCTCCCCTCGTCGACGACGACGGAAATGTTCAGCTCCGACGCGCCCTGGGCAATCGCGATTACGTTCACCTGCGCGTCCGCGATCGCGGCGAAGAGGCGAGCAGCCACACCGCGGGTTCCCGACATTCCCAGGCCGACGATCGCTACGATCGCCAGATCCGCCCGAACATCGATGCCTTCGATCTCCTCCCGCTCGAGTTGTTCCGAAAACGCCGCACGCAACGCATCGCTCGCCGCCCGCGCCGAGGCGCTCGGGACGACGAGACAGATCGAATGCTCGGAGGATGCCTGCGAGATGAGCGCCACCGAGACGCCGACGCGCTCGAGCGCGCCGAACGCGCGCGCCGCGATGCCCGGCACTCCCACCATGCCGTCGCCCGAGATATTGATGATCGCCTGCGCCCCGATCGCGGTAATCGCGCGCACCGGATATCGTTTCTCCGTCGCGCTGTCGCGCCGAGTAGTGATCTCCGTACCGGGCGAGTCCGGCTCGGCCAGCGGGCGAATGAAGAGGTGTGTCGCGTCCCGAAGTCCGATAAGGGCTCGCGGGTGAAGGACCTTCGCGCCGTAGTACGCGAGCTCCGCCGCCTCGCGCGCATGCAGTCTCGGCACCAGGCGGGCGTCGGGCACTATCCGCGGGTCAGCTGTGAGCACGCCGGGCACGTCCTTCCAGAGCGTCACAGAGTCGGCGTTCAACGCACGAGCAAGCAGCGTTGCGGTGACATCGGACCCACCGCGCCCCAGCGTGACTAGCGTGCCATTCGGCGCCGAGCCGATGAAGCCGGCGACGACCGGCACGATGCCCTCCCGAATGAGTGGCAGCAGATGATCGTTGACGGCGCTCATCGTACGCGCGAAATCCGGCGTGCCGTTGCCGTGACGCGCATCGGTGTGAATGACCCGCGTCGCCTCGACTACCTTCGCGCGAACGTCGAGCGTCGTGAGCGCGGCGGCCAGCATGGAGGCCGACATCCGCTCGCCGCGAGCCGCCACAGCGTCCGTAATCGCCGCGTCGAGCGGGCCGACGACGATCCGCGCCATGAGCTCCGTCAAGTCGACGAACTCGCGATCGATCTCCTCGGCCGTCGAGAGCTGGCCGTTGCCGACCGCAAGCTCGGCAACCGTAGCCAGATGGCGCGCGCAGAGCGCGTCAGCCGCCGTGCGCGCGGCGCGCTGTTCACCTCTGCTCATGAGGATCGCTATCTGGAGCAGCGCGTCAGTGACGCCTTTCATCGCCGAGGCGACGACGACGGCACCCTGCGGACGCGCGGCGATGATCCGCGCTGCGTGCCGAATTGCGTCCGCGTCGGCTAGAGCGGCACCTCCAAACTTGTGTACGAACGCGGATGCTGTTGAGCGAGCCATGGACCGAACGATAACGGAGTAAGAACAAGAAAACGGCGCCGACTCGATGGCATAACCCCAGCGCCGCTAGTTCGTCTTGGAACGCATGGATGTCAGGCTGTTTTGAAAACGAAGTGATGAATCCCTTAGTTCGTTACGAACCGGCGCGTGTCACCTCGCCGTGGATATGGCCTTGTCTGCCGTGAGTGATCCGTCCGGAGCTTTCTTGGCAACCACGGCGACCTGATCCCCGACGGCCAGATTTCTCGAGACAATCTTGAGCTCCGAAACCGGCGTATTGGGCGGTACCGTCACGTTCTGAGAACCGCCCGCGTACTGCACGACGAGGCTCGACCCGTTGGTGCTGCTTACGTTGCCATTCGACATGCGCGACTGCGACGCCGTCCCATTCATCATGCGGGACATTGAAACGTTGCCGTTCGTCATTCGGCTCGCCGCGGCGCTCGTGTTCGGCGCCATCATGCGACTTCCTTCGCCCATTCCTCTCAGCTCTTCGGGGAAAACGTGAATCTCGGTCGCCCGCTCGGAGCCATCAGCTTGCTTCACGGTCGTTACGCCGATGAAGGATTTCTCCGTGACGTGAGAAAGATCACTCGGAGCCCGAGTATAAACGTGGAAGGGCTGCGCCATTGTCACCGTCACGACGCCGGTGTCGGACTTGAGGACGAGCTTGTTCGCCGATGCGCTCATAACAGTCCCTCTGAGCATGATCGGCGCATCGGGGTTGGGCGCCTGAGCGGTCTGCGCCGGTTGCGCAGTGTCCTGCGTTGAATCCGCGCTCGGTTTACATGCAATCATAGCGAGCGCCAAGGAAAACAAAACCGATGGCCTTGCGGCCCCAATTGTCAGCATTTTCGTACGCACATCGCCCTCTCTGTAGACGTGGGAAGCTCGAGCATCAAACGTCGTTGGTTCCGCACATCCCATGCTCGCACGGCCATCATTGCCGTGCCTGGTCAGCGCGCTCCCCGGTATGCTGTGAACACATCCTTCCCGAAACTCGCGAGCCCTGCCCTGCCCGCATAGCCGAGGTGAGCGAGCCCAAACATGTCTTCGATGCTCCGCAGCAGCGAGTAATGATTGTACGGCACGGTCGACACGGTCCCCGGCTTGATGAATCGAGACAGCAGGACTGCTCCGGTGCGGCCGCCACCCGGGCCATTCACACCGGGCTTCGTCGTGTTAGGTCCTGACGGCTCGTTGCAGCAGGCCGATGAATCGAGCGTCAAGGCTTCATCAAAGGTGATGACGAGAAGACCATCGGCTCGAAATGCCGGAGAATTCATGATGAGCGGAACCCAATGTTGCAGGAAACCATCGGCCGACTCGAGACTGCCAGGTTCGCCATTCGCGCAGGGCCGATCGTGTCCGTCGTGACACAGGTTGGGCACGATGAACGTGTAGTTCGGCGTGCGGTTCGCGGACCGCAGTGCATCCTCCAGTCTGGTGAGCGGGACTACGTGCTGCTTGCACGTCGCCGAGTCGATAATCGCGTGGAAGTAGACGAACGGATCGTGCTTTGTTGCGTATTGGTCGGCTGGTGTGGCGATCTCGGTCGGGTCCAGAGTACCAATCTCGGGGTGACCGCAGGTCGCCGACTCGCGCGCCGGGTCCTTGCCCATGTCCTCCATGAAGGCGCCCCATGTCAGCCGCTTCGCCTCGAGCTGGTTGGCGATGGTAGCGACGTGCGCGGGATACACGCATCCATCGCCGATGGGCTGCCCGTCGCGCGCGATTCCGGTCTCGACGAAATCGTCGAAGTGGGGGCAGTCGACCTGCGTCTTCGGAGTCGGAGGAACGCCGGCAATCATCGCCAGATAGTTGCCGAGGCTGTAGTGCGCAATGCCGTGGTATTGACGAAGGAATGCGCCAGCCCGGCGTAGCGTGTCGGCGAAATACGGCGCGCGTGGATGCGCGTTGAATGTGCTGTCGAATCCTTCGTTCTCGAGGACGATCACGAAAACGTGCCGAATGGGGGGCAACGAAGGGTGACGTTGTTGCGTGAAGGCGTGTGTCGCGGTGGCAGTGACTGCAGCGAAGGAGAGCGAGCAGGCCAGAAGGAATCGTTTACCGGATCTTGTCATGAGACCAGTGGAAGAGGCTGAACGGAGCAACGAGATATATCGCGCCCCGACCGATAGAGAATCGC
>DHJM01000152.1:48577-48905 GCA_002404335.1 Gemmatimonadales bacterium UBA4720
CGCCGCGCTCAATCAACAAGAGTGTGCCGCACGTGCAACGTTTTAGGAGTTAAGGCGTCGTTTAGCGAGATAACCTCATTCCCTCATCGGAGTGCCTCTTGCAATTCCACCTCGCTTTCCACCCCTAAAGAGACTTTCCGTGCGTCGCCTCGCCAGTATCCCATTGGTCGTTCTTATTATTTGCTCATGCAACCCGTCCGATGCTGCCCTGGGCGTAGATGGAGCGTCAGAGAAAGACCCGGCCGGAGGCGCGACGCGGTCCACCCCCGTGACGCGTGTGGACCTCGGGACATTGGGCGGGGCGTCGAGCTATGCCGCCGACATCAAT
>DHJM01000152.1:49076-51809 GCA_002404335.1 Gemmatimonadales bacterium UBA4720
GACGAAGGAGTGCAAGGCGGTGGACAGATCCTGGGAGTGAGCGGCGATGACGGTCGGTGGACCCCCGTCGTGTGGTCGGCGTCAGGTTCCATCAGCGCGTTGCCAATACCGTTGATACCAAACTTTACGATAGCCTTACCCACCGGGTTTAACGCTCGAGGAGATGTCGTTGGGTCAGACGCCGGCGGATTCCAACACGGATGGATCTGGTCGGCGACCGACGGCAAGTACGATCTCTCTGCGAATATCCAGGGCGGGAGCAATGAAGGCTCCGCCAGCGCCGTCACCGGGACTGGCTTGGTTGTCCTCACCACCAGGGCCAACACGTGTACGCGCACAGCTGAATGTTGGCGCACATACCTGTGGACCCAAACGACAGGCTACCGTCCTCTTGGAACTCCAGGTAGCGATCCTGAAGCAAATGTCACTGGGCTCGCGCTGAACGAGACAGGCACAGTTGCCGGTTGGGTCACATCCGGCGCGACGGGCGGGACAACCCCATATCGCTGGACGGTCGGCACAGGGTTCACGATGCTGGCGAATTATTCGTCAGGGACGTCCCGTTACGGCTACGCTACGGCGGTGAGCTCGACCGGCACGGTCGTAGGTGCCGACTTCGACCCGGCCTCGGGCTCCATTGTTGCTTCGACTTGGCTCGCCAACGGCCGAATCGTGAAGCTGAGTCCGGATGATCCGAATCCGAGCGTTGCTGTGGCCATCAATACCCCCGGTACAATCGCGGGTTGGGCAGCTGTTTCGAACGGCGTCAATCACGCCGTAATCTGGCAGCCCTCGTCGCAAGCGTCCCATGTGGCTATGCGAGCGCCAACCGCGGTGAATGTGCGTGTATCGAGTACACCCAGCGCTCCATGCCTCGCGGACCTTCGTTCCATCACGTCGCGCCAAGCTCTCTTCTCGTGTGTGGTTAGCGCCGATCGCAAGCGGTGAGAGGTCGTCGTCCCAGCCGAATTAACGCCTTCTTCCCATCCCCATGCTCCGGTCCGACGCATAGTATTCAGGCGATCCGGCGGCCTCTCGTTTCGTGCCGCTGGCCGATGCAGTAGAGTGCCGTGAGAGCGCGAGGGCGCTGCTCGGACGGCCCTCACACAAGGGGGTAGCAGATGCACAGAACGAGATTGGTCGCGCTCGTCGCGGCTCCGACCTGGATTAAGCGGTACAAGGAGGTAGGGATGCGGAAGATTTCTGGTTTGCTTGGTGCTCTCATTCTGGGGCTCGGTGTCGTTTCATGCGGCGGCGGCGGCGGCGGCTCGACTGGCGTGGGTGGCGGAGGAGGAGGCGGTGGTGGAGGCGGAGGCGGAACCTGTCCTGCCAACACGTTTTGCATGGGGGCGGCGAACTTTGTAACCACCGCTGGAACGACTACGTTGTCGATGCCGGCCAACACCGCGGTGACATGGACGAACGATTCCGGGATCACCCACAACGTAACCTTCGACGATCCCACGACGGCCCTCGCGGTCGGAACGGGAAGCGCTGGCAACATACCCAATCACTCGAGTGGTTCCAACGAGCGTCAGTTCGCCGTCAGCGGGAGTAGCCATCCTTTCCACTGCACGATTCACGGGACGAGCACGACGGGTATGCGCGGCACCGTCACAGTCCAATAGTCAGCTAGTCCCGGCATCGTAACCAACGAGTTCAACGGGCGCCCACAGGTGCTCGTCAGGTGATCGGATGAACGGCTTGACGAGGGTATTTCTGCTGGCCGTGGCACTCGTTGGTTGCCACCATCCGCTGGAGCCGTGGCAAGAGATCGATCTCTCGAAAGCCGAGAAGATCGAACCGAGCGCGCAGTACGTCGCCTGGTGGAGTGAGCTCGAGACGTGCTCGGGCCTGTCAGGCGACGTTCACGCGGTCGCTTTCTACGTGGTCCCCAATGATTCGACCATTCAAGTCGGAAGCGAATCCTACTGGGGATACTGGATCAAGAACGGGAACAAGATTGTCCTTGCGGGAGCCCACGCTTACAGCGAAAAACTGGTCAAGCACGAGGAGATGCACGCCCTGCTCCACTCCGCATTGCATCCGCCGGCGTACTTCAACGGCCCGTGCGGCGATCTCACATACGCTAACGAAGGATAGCCGCGAAACGAACCTAGAACCGCGATCCGTCAGTTCTAGCGTACTTTCCCACGTGCAGCGACCTTCCAGCTTCCTTCCACTCGGCCGCGGCGGCCGTACCAGATTTCGTCGTGCAGGTTGACAGTCGGGCAGACATGGCTTGGCACCACCCAGACTTTCTCTCCGACGTGCGCCGGCCCATGGATCTCCACATAGCCGTGCTCCTCATTCAGTTTGCGCACGGTCCATGGGCGCCCGACGACGAGGCCGAACGTTCCGGCGCCGACGGTCTGATCGCTCGACAGCGTTTTTGACCCGGCGTCGATCACGCACTGGCCCGGCACCGCGGTGCTGACGACCGTGGTGAGCACTCGGAGCGCGCAGTCCCCCTCGACGCAGGCCTTCGCCTCGATGCTGTTCGCGTCATAGAACACGTAGGTGCCAGGTCGGATCTCGGTTGTCCGCGGAATCAGCGGCGTTTTCGAAGCACCTGGCGTCGAGCCTCCAGAGACGATCTTCGCCTCGAAGCCAGCCGCGGAGAGCGCATCGAGGACGGCGTCGATCCTGACGCACGCCGCCCGGAAGCCTGCCTCGTCGAGCCACGACGGCCAGTAGAAGATCCCCTGGAAATCCGAGCACGCCTTCGCGATC
>DHJM01000152.1:52014-52327 GCA_002404335.1 Gemmatimonadales bacterium UBA4720
GCAATCTCGGGGATCTTGTGGGTCTTCACGTGAGGCCGGAGCTCGACACCCCACGCACGACATTGCTCCTGCATCCGAGCGATGTTGTGCTCGAGGACGTCAAGGTCGACATAGAGGGCGGGTGTGTCGAGGTCGAGCGCGTCCATTATTCAGTCCTGTTCGCGATGCGGTTGAGCGCGCATTAGCGGACCTTCTTCGCGATGCACTCGATCTCGACGGCGATGCCGCCCGGAAGCGCCCCCGCCTGGATCGTGGTGCGCGCCGGAAACGGCGCCGAGAAGAACGTCTCGTAAACCTCGTTCATCGCGGCGAA
>DHJM01000152.1:52489-52769 GCA_002404335.1 Gemmatimonadales bacterium UBA4720
TCCCCAAGCTCCAGCTTCCCGGTCAGCGGATTGGTGCATCCCTGTCCGGCAAGGAAAATAAAATCTCCCTCGACGACTGCCTGCGAATACGGACCAAGCGGCTTCGGCGCCTTCTCGGTCACAATGGCTTTTCTCACGCGCTCCTCTTCAATCGTTTCCAAAGGTGATGAACCGGGAATCCCGCTAGCGCAATGGCTAGTCCATAGATCGGTGAAAAGTTGCCAACCTGGATCTCTCCCCAGACGATGGCAAATACGCCAATGATTGTGCCAATCACGAA
>DHJM01000111.1:0-6559 GCA_002404335.1 Gemmatimonadales bacterium UBA4720
AGAGGCGCATTCCGCGAAGATCCGAAGACGCGCGACGAATTCCTGCGTCTGGCTCATTCCTCCAGCGGAACCCTCCAGTTCTGACAGGAGTGACGGCTACGCCTTGCTGATCGCGAACATGTGCGCGACATCTTCCTCGAATTCCCGGATGCGCGCTCTTTTCACCTGATCGTTCCAGCCGAGAAGTGGCGCCACAATGTCCGCGGCGCGCGACGCGACGTTTCTTCCGTGATCGCGCGTCTCGAACGCCAGATGCGTGCGGCGGATCAGCAAGTCGCTGAGATCCTGCGCCATCTCCCTCGAAACGCCGTAAACGAGATGCGCTCCCGTATAGGGGAGTCCTTCTACCAGCGGTTTTGAAAGAGCAGGGTCCCCTTGCTGCAGCCGCGCGATTTCCTTCGGGCGATCCGCGCCCGGAAGCTCGACGGAGTCCGTAGCGGCCGCCTTCTTCTCGCGGCCAAGCGCTTCCTGAACGCGATCCACGATCTCGGCAGCCATCGACCGATAGGTGGTGAGCTTGCCACCCGTGACATTGATCACCCCGGAGCTGTCGGTCACGATGCTGTGCTCGCGCGAGACCGCGCCTGGATTTGCGGCCTTGTCGCTTGCGAGCGGACGGATCCCCGCCCAGGCGCTCACCACATCATCAGGCGTGAGCTGAGCCCGCGGAAAGTATGCGTTTGCCGAGCGAAGGAGATATTCCACGTCGCTGGCTGAGGCGTGCACCGTTTCTGGAGATTCGTCGGTCCAGGTATCGGTCGTCCCAATAATCGCCTGCGACCCGGCGGGAAGGCAGAACATGACGCGACCATCAACGGCGGAGATGAGAGTAAGTGCATCCCGGTTTGCTACGCGCTCTCGAGGCACTCCAATGTGAACGCCCTTGCTGCCGCGCAGCCGCCGAGCACGTTCGTCGCTGTCAAACGCGTTCTGCCAGACGCCGGTCGCATTGACGACGACTCGCGCGCGGATCTCCCGGCTTTCACCGGAGTGCTGCGATCTCGCGACCGCTCCCACGGCCTTGGCGCCATCGCGAATTATCTCGCTCACGCGTGTATGACTCAAGACGGTTGCACCGAGCTCTCGAGCCGCGATCGCGTTCGCCACCGTCAGACGCGCATCATCGGTGCTTGCGTCGTAGTAGACAGCGCCGCCCGTAAGCCCCACACTGTTGAGACTCGGCTCGCGTTCAAGTGTCTCCGCCGCGCTCAGCGTCGAGTGCTTCCGCGATCTCCCCACCGCCATTAGCTGATACACGAGGAGTCCGGCGCTCAACTTCACCTTTCCGACGCGAGCGCCACGATAGATCGGCCAGGTGAAGGCCAGCGGCTTCACTAGGTGCGGGGCAATCCGAAGCAGTGTCTGCCGCTCGCGGATCGACTCGTGAACGAGGTGCAGCTGCCCCTGCTCCAGATACCGGATTCCGCCGTGAATCAGTCGCGAAGAGCGGCCCGATGTTCCGCTCGCGAAGTCGTCACGCTCGACCAGCGCGACGTTCAGGCAGCGCATTGCAGCATCGCGCGCGACGCCGCAGCCCGTGATGCCTCCCCCGATTACGAGAAGGTCGAATTTGTCCCCAGAGAGTCCAGTCATTCTCGCAAGGTAGAGAGGGCCGCGGAATCAGCCAAAGTATAAGGAATTTGATCGCAAGATTCGGATATCGCGCTTTCTGGCGTGCCAGCATCGTTCGGTACGAGCTGTTAGACAGACCGTTCGACCAGTGAGGATACGATGCAAGCTTATCGCGTAGTGGCCGTGGGAGATCAGACCACTGGCTGTTATGATCTTCTGATCGAGAGGATGACTGACGAAAATGAGCGCGATCAAGACGAGAGGTCAAACGGAGGATCTTCCCATGAATGAAGCCATTGCCTGGGAGTCCGTCCTCAACAGAGACGCCTCTGCCGATGACCGCTTGCTCTACGGAGTCACCACGACGGGCATCTATTGCCGTCCATCGTGCCCCTCGCGGCGGCCGAAGCGCGATAACGTCGCCTTCTTCTCCTCCGCCGCTGCAGCGGAGCACGCAGGATTCCGCGCCTGCCAGCGGTGCACTCCGAATCGCGCGAAATCGCCACACCGCGGCGTCGAGCGCGCGCGGGATTACATCGACACCCACATCGGCGATCTCGGCGAGGAGCGTATCACGCTCGAGCTGCTCGGGGAACAATCGGGTCTCAGCCAGTATCATCTCCAGCGGAAATTCAAGGAGCTCCTCGGGCTGACACCGGCGCAGTACATCCGCGCCCGGAAGAGCGAGCGACTCAAGAGCGAGCTGAAGCGCGGCGAAACCGTGAGTCGTGCCACCTTCGGCGCCGGATACGGCTCCAGCAGCAGAGTTTACGGCGATTCCGACAAAAGGCTCGGAATGACGCCGGCAACGTATCGTCGTGGCGGTGCGGGAGCGCACATCGACTACGTGACTGCAAAGACTTCGCTCGGCACTCTGCTCGTCGGCGCGACCGATCGGGGCGTCTGCGCGGTGACGCTCGGGAACGACGCAAAGACTCTCGAGGCGGCACTCGAGCAGGAGTATCCAGCGGCAACGCGCACGCACGTCGCGACTCCATCGAGTTCTCTAAGCGGTTGGGTGGCGGAAATTATCGAGGCTGTAGATAGCGATCGCGTGCGGCTGGACATTCCGTTTGACATCCAGGCCTCCGCGTTTCAATGGAAGGTGTGGCATGAGCTGCAGAAGATTCCGTTCGGCGAAACGCGGTCCTACGGTGAAATCGCAACTGCAATCGGATCTCCGAAGGCCGTGCGGGCCGTGGCAAGCGCGTGCGCGAACAATCGAGCGGCTGTCGTTATCCCGTGTCATCGTGTCGTACGGCAGAGCGGCGCTCTCGGTGGATACCGATGGGGTCTCGAGCGCAAGCGGAGGCTGCTCGAGAAAGAGCGTGCCATCAGAGAGGAAGGCACGTCCTAGATAGATAAACCGCGCCCGTCTATGTTCCCTGCATGGCAACATTCGGGAACGGGCGCCGCGTCGCGATAGTTGCGGGCGTGCGGACGCCATTTGCAAAAGCTGGGACCGCTTTCAAGACGATTTCCGCGATCGACCTCGGCAAGCTCTGCGTAGCGGAGTTGTTGCAGCGCACGAATCTGGACGGCAAGGAAGTGCAGGCGCTCGTGTTCGGCACGGTGATTCCGTCAGTGCTCGCGCCGAACATCGCGCGTGAGGTCTCGCTCCTGCCGCTCCTGCCAAAAGGCGTCCAGGCTTACAGCGTGAGCAGGGCATGCGCTTCGTCCAACCAGGCGATAACCGACGCCGCGGACCAGATCGCGCTCGGCCACCTCGATGTCGCGATCGCCGGCGGCTCGGAATCTCTGTCCAACATTCCGATTCTTCACTCGCAAAGGTTTGCCGAGACGCTCGTCCTGGCATCGAAGGCGAGGTCGCTGCCGGCGCGGCTCAGAACCCTCGCGCGCCTGCGTCCGAAGGATTTCATTCCCGTCACGCCGGCGATCGCCGAACCGTCGACCGGCGAGACGATGGGACAGTCGGGGGAAAAAATGGCCAAGCTCAACGCGATAGCGCGCGAGGAGCAGGACCATTTCGCGCTCCGCTCGCATCGCCTTGCGGCTGCCGGCACCGCCGATGGAAGATTGACGGCCGAGATCATGCCGGTCTACGTGCCGCCCAAGTTCGAAAGCGTGCTGACGTCGGACAATGGGATTCGCGAGGACACGAGCTACGAGCAGCTGGCGGCGCTCAAGCCTGTGTTCGACAGAAAGTACGGCAGCGTGACGGCGGGCAATTCGTCGCCCCTCACGGATGGCGGCGCGTGCGTTCTGCTCATGAGCGAGGAGAAGGCGAAGGCGCTCGGCTATGCTCCGCTGGGGATAATCAAGTCGTATGCGTACGCGGCGCTCGATCCGGGAGAGCAGCTACTCCAGGCACCGGTGCTGGCCGCACCGGTCGCGCTCAAGCGCGCAGGCCTCTCGTTGAAGGACATTGACCTGGTGGAGATGCACGAAGCGTTCGCCGCGCAGGTGTTGTCGAACCTGAAGGGATTCGAATCGAAGTGGTGGGCAGAGAGAGCGGGTTTCTCCCAGCCGATAGGCGAGGTGGACAGAGCGAAGCTCAACGTCATGGGCGGCTCGATCGCCATTGGCCATCCATTCGGAGCGACCGGTGCGCGAATCACGACGACGCTTCTGAACGAGCTGCAACGGCGCGGCGGGCAGTTTGGGCTGATGACCGTGTGCACGGCCGGCGGTATGGGCTTCGCGATGGTGGTCGAGAGAACACAATGAGCCCGACTTCGGAAGTTACGATCGGCGGGCTGGTCGGCACGCGCTGGAAGCCGGCGCTCTCGGTCGAGGTCACGGACGGCATCGCGATCATAACGTTCGATCTCCCGAACGAGTCGGTCAACAAGCTGAACCGCGCGGTCAAGGACGAGTTCGTCGCGCTTGTGAGCAGGCTGGAGCGCGACACCACCGTCACGGCCGCGGTGTTCGTGAGCGGCAAGCCCGACGTGTGGATTGCGGGCGCCGACATCGAGGAGTTTGTGCAGCTGAAGACCGCTACGGACGCCGAGCGGCTGAGCAGGGACGGTCAGATGCTGCTCGATTCGATTGAACACCTTCGAGTGCCGATAATCGCCGCGATACATGGCGCGTGTCTGGGCGGAGGACTCGAGACCGCGCTCGCCTGCCACTATCGCATTGCGACCGATCATGCAAAGACCATCCTCGGTCTTCCCGAAGTTCAGCTGGGGCTGATTCCCGGCGCGGGTGGGACGCAGCGGCTGCCGCGCAGAATCGGACTCACGAACGCGCTGGACATGATTCTCACCGGCAAGCAGGTCCGCGCCAAGAAAGCGCTTGACTTGGGGCTGATCGATGAGCTCGTGCACCCGTCCATACTCCGCAGCGTCGCGATCCAGCGGGCGCGCGAGGTCGCGGAGGGAAGAAAGAAGAGCGAGCGGCACACGGGAGGAATGAAGGGCCTGCTCATCGACGGGAATCCGGCGGGCCGTGCGATCGTCCTCAGAAAGGCTCGCGAGCAGACGCTCGCCAAATCGCGCGGACACTATCCCGCGTTGATCGCCGCGATCGATGTCATCGCCGCCGGTTACGCCAAGGGCGTTGCACACGGTTATCGCGAGGAGTCTCGCCGTTTCGGCGAGATGGCGATGACGGATGTCTCGCGGCAGCTGATCTTCCTCTTCTTCGCGACGAACGAGCTTAAGAAGGATCCTGGCGTCGACCCGGCACAGTACCCGGACCTGCCCGTCTCCGATTTCGACCCGCTGCCAATCAACAAGATCGCGATAATCGGCGCCGGATTCATGGGAGCGGGCATCGCATCGATCGCGGTGCAGCACGGGAGTCTCGTCCGCCTCAAGGACGCGGATCACACGCGCGTGGCGAAGGGGTACGCGGCGGTTCGCGATATTCTCAAGGAGCGGCTCACCAGGAAGCAGATCACGAAAATCCAGTACAGCGATTACATGGCGCTGCTGGGTGGCACCGTCGACTACTCCGGTTTCGGAAACGTCGATCTCGTGATCGAGGCCGTGTTCGAGGATCTCGCGATCAAGCATCAAGTTCTCCGCGAGACGGAGGCGGCGATCCACCCCGGGGCGATCTTCGCGACTAATACTTCTACAATTCCGATTTCCTTGATCGCCCAGGCAGCGAGCCGTCCGGAGCGCGTGCTCGGAATGCACTTCTTCTCTCCTGTGCAAAAGATGCCGCTGCTCGAGGTGATCACGACCGCGGATACACATCCGCAGGTGACCGCGACAGCCGTGGCCTACGGGAAGAAGCTTGGAAAAACCGTCATCGTCGTGAACGACGGGCCGGGATTCTATGCCAACCGGATTCTCGCGCCCTACATCAACGAGGCGGCCATCCTGCTCGATCAGGGCGTCGCCGTAGACATCATCGACAAGGCACTGGTGGATTTTGGGTTTCCTGTGGGGCCGATCACGCTCATCGACGAGGTCGGGCTCGATGTCGCGACCAAGGCGGGGAAGATCATGGCCGAAGCGTATCCGGACCGGATGCAGCCGGCGAAATCGATTCAGGCCGTCGTTGCGGCGGGTCGCTACGGTAGAAAGTCGAAGAAGGGCTTCTTCACCTACGACAAGGAAGGGAAGAAGGGCGAGGTCGATCCCTCTGTCTACGCTCTGTTCCTGGCGCCGGGTAGCATTCCGATCGTGAAACCGATCGCGCCCACTGCCGGGACCGAGGCGCCGGCGCGACCAGAGATGCCAGCCGCGCAGATTCAGCAGCGGACGATTTTGGCGATGCTCAACGAAGCCGCGCGCTGCCTGAGCGACGGGATCGTTCGCTCGTCACGCGATGGCGACGTTGGAGCGGTATTCGGAATCGGCTTCCCTCCGTTCCGCGGCGGACCATTCCGCTATATGGATTCACTCGGCATTCAGATCGTGGTGCAGCGTCTCGAGGATCTCAACGCGCGCTTTCCGGGGCGGTTCGAGCCAGCGGAGCTGCTGCTCGAGATGGCTCGTCGGAGGCAGGTCTTCTATCCCGACGAGCGCTCGTGAGGAGAGGAGTGCCGGCCACATTGCGTTCGTCGTCT
>DHJM01000111.1:6665-11957 GCA_002404335.1 Gemmatimonadales bacterium UBA4720
CGCACCCGTCCCGAGCTGACACGATATCGGGAGACCTCCCACTACGAGGATCTCAGGAAGTTTCTCGACTCGCTGCGCGCGCTGCGGGCCCCGTTGGTGTTCGGATCGATCGGCAAGACGAACGAGGGACGCGACATTCCTTACGTTATCGCGTCGCGCCCGCTCGTCTCAACGCCATCCGAGGCGAAACGACTTGGCCGGCCGATTGTGTACGTTCAGGGCAACATCCACGCGGGCGAAGTGGAGGGGAAAGACGCGCTACTGGCGCTGATTCGCGATCTCTCCTTCTCCAGTAAGCCGAACGTTCTCGATTCCCTCGTTCTGATCGCCGTCCCGATCTACAACGCCGACGGCAACGAGCGCTTCGCCGC
This sequence comes from Gemmatimonadales bacterium UBA4720, assembly GCA_002404335.1. GTDB lineage: Bacteria > Gemmatimonadota > Gemmatimonadetes > Gemmatimonadales > Gemmatimonadaceae > UBA4720. The sequence goes on from DHJM01000111.1 coordinate 7,037, forward strand.
CCAATCGGTGAACCGCACCGAGCAGAATGGGCCCGAGCTGGTGGGCATCCGACCCAATGCGCAGAACCTCGATCTCAACCGCGACTACGTGAAGGCTGAAGCTCCCGAGACGCGCGCATCGCTGGCGATGTTCAATACCTGGGATCCGGACGTGTTCGTGGATCTCCACACCACCGATGGGAGCTTTCACGGATACGCGCTAACCTATTCTCCCTCGCTGAGCCCGGCGGCGGTATTCGGAGGATTCTACGCGCGGGACTCACTCCTTCCGGTTCTGCGCGAGCGAATGCGGACGCGTCATGGCTTCGAGGTGTTCGACTACGGAAACTTCATCTCCGACGAGCCGCCCGCCCGGGCGGATACCAGTGTGCGCGATGGCTGGGCTACCTACGATGCACGTCCGCGCTTCGGCACCAACTACTATGGGATACGCGGGCGCATTGGAATCCTGAGCGAGGCCTACTCGCACGACTCGCTCGCCCGAAGGATCGCTTCCACCTACGCCTTTGTCAGTGAGACCCTTTCGCTCGTCGCGGAAAAGGGCGCGGCGATCAGATCGCTGAGCGCACGCGCGGACAGCCAGCCCCTCGCTTGGGGCCGGTCTCCCGATTCCCTGCAAATCGTAGCCATTCGCTCCGAGCTCATCGCGACGCCGCAGATGATGGATGTCATCAAGGAAGATCTGGAGAAGACCGGTGATTCCTCGCTGACCCAACCCGGCGTACCGCGTGGCTCGCGGCGGACCGGGCGATTCAGAGAGATTCGCATGCCTGTCTACGACCGGTTTACTTCGACGCTCGACCGTGCACCCCCCGCGGCCTATGTCATCGTGCCCGAGGATACCGCGGTCGCGACGCTGCTTCGGCTCCACGGAATTCGCGTGGAACGCTCCGACTCCGCCTGGACCGCGCGTGGAGAAGCCTTCCTCATCGATTCGATAATCACCGCTCCGCGGACTTTTCAGGGACACCACGAAATCCGTCTCAAAGGGCGATGGGAGCGGGGAGTGCAGACCCTTCCCTCCAAGTCGTTCATCGTGTCCACGGCGCAGCCGCGCGGCGCGCTCGTCGTCTACCTGCTCGAGCCGGAGAGCGACGACGGCTTCACCACCTGGAATATGTTCGACGGCGGTCTCAAGAAAGGCGGCCGGTTTCCGGTGAAAAGGATCTTCGATCTATCTCGACGCGGCCGCGCCGCCAATCGCCGGACTTCCGCGTCCGCCACACAGCCACTCCCGAACTGATGCTTCGCAGCGCATTTCTCTACCTCGCGGGCCAGCAGCAGATATTCAAATTCGTTCGCAACAACAGGTTGGCAAAGAGCTTCGCCGGCCGGTTCGTGGCGGGCGAGACCCTCGATACCGCGCTCGCCGCGGTCGCCAGGCTCAATGCGCGTGGCATCACTGCCTCGCTCGATCTGCTGGGCGAGAGCGTTCACAACGAAGCGGAGGCGCAGAGAGCGGGCGAAGCATACATAGCCATGCTCGATCGCATCCACGAGCGAAAAGCAGATGCCAACGTTTCCGTCAAGCTCACCGCAATGGGACTCGACATCTCCGAGGGCCTCTGCGTTGTGATCGTGCACACGATCCTGCAGCGCGCGCGTGATTACGGCTCCTTCGTGCGCATCGACATGGAGTCGAGCGAATACACCCAACGCACGCTCGATCTGTTCGAGCAGCGACTCTATCCGGCGTATCCCCAGACTGTCGGGATCGTGCTGCAGAGCTATCTGTTCCGCACATTCGCCGACGTCGAGCGCGCCATTCTGCTCAAGGCGCGCGTCCGCCTCTGCAAGGGAGCGTACAAGGAGCCTGAAACAGTCGCCTATCCTGACAAGAAGGACGTCGACGCGAATTACATTCGCTGCATGCACGAGCTGATGCTGAACGGGAACTACCCTGGTATCGCCACCCACGACGAAGCGATCATCAGAGAGGCGAAGCGGTTTGCCAAGGCCAACGACATCGCGCCCGATCGGTACGAGTTCCAGATGCTCTACGGAGTGCGTCGTGACCTTCAGGACCAGCTGGTGCGCGAAGGCTACCGCCTGCGAGTGTATGTGCCTTTCGGAACGCAATGGTATCCGTATCTCATGAGGCGTCTCGCCGAACGGCCCGCCAACGTCGCGTTCCTCACCGGAAGCGTGTTCAAGGAGATGGTCGGCAGACGCCGCCGCTGACGATGGGCAGATTCCTTCCCCCGGATCCATCGAAAGGCGATCCGAATACGATCGGCGGATACATGGGCGTCCATGACCGTCCGGCAGCATTCGAGGGAAGCGACGGTGCGTCGTACAGTGTGGAGATCGTGACCGACACGAGCGGAGAAAAGGAACGGCCATTCGCCGCCTATCTGCTGTTCGTGCGGTGGGGCCACGGAGATCCGGTCGCCAGCGGACATCTGGAGACCGAATTTCTCGCCTTCGCGACAACCGAGGACGACGCGCGCAAAATAGTGGGCGCAATGTTGCTCAATGAAGTGAAGCTACGCCTGGATCAACTGATCACGGAGAACCGGGCGAAGCCGCTGCCCTGGTGGGATTCGATGCGCCAAGAGGGTACCAGTTGACGCGCAAGGAGGGCGTCGTGCTCCAGGGAACAGGCGGGATATGGCATGTCCGCGCCGACTCGGGGGAGACGCACGAAGCCTCGCTTCGCGGAAGGCTCAAGCAGGAGCGTAAGCAGGACAGAAAACTCGCCGTCGGTGATCGCGTGATTCTCGAGATAGACGAGCGAGGTGAGCACTGGGCGATCGCGGAGATTCTCCCGCGGCATTCAAAGCTCGCTCGGCGCGAGCCGGGTGAAGGGCAGGGGGAGCGCATTGTCGCCGCCAACGTCGACCAGGTCGTCGTCGTCTTCTCGGCGGCGAAGCCGGAGCCGCACCGCAGAATGCTCGACCGGTTTCTGGTGATCGCGGAAGGGAATTCACTCCAGTCGCGGATCGTTATCAACAAGATCGAGCTTGTGAACAGGGAAGAGACCGAGCGCGCGTTCTCCGACTATGCGGCGGCCGGCTATCCCGTGCACTTCACCAGCGTCAAGCAGCGCGTCGGACTGGACGAGCTCCACGCTGCACTGGCTGGGAAGACGTCGGTGCTCACCGGACCTTCTGGAGTGGGCAAGTCCTCACTGATGAACGCGATGTACCCGGGGCTGGATCTTCGCGTCGGCGAGATCAGCGAGTCGGTGGGCAAGGGCAGGCACACGACTGTCGGGGCGTTGCTGCATCCATTGCCAGACGCTGGCTACGTCGTGGATACCGCCGGTCTGCGCGAGGTCGGAATGTGGGGCCTCGCGTCCGAGCATCTCGACGAATGCTTTCGCGAGTTTCGTCCGCATATCGCGGAGTGCAGGTTCGGGGACTGCACGCACCGGGTCGAGCCCGGTTGCGGGGTGCGGACCGCGGTGGCCGCAGGCTCGATCAGCGCCGAGCGCTACGACAGCTACCTTCGGTTGCGCGAGGAGATTGAGGACACGGAAAAAAAGTGGGCGCCGTACTCCGCTGCGTCCAAGGCGAAAAAAAGGCGGTCGTAGACTCGAAACTGACAACTGCAACTGAACAGGCGGGAGGCGTCAGTAGCGCAGCTGTCAGTGATCTAGTTCACGACGCCCGGACTTGCCTTTGTGGCATTCTGGCCACAAGCAGTTGCTTGTGTCACGACCCTACAGAGATAAGTCAGGGCGTAGTGAACTAACAAACTGACATCTATGCCCTCTGGCGCCTCCCGCCTGTTCAGTTGCAGTTGCCAGTTGCGGGCTACTCCGCCCCAATCTCTACCGTCCAGGCAACCGAGATATCGCTCCTCAGAGAATCTCGGACGGAACAGTACTTGGTCGCCGCCAGCTCGATCGCGCGCAACGCCTGTTCCTTCTCGATTCCCTTTCCCTTGATGTGGAAGTTCAGCGTGATGTGCTTGTATCGGCGCGGAGTCGTATCGACGCGTTCCCCGACGACGTCGATCTCGAGCGACTCCACCGGAGTGCGCCGCTTCGCCAGAATTTCGACGACGTCAACTGACACGCACGACGCGAGCGCGCTGAGCAAAGCCTCCGGCGGACTCTGCCCTGTCTTTCCATGACCATCGATGACCGCCGTCGGCGCATTCGCACGTCCTGCTTCGAAGCGCTGCTCGCCCGCCCACCGAACGTGAACGCGTGACGGCGGTTTCGTGGTCGGCGGCGCGGCCGGGGCTGTCACTTCTCGGGTCCTTTCTCGATCGGAGCGCGAACCGCGTTCCCCCACTCCGTCCAGCTGCCGTCATAGTTTCTCACACGGTCGTAGCCGAGGAGGTAGGTGAGCACGAACCAGGTGTGGGACGATCGCTCGCCGATCCGGCAGTACGCCACAATGTCGTCGCCTTTCTTCAGACCTTTTTCCTGCTCGTAGATGGCGCGCAGAGAGGTCGCATCCTTGAAGCTTCCATCCGAATTCGCGGCGCGCGCCCACGGAATGCTGCGCGCTCCCTTGATGTGACCGCCCCTCAGGGTTCCTTCCTGCGGGTAATCGGGCATGTGCGTGCGCTGCCCAGTGTACTCCTCTGGTGAGCGTACGTCGATTAAAGGTTTGCCAGCCGACGAGTGATCGCGTACCTGCTGGAAAAAGGCGCGAATTTTCTCATCCGACCGCCTCGGCGCCTTGTAGCTGGTTGTGTGAAGGCGCGGAACCTCGGTGTTGAACGGACGGCCCTCCTGCTCCCACTTGATTCGTCCGCCATCCAGCAGCTTCGCGTTGGTGAACCCGAATAGCTGGAACACCCAGAAGGCGTACGCGGCCCACCAGTTGTTTTTGTCGCCGTAAAACACGACGGTCGTATGCTCGTCGATTCCCTTTTCGCGTAAAAGCTTCTCGAATTGCTCCGAAGAGACATAGTCGCGAAGCACCGGATCATTGAGATCCTGATGCCAGTCCACTTTCTGCGC
>DHJM01000111.1:12096-21844 GCA_002404335.1 Gemmatimonadales bacterium UBA4720
GTCGTCGAGATGCTCCGCGAGCCAGTTCGTGCTCACGAGAACTTCAGGGTGCACGTAACCCTTGCCGGCGATGCCGGGATCGACGGCCGATGCATTGCTTGTGATTGTTGCCCCCATGGTCCGCTCCCGAAAAAAGGAGTCCTTCTAGCATAATCAGGGGGAATCCACGCCGGGGCAAGTATGGGCGCGCGTAAGCATGTGTATCTTTGCTGAATGGGTGACAGAAAGCAGGCGGAAATGGAGCCGTACTCGCATCACGTGCTCGTGTGCACAGGCGATTTCTGCTCGCCCAACCGTCGTGGACGCCAGCTCTACTCGCTGCTCGCCGAGCTGCTCCAGCGCGAGGATCTGCTCTTTGGCCCGGAGCGCGTAAAGCGCGGTGAGACCCCGTGCCTGGGCGTGTGCAGCAACGGACCGATCGTTGTGGTGTATCCGGAGGGCATCTGGTACTCCGAGGTGACACCAGCCTTACTTGAGCGAATCGTCGTCGAACACCTGAAGCAGGGGAAACCAGTTGATGAGGCGGTCTTTCACCGGCTCCAGCTCCTGCCTTAACTTTCACCCCATCGAGCACCCGTCGTAGTAATGCCACCATCGCCTTTCAATCCACGCAGGCTCGCGCTTGGAGCTGCGAAAAAACTGATTTTCGATAACGAGGATCCGGAGACGGCGCTCGAGCGTCTGGCCGGTCTCACGTCGATCGACAATCGCGGCGCCTTGAGCCCGGAGAGCAAGTCAATGTCACGCACGCGCAGCACGATTCTGGACAACCTCGACGAGATGTACCGCGAAGCATTCGAGCGCGCGAAAGCCACGGGTGATGCCACCCAGATGGCAACGCTCGACTTCGCGTACCGGAGAGAACAGCTCTACTTCGAGATCCTTCTCGACGTTCGCGACGCGCTTGAGCGTCGCTAGATTGCGCGTCCGTTCCGCCCGGACATCCGGGTCGTGAACAGTGTCTGGGGCTGGGTCGGATTCAACGTCGTAGTCCTCGGGATTCTCGGGCTGGACCTCGGCGTACTTCATCGCAAATCGGAGAAAGTCTCTCTCAAGGAAGCCGCGATTTGGAGCGGGGTCTGGGTCGCGCTCTCCCTTTGCTTCGCGTTCGCCATCTATCTCGCCATGGGTCGGGAGTCCGGACTGGAGTTCCTGACCGGATACCTCATCGAGTACGCGCTGTCCGTAGACAACATCTTCGTGTTCGTGCTGATCTTCTCCTACTTCAGCGTTCCGGAGAAGTACCAGCACCGCGTGCTGTTCTGGGGAATCATCGGCGCGCTGCTACTGCGTGGCGTCATGATCGTCGCCGGATCGGCGCTGGTCACCCGGTTCGCGTGGACACTCTATATCTTCGGCGCGTTTCTCGTATTCACCGGGCTCAGAATGGCGCTTCAGAAAGACGGTGCGGCGTACAACCCGGCGCGCGACCCGATTCTCCGTCTGGCACGCAAGCTGGTTCCGGTCACGCCGGATTACCGGGGCGACAAGTTCTTCGTGCATGAGGCCGATGCGACTGGCAGAAAGAGATACTTCGCGACCCCGCTTTTCATCGTGCTCGTCATCGTCGACACGACGGACATCATCTTCGCCACCGACTCGATCCCCGCAATCTTCGCCGTCACACGCGATCCGTTCATCGTCTACACCTCGAACATCTGCGCGGTGCTGGGCTTGAGGGCGCTTTATTTCCTCCTCGCGAACGTGGTAGACAAGTTCGTGTACCTGAAGCTCGGACTGTCGGTCGTCCTCGTCTTCATCGGGGCGAAAATGCTCCTCGAGGCCTTTATCCATATTCCGATTGTCGCGGCGCTTGGAGTGGTCGGGGTGGTCCTCGGGACGAGCATCGTGGCTTCGATGAAATGGCCGCGCCCAGGGCACTAAACGGCCTCTCCCGGCGCACGAGGCACTAAACGGACCATCCGGGTTACGCTTAGTGAGAACCGAACGTCTTTTTTCGTACCCACCCTCCGTCCCACACACAAAATCGGGAATTTCAGCATGAGATTCGTTTTGCGCCTCGTGAGCGCCGCATTCGTGCTCGCTCCGCTGTCTTACATCACTGCCCAGACCGCTCCCGCTCCCGTCACTGCACCTGCCCCAGTCGTCGCCCCCATCGCCCCGAAGAACCTGGCGATGGATTTCCGCACCATGGTGATCACCTCGGGAGTGCCAGATACTGGAATCATTCAGGGCCACGCCGTTGGATCGGCCGACAAGATGCGCATGGACTTGACGATGAAGGGACCGGGTGCCCAGGTCAGTCCGCTTGGCGGGTCCGCCGGTGAGGTCAGCATGATCCTCTCGGATAGCGGAAAGACGGTCACGTACCTCGATACCAAGGCCAGTCACTACCTTCGCGTTCGGCCCGCCGATATGCTCGCGCAGGCGCAACGGTCAGGCTGGAACGTGGGCTTCTCTGGAACGGAGGCGAAGGTCGACAACCTCGGCGCGGGTCCGACGATACTCGGCCACCCGACCTCCCACTACCGCATTGGCACCGGCATGACGATGACCATCAACGCGATGGGCCAGGTGCAGGTAGTGAAGATTTCGAGCACGTCCGATTACTACTACGCCAACGACATCAAGGGAGTAGTCAATCCCTTCGCCAGCCTCAACGGCAGCGATATGGCCGCCATGTTCGGAAGCTCCAACAAGGAATTTGCGGACAAGATGAGGGCGATGCAGGAGAAGATTCCGAAAGGAACTCCGCTCCGCGCTTCCAGCAGCGCCACGATGATCGCGCAAGGCCAGACACGGACCACCAATACGCAGGCCGAGGTCACGTCAGTTCAATGGGTGGATGCGAATCCAAAGCTGTTCGAGATTCCTTCGACCTACACTCCGGTGACGCTTCCGGGCATGGCGGGAGCTCAGGGTGGCGCTCAAGGCGGCGCAATTCCGCCCAGGTAGCGGGCACGATGTCAAAAGAAAGGGCGGGCTCAAAATGAGCCCGCCCTTTCTTTATTTGCAGCAGTGCCGCTCAGAACTTCATGATCTCTTCGTAGGCCTGCTTGAAGTCATCCACCTGGGGAAGAATCGCATCTTCGAGGCTCGGCGCATATCCGACGAAGGTGTCTGCTGACGCGACGCGCTTCACTGGCGCGTCCAGCCACGCGAAGCACTCGTCCGCGATCGCCGCCGAAATCTCGGCCCCGAAACCCCAGGAGAGAGAGTCCTCATAGGCCACGATCACGCGCGACGTCTTCTTCACCGATTCAAATACAGTTTCCCTGTCCCATGGACTCAACGTGCGGAGATCGACCACCTCGACCGAGATCCCATTGTCAGCAACCCCATTCGCCGCCGTGATCGCGCGCCGAACCGTCGCGCCGTACGTGACGACAGTGACGTCGGTTCCTTCGCGCACCACCTTCGCTTTGCCGAAGGGAATCATGAAGTTGGGCCCGGGATAGGCCGACTTGTTGTACGTCTGACGATAGAGATGCTTGTGCTCGAGGAAGAGCACCGGATCATCGCATCTGATCGCCGTCCGCAGGAGCCCGTTGGCGTCGAGTGCCGTCGAGGGACAGACGACGCGCAGACCCGGACAATGCGCGAAGATCGAAGCCCCCGTCTGCGAGTGGTAGACCGCGCCACGGATATATCCACCGTACGTCGTCCTCACGACGACTGGAGCGGAGAAGTTGTTATTCGACCGCCAGCGCATCGTCGCGAGCTCGTTCCGAATTTGCATGTAGGCGGGCCAGATGTAGTCGAAGAACTGAATCTCCACCACCGGCTTGAATCCGCGCAGCGCCAGCCCGATAGCTCGGCCGACAATGTTCGCTTCCGCCAGCGGGGAGTTGTAGACGCGCGCTCCGCCGAATTCCTTCTGGAGCCCCCACGTAACCTTGAACACTCCGCCCTTGCCTTTGAGCTTGCCTATGTGCTCTTCGCGCGAGACATCGGCGACGTCCTGGCCGAAGACGAGAATCTTCTTGTCGCGCCGCATCTCGTCCTTCATGCAGGCGTTGAGCAGATCGACCATCGTCGTCGGGTCCCCCGAGAATTGGGGATCATCCTCTGTGTCGAACTGCTCGCCGGTCGGATCGATGTCTGGTGAATAAACGCCGAAGTAGACCGTCTCCGGTCCCGGCTGCGACTGAGCAAGGGCGTCGTCCGTTGCCGCGAGAACGATCGTATCCACCTCTTCCTGTATTTGCTTGAGCTCGCTTTCCGTCGCGTGCCCTTCGCTGAGAAGCCACTTCGGGAATTGCGTCACCGGATCGCGTGCGGCATCCGCGTCGCGTTCGGCGGGCGGGCGGTACATCTTCTCGTCATCCGACAATGAATGGGAGTACGGACGGATGACCCGCGCGTGCACGAGCGCCGGACCGTTTCGCTCCCTCGCGTAATCGACCGCGCGCTGCATGGTATCGTAGCTTGCGAGCAGATCGCACCCGTCCACCTCTTCAATGAAGAAGTCCGGAAAAGAGCGAACAAGCCTGGAGATGTTGCCGCCGGTTGTGTTCACTTCGACCGGAACCGAGATGGCGTAACCGTTGTCCTCGACCAGGTAGACGACGGGGAGCTTGAGGTTCGACGCGGTGTTCAGGGATTCCCAGAACTCCCCTTCACTCGTCGTGCCCTCGCCGGTGGTGACAAGGACGACCTCGTCTTTCTGGAATCCTTCCGAGATGTTCAGCAGCTTGGCGCGGAGTGAGGCCTCCGCGGAACCAACGCCCTGCAGGAACTGCGTCCCGGTCGGGGAGGAAACCGACACGATGTTGTACGCCTTGTGTCCCCAGTGGCTCGGCATCTGGCGTCCGCCCGAGGCCGGATCAATCGCCGCGCCCACAGCCTCATACAGCATTTCGGCCGGCGTGACGCCGAGCTCGAGGCAGAGAGCGCGATCGCGATAGTACAGGTAAAACCAATCGTAAGTTGGCTTGAGGACCATTCCGGCCGCGGTGAGAATGGCCTCGTGACCGGCCCCGGAGATCTGGAAGAAGATCTTGTTCTGCCCCTTGAGCTGGACTTCCTTGTCGTCCAACCGACGCGACAGCAGCATGTTGCGATAGGCTGCAACGAGCTGTTCAGGCGAGAGACGGGCGCTTGGTGACCCTGTGGATTTGCGATCGGGGATGGTTCTGGTGGCCATGTTTCTCCGGCGGGCGGGGTCGAGCTGTCCCCCCAAAAAATAGCAGGTAATGCGCCGCAGCGGCTATCGGTTTGGCCCCCGTCCAGGTTGGCCGGCTTTCTGCCTATCGTCAGAGTCCCGACAACGAGGAGGCAGGGATGGTGATTAGCGGTTTTCGCCTTTTCGCGATGGTCATGGCTCTGGCCGCGTGCTCGCAGCAGACTGCCGGCGCTCCGTCCGGGCCCGATGGAGACAAGATCGTACTCAGCGGTGACCAGAAAGCCGACTGGGCGCAAATAGTCGCGCTCGAGGATGAGGCAAAGGCGCTCGTCAAGACCGACGGATGTTCGTCGGCTGGAGAATGCCGCACGGCTCCTGTCGGCTCGAGAGCATGTGGAGGCCCTCGCTACTATCTGGTCTATTGCTCACGCACGACCGATTCCGCGGCGCTCTTCAAGAAGCTCGCTGCGGTTGCCGCCGCGGAGCGTGAATTCAACTCGAGATATCAGATCGTGTCGACCTGTGAATTCAGACTGCCGCCGAAAGTCGCTTTGAGCGGATCATCCTGCCAGGCGCAATAGCGGTCAGTAATCCACGGGCCTGAGGTAGGATTCTCCGATTCCCGTGGGGCTGAGCAGCGCCACGGTCGGAAGCTTTCGCTTCCAGTGCGTTCCTGCCAGGCGCTTCCGAACGAGCTCGACCATGTCCGGATCAAAACCGCGTGCCACCAGCGCTGCGGGACTGTATCCGCTCACCAGCCAGTTCAGAATCTTGTCCGCCTTGGCGTAGCTGATTCCAAAATCAGCTTCGTCGGTCTGGCCAGCGATCAGGTCGGCCGACGCGGGCTTGCTCACGATCACCTCGGGAACGCCGAGGAATTTCGCGAGCTCCCACACCTGTGTCTTGAAGAGATCGCCGAGCGGATTGATTGGCGGCGAATCATCGGCGTGCCAGGTGAAGTAGCCGAGCAGTCTCTCGGTCTTGTTGCCGGTACCGACCGGGAGCGCGTGATATTTCGCCGACTGGTCGAACAGTACGATCATCCGCTCCCGCGCCATCACGTTTCCTCGACGCGCGGGGTCGGCATCCGGCTCGCTCGCGAGATAGCCGTCCACGGCCGGCGAGATGTCGATTGTGCGCGGCTGGATGCCGAGCTCATCGATCACGAGCTGCGCGTGGGCGAGGGAATCCGGATTGGAGCTCCGGTAGGGCATGCGGACGGCCACTACGTTCTCTTTCCCAAGCGCCTGCGCGGACAGATAGGCCGTCACGGCCGAGTCGACTCCGCCCGAGAGGCCGACCACTGCTTTCCCGAATCCTCGGCGCTCGAATTCCTCTCGCAGAAAGGAGACGAGCCAGCCCGCGGTCAGCTCAGGATCGATCTCGAGTGGCGGCGGCCCCGATCGAGATTCGGGTGCGCGCATCACGGCGATTGGTTCGGTGCCATTGCGACTCGCTTCAGCCTTGTCCGCGCCGCGCTTCGAGCTCTTTGCCGGCCGCTTGGTCGCCGCGACGCGGTCTGCACCCGCGCTTCGGCTCGCCGGAGTTAGCGGTCCGCCATCGGTCGGCTCGTCGTCGTAGCTCAATTCCAGCCGCTCACCTGCCTGAATTCGATCGACCGTTCGCATGAGGTGCGGCATCATCGTCTGAAGGTCGGTAAGCAGCGGCGCGTCGGACCGGGCACGCGTCAGATCCTGCGGATCGAGCGAGATCGTCATGATCGTCTCGTCCCATAGCGGTGCACGCGCGCGGACATCTCCGTGCGGTCCACAGATTATTGACCCGCCGGCGAACGTTTTTCCGCCTTCGGTGCCGACGAGATTCACCAGCGCCACGAACACGCCGTGCTCTTCGGCCATGTCACGTGCGAGTCGCTCCCACCGTTTCAGATTGGCTGGAACCGGCCCCTCGTCCTCGCGCGGCCAGATGCCACGTGCCGGCGACGCGGAGACAACGAAAACCATCGTGGCCCCATCCAGCGCGGCGACGGTCCCCGTAAGGCTGTGCCAGGCATCTTCACAGATCAGCATGGCGGCCCGGCCCAATAGCGTGTCGAACGCCCGCACCTCGAATCCGCGATCGACGAATCTTTCCTCGTCGAACATCCCATAAGTCGGCAGAAACAGCTTGCGGTGGACGTGGCGGATCACCGGCTGGTCGCCTCCCAGCGTCACATAGAGCGCGCTATTATAGAAGGCGTTGTTCCACACCTCGTAGAACCCAATGCACACATCGAGTGGCCGCGGTGTAGTAACTGCGGAGGCGTACTGCGCCTGAAGATCCCGGGCGAAAGCGCCGGCTGTCGTGGCGACGTCGCGGACACCCCCTTCGACGAAATACCCGGTGAGGGCTGTCTCCGCAAAGACCGCGACATCGGGACGGGGGTCGAGCGAGTCGATTTGCGAAAAAATGCCGGCCAGACGGGCGAGGTTGGTGGCGTACTCGCCCTTTCGGGGCTTGAACTGAACGACGACGAGATGAATAGATCGATCCATCCTTCTGAAGTTGCCATAGCGCAGAGGTACAATCAACCGTTGCGCGCCCTCGTCTTGGCCGCGCTTGTCCTTACGCCCGCGCTCATGGGCGCGCAGCAGACCGGGGCCAACGACACGGAGCCCTGGACGATCGTTCCGATGCCCCAGGCCTCGCTCGTCCTGGCTCGGGATGGGTCGCTCATCGGCGAGATCGGCAAGGAGATCCGCACCAGCGTAGCGATCAAATCGCTGCCGAAATATCTGCCGCAGGCGTTCGTCGCCGTGGAGGATCACCGCTTCTACCAGCACGACGGAGTTGACGTCGTCGGCATCGCTGGCGCGCTCAAGGACAACATCTTCGGAGAGCGTCGCGGGGCGAGCACAATCACCCAGCAGCTCGTGGGCAACATGCATCCCACGCTCATCGACCGTACCGACAGAAGTCTGGGCCGGAAGCTCGCGGAGCAGTCGGCCGCGCGCGAGATGGAGAAGCACTACACCAAGGATCAGATACTCGAAGGATATCTGAACCAGATTGGATTCGGACACGGTTGGTACGGAGTGGAAAGCGCGGCGCGACACTATTTCGGCAAGAGCGCGTCGAAGCTCTCGCTGGCGGAGGCAGCCTCGCTGGCGGCGATGCCCAAGGGGCCGGCGCTCTACGATCCGCTCAAGTATCCCAATCGCGTGCGCCAGCGGCGCAACGTCGTGCTGTCGCTGATGAATGATCAGGGCTACATCACGTCCGCGCAGGCGACAGCGGCGAAGACGGCGCCGCTCGTGACCTTCCCCAATGCCGGGTATTCCGCGTACTCGCCCTGGTTCGTCGATGTCGTTCGCGTCCAGGCCACGCGCGCGGGGATCCCCGTCGCGCAAGGCGGCTATCGGATTTACACGAGCCTCGATCCCATCCTTCAGAACGCCGCAATGAGCGCACTGCTCGAAGAGACGGCCGCGGTAGAATCACAGCCTGACTACGCGCATCCCAAATTCGTCCCGGGGGCGGCGTCACGGACGGGGGTACGCACGACAACCGATTATCTGCAGGGAATGGTAGTCGCGCTCGATCCAACTTCCGGGGATGTCCGCGCGCTCGTCGGCGGGCGCGATTACGGCGACTCGCATTTCGATCGCGCCGTTGATGGAATGAGACAGCCGGGATCGTCGTTCAAGCCAATCGTATACGCGCTCGCCATAGCCGACAGCATTGCGCCCAACACGATCTTCCAGGACACGGCTCTCGCGATCAACCTTCCAAACGGCACCGTTTACAGCCCCGAGAATTCCGATGGCCAGTTTCTGGGTCCGCTCACCCTCCGCGACGCGCTCGCGAAGTCGCGCAACGGGGTCGCCGTCCAGCTCGGTCAAAGGCTCGGAATGGATTCGATCTCGAATCTCGCGCACAGGATGGGGCTGAGCTCGAAGATCGCTCCGTATCCGTCGAGCGCGATCGGCGCGTCAGTCGTGCAGCCGCTGGACCTGGTCGCGGCCTATACGACCTTCGCGAATCTGGGCACGCCCGTAGAGCCCCGCTTCATTTACCGCGTCGAAGACAGGAACCGGAAAATCGTGATGAGTCGCGAGGTGAAGGCGCTCGCTCCGGCTCTGGACCCTCGGGTTACATACGTCGTCCGTGACATGATGCGCGACGTCGTCGAGCGCGGCACCGCCGCAAGCATCCGACGCTATCTTCCGGCATCGATTCCGGTCGCTGGAAAAACCGGAACGACCAACGACAACTCCGATGTGTGGTTCATCGGGCTCACCCCCGATCTCGTCGCCGGAGTCTGGCTCGGCTTCGACAAGCCGACGTCGATCACGGCCGGCGCGGCCGGTGGATCGCTCGCCGCTCCGGTGTGGGGCAAGATGGTCGCCCGCTATTACGCCGCGAAACCGGAGATTCTCACGTCACGTGCCGTCGAGCAGTGGATTCCACCACTCGGCGTGATCTTTGGCGACGTGGATCGCGCGACCGGTGAGCTCGCGACGGATCAGACTCCTCCGGAGCGCCGTTACACCGAGTACTTCGTGGAAGGAACGGAGCCGGCGTCCTTGAAGGCAGACCCGTGGAAGTTGTTCGCCTGGGGGCCGCTCATTTTCTGAAACCGCACCAAAACAAAATGGGGAGCCAAACCATGGCTCCCCATTTTGTTTTCTGCTGTTGACTACGCGACTTCCGCCATTTCGA
>DHJM01000015.1:0-369 GCA_002404335.1 Gemmatimonadales bacterium UBA4720
CTGGTGCTGATGATGTCGTCGGTGGTTCTGATCGGCGTGGTGATCATCCTCGAGGCGCGGCCTGTCTATCAATTCGCCGCCCAGCGCGCGTTGAACCTCGATCCGGAGCCGTGGGCGATGTGGCTTGGCTTTGGTGGGGCGACGCTGGTCTGCCTGGCGACCACCTTCGTTCCGATCAGAATTGCCGTGAAGCGAATGAAGGAGCTGGAGCGGTAGCTACTCCTTCGACTTGTCCCGCAGAAATCCGATCGCTTCGGTCGGCGTCGTAAAAATCTTCTTCGCCAGCGTGCCGTCCTCGTACCGCACTTCGACCGCGATGCTGAGCGGAACCTGCGTCTCCTCGCGCCGTTCGCTGACATCGACATCCAG
>DHJM01000015.1:479-1552 GCA_002404335.1 Gemmatimonadales bacterium UBA4720
CCGTCGCCGAATTCGTGGGCCACCGCGATCGCCTGGTCGAGCACAACCCTCGCCCTCGGCGTGTACGGCAGATCCGGCATGCGATCCCTGGCGCTCGGTTGACCGTTCTGGATGACGCGCTCGAGGCCGGTCTGAATCTCGTAGTGCTTGACGCCCAGGTTCTCGAGAACATCCATCACCAGCGCGTCGTCTTCCTCGAGCAGGCCGAGGAGGAGATGCTCGGTTCCCACGTACTCGTGGTGGCGGCGATGCGCTTCCTCTCGCGCCTTGATCAGCGCGCCGCGTACTCTGTTTGTGAAGTCGTACCCGGGCAGAAAAGCCTCCTCGTCGAAGGACAAAGATTCGTGCGATCGGGTCATACCGCAAGGCTGAGCTTGGGCGTCGGGGCGCGACTCGCCCGGCGGGGGGGCCAGAGGCGATTAGGTTAGTCTGGGATCGATTTCGAACGAAATGTGAAGGGGGGGAGGCCAGATGAACCTCACGCATCGCGAAACCGTTGCACTCGACGCCCTCTGCGACACATTCGTCCCCTCCCTCGCATTTACCAACGATGAGGATCCGGCCCTCTTCAGCATGTCCGCGGCCGACCTCGGAGTCAGTGCGCGCATAGCCGAGGCACTCGACAGAATCGAGCCGGCAAAGTGCGAGGCGTTTCGGCTCTTTCTGAGGCTGCTGGAGAATCCGCTCTTCATCGCCACTGTGTCGGCGAGCGCGACGACTTTCTCGCGGCTTTCGCAGCCCGGGCGCGAGCGGGTGTTGCGGCGACTGGCGCGCAGCGTGGTGCCGCAGCTCCGTTCGGCGTACCAGGGGGCGCGGAGCCTGGTGATGCTGCACACGTACGCGGCGAACGGCACGCCGGAATCAGACGCCATCCTCGCCGCGATCGGCTATGAGCCGGAGCTCAATCAAAAGGCCACCGCGCCGCGCATTCCAGTGTCGAAACCCGGAACCGACTTGAAGATCGAATGCGAGGTCTGCATCGTCGGCTCCGGTGCCGCCGGCAGCGTCGTGGCGGCGGAGCTCGCCGCGAACGGCCAGAACGTGATAGTGGTCGAGGCAGGCGGCACGTGGAG
>DHJM01000015.1:1585-3406 GCA_002404335.1 Gemmatimonadales bacterium UBA4720
CTGGCGGGAACCCGCGACTCGAGCATGTCGCTTCTGGCCGGCGCGTCCATCGGCGGCGGCACGACGGTCAACTGGCAATCATGCTTTCGCACTCCCGACAACGTCCGCGACGAGTGGGCAGAGCTTTCCGGCTGCGCTTTTTTCGAAACGGACTTGTTCAGCGAGTCGCTCGACGCGGTGTGGCGTCGCATCGGCGCGTCGACCGACGAAAGCGAGATAAACGAAAACAACTCCGTCATCTGCCGTGGCGCGAAATCACTCGGCTACAGCTGGAACGTTGTCGCGCGCAACTCGCTCGGCTGCGACCCCGCGCAGTGCGGGAACTGCACGTTCGGCTGCAGAGTGGGCGGAAAACAGAGCGCGGCGACGACGTACCTTATGGATGCCATTCGCTCCGGGGCGCAGGTCATCGCGCCGTACTCAGCGCGGAAGCTCGCGCAGAGCAACGGGAAAGTGACGGGCGTCGAGGGTACCTACGCCGATCCGGACGGAAAGCTGAGGCCGCTCACGATTGTCGCGCCGCGAGTGGTGCTCGCCGCGGGCGGGCTCGAGACACCGGCGCTCTTGATGCGATCGGGACTCAAGTCTCTCCATGTGGGCCAGCATCTCTTCCTTCATCCGACGGTGGCGGTGACGGGTCTTTACCCGTCGCCGATCGAAGCCTGGAAGGGACCGCCGCAGACGATCGTGTGTGACGAGTTCACCAATATCTCCGAGGGCTACGGTTATCGCATCGAGGCGGCACCGTCGCATCCGGGATTGATTTCGTTGGGAATTCCGTGGTCGGGCGCGCGCGCGCACCGGCGTGAGATGCAGAAGGCTCGATTCGCGGCGCCATCCATCGTGCTCACGCGCGACTCCAATGAGGGTCAGGTGCGCATCACGAAAACGGGGAAGCCTTACTTCGACTACCGGCTGGGCAAGGAGGAGAAGCGGTTACTCCGGCACGGGATGGCGGCAGCAGCACGCATTCACCACGCCGCCGGCGCGGACCGCATCCTCACGTTGCACACCGTTCGACTCGCCTGGGAACGCGAAGGCGGTGGCTCGATCGACAAGTTCTGCCGGGAGATTGCCGCGGCGTCGACATCTCCGAACCGGTTGCCGTTGTTCAGCGCGCACCAGATGGGGACGGCCCGCATCGGTACGGACCGCGCCTCGGCTGTGTGCGATCCGCACGGCGCGGTTTTCGGAATGAGCGGGGCTTACGTCGCGGACGCGAGTCTTTTTCCCTCGGCGTCCGGTGTGAATCCGATGGTTACGATCATGGCCCTCGCACGACACATAGGGCGAGGCTTAATGCGCTAGCTGGCATCCACAGAACCAAAGCAGGGAGCTATAGGCTTTGCAGCCTTATCGCTCGGAGCTTTTCAGGTGGCGTTCGGGGGACTGCGGAGTAAGGTCTCACCGACTGCGAATGGTTCTCGGCGAAGTGCGCGCGATCCCTAGGTGTCCAAAACCAGTGCGCCAGTATGGAAGCTCCCAGCAAAGCAGCTTGTTTCGCTTTCGGCCCCCTGCTTCGGTATTGAAGATCTCCAGGGATTAACACCCTCACTTGACGCGCGCGCGCTCCAGGTGCGCAGTCGAGCCGTCCCGGACCGCGAGGTACACGACGCCGCCCGGACCAAATCCAACGAGCACCCGATTCGCGGGCAGCTGCACGCGGTCGATCAGCTCGCCTTTGCGATTGATGACATTGTAAACCGGCCGAGCATCCACGTTCTGGCTGGTTCTAACCCAGAGATCTCCATCGGTGTCCGCGCGAGTCGAGCCGGGCGTGAATGCGGGCTTGTAATCCGGCAGCTCGCTCGGCGAGACCAT
>DHJM01000015.1:3629-5429 GCA_002404335.1 Gemmatimonadales bacterium UBA4720
GAGGCGCTCCCACTGAAACGGGACCTTTGGCGAAGATGTGATCGTCCCGTCGGGGTTGAGCCAATCCACGTGGTAGTCTTTCCCGCGCACGAGCGCGACGGTGCCGTCGGGCAGCAGCGCCCAGTCGTCACCCTGCGGAAGCGGATTCGTGGTCGACGTCACGCGGATCATGCCATCGGGCGACCGGGTCATGTTCAGGTTGAACTTCGGTGTCTTGAAGAAAGTCACCGTGTCGACCTTTCGCGTGGTCAGGTCAAAGCGGACGAGCGCCGCGGAATCGGGTGGCGTCGGGAACTGAGGAAGCCGATTCCCCGAGCCGCCTGCCGGTGGGCGGAAAGCTGCGAAGTTCGGCGGAGCGCGGTACACCAGCCTGCCTTTGGGATCGAATCCCGGATTACCGAACGGTCCCCCAACCAGAAATCCAACATCGTTCGCCCTCGGCGCCGACATCACGCGCGTGATTTTTCCGTTCGGATCGATCAGCAGCATCGAGAGCGACGCCGGATCGACGAACAAGGTTGAATCGCCGCGATAGGCGATGAGTCCGCCTGGCCGCACACCGTAGGCGCTGGCTGTCGCGCTCGTCGTGTCGGCGATCACAGTCACCGTCGAGAGCGAGGAGTCGAACATCACGACCCGCCGGCCGAGGATGTCGTTCACGAGAACGCGTCCATCGGGCAGCTGCCGAACGGACGACACCGCGCCGAGCGGTTCCTTGGCGACCGCGGTCACCGGGCCGAGCTGTCGAATCGGTGGAAGAGATTGCGCGAGGCAGAGCGGGCTTGCTGCCGCCGTGAATGCGATCAACGTGAGGCCGAGCGTAGCTTTCTTCATAAGTGTATGCGTTTGAGTATAGCTATCCAGTTCGCTTCGATCAGTTCCGGATGATGATGACTTGTCCGCCACCGCCACCGCCGCCCCCAAATGGCACGAAACCACCACCACCGGAAAACATCATTGGGCCACTGTTCCCACCCGCAGTCCCCGAGCGAATGGAAGCCAGATACCGAGTGTCCAGATAGCTCGATATGAATGTCGGAAGCTTCCTTCGCTGCCCGGGCGTCAGCAGTCGCTTGATGTCGGGAACGACCTTGATCAGCATGTCGACCGACGCTTCGCGCGCGCGCTGATACCGCGAGTACGCTTCGTCCTTGTTGTAGCTGTCCGGCAGCGCCGCGAGATACTTCGCGACCGGTGACCAGATCGAGTCGAGACTTACCACGTAGCGCCGATTCATCGTCGCGATGCTGTCCGCCTGTGGACCCGTGAGCTCGAGCGTGTCGGCCTGCCTGAGAATCGTCGAGAGCGGATTGGGGATTCCGCCGCTCCCATAAATCGCCTTGAGTATCCCCTCCGGCGTCTTCGTTCCTCTGAGCGTCCGCCCGCGATCGAGCTGTTGTGTGAGCGCCTGCCGCTCGCGCGTCGGTCCGAGGTCGAAGCGCATCATTGCAGTTAGAGTGACAGGCGCTCTCACAGCAGTGAGCGCGGGCAGCGTTGATCCGAATCTCTGGTTCACATCGTACTTGTAGCGCTGCGTCAGGGGGTCAAATCCGCGTACGGCGAGCAGCGTCGGATCGGGGAACGCGAACTGTCCCCACCCGCGGAGATCGTTGTTGCCATGCAGCAGCAGATCGGCGGCGCCGAGTGGGTTGGAGATCTGGAACGAGAGCGTGGCGCGCTGCGGCATCCGGAACTTGAGCGGATTGAAGGAGAGCGACATCGTCGCCTGCGACGTCCACGGCCCCTGGCAGCTGTTGCGGCCCGCGAGGTTGCCGAGCTGTTTGAGCAGGCAGTCGCGCG
>DHJM01000015.1:5489-7123 GCA_002404335.1 Gemmatimonadales bacterium UBA4720
TTGTAGACGAATGCGCGATCGTTCGAGTATCCATCGCCGTTGATATCGCCCGACACGATCGGCGTGTACGGCGAGCCCGAGCGGAAGTTGCCGAACCAGTTGACCCGAACCGCGTCGAAGAAGTTATATCCGAGGTTGTACTGAATCTGATGCCGGGAATCGAAGGGTGATCTCGCCCACTCGATGTCGAGAGGATTGCCGGCGGTATTGTTGAAGCCGCGAATGCGCTCGCGCAGATTGGAATAGACGTACGACAGTCCCCAACTGTAGTTGCTGTTGAACGTCGCCGGCGATACGCCGAATCTCAGTTGACGGCTATCCGATCTCAAATCCGATCTCAGCTCCGTCACGCGTGAGAAGAGTTGACTCACCCTCGCATCGCGCGAGGCAATCGTGCCCGTAGTCGGGATGATGCTGGTCGTCTGGACGAACACCGGCCGATGCGATTCGTCGGGAAGCGTGAATTGCACCACCGGCTTGAAATTCAAATCGACGATTCCCGATTGATTCATGTTGCGCGAGTACGTCGCTTCGATATTTCCGGTGAAGAGATTGTTGAGGAGCGGGCCATTCCAGTTGAGATTCGATCTCAGGCTCCTCGGAGCCGCGTAGTCTTTGGCGAAGAATGTGACGTTGGGAACCGTGCTGGCGAACACGCTGCCGTCCGCGCACTGGGCGGGAACGCTCGACGGATCGCTCGCGTAGGTGCTCCAGTCGGGCGTCGGCGCCGCCGGGCCAGCGCAAAGGACCTGCTGGAGCGCGCTCGCAAGCCCGGTGTTGTCTATCGCTCCGCTAATCAGCGTCGTGCTCGGCGTATTCTGAAAGAGTCCGATTCCTCCGCGTATGACCGCGCGCGGGCCCCTCACCGCTCCAGCAAAACCAGCGACCTGAGGGGCCGTGCCGTAGCTCCACGAGAACCCGATGCGCGGGCTGAAATAGACGTGATTCGGCGCGCGGTCGTTGCGCTCACCGAAGACCGTCTCTAGATCGGGGTTGAACGTCGGCGTCGCGGAGAATCTGTTGCCGTCGAGCCGCACACCGTATTGAAGCTGGAGGTCTTCGCTCTCCCTGTACGAGTCTCCCAATGACAGTCCGCCGATGAACTGGCTGCCGCTCCTGATACGCGGCGAGAGCTGCCGGCTGAACGACGATGGCTGCTGCGCCTCGAGGTCCGCCAGCGAGTTGAAGGTGAAGGAGCCAAGCGTGTTCGTCTGTTGATTCAGCGTGAACGCATCCCGGCGCATCTCGGTGGTGAACTTGATCCGGTGTTTGTTGCTGGCGCTGAACCAGGAGAGCTGATTGGTGAGCTCGGTGCCGGTATTGGTCTGGCTCGTGTTCATGTTCGAGCTGCCGCCGAACGACACGGGTTTGATGCCCGTCGATCCATCCGGAAAAGTCGAGGTTATCAGCACGGTGCCACTCGGCATAGCCAGATATGGAGATCCATAATTGCGCGAGCGACTCAGGCCGAGCGATGTCTCGCTCAGGATTCCGATGCCGAAATAGTTGGTGTGCCGCGCCTGGAGTCCGCCGTTCCAGTTCGTCCTGTCGCCGCTGTGCGCGGGGAACTCGGACGTGAGCGACGAAGCGGGCGTCTGCTGATTCCAGCTTCCGTTGTACGAGAAGTTGAGTGC
>DHJM01000015.1:7266-7807 GCA_002404335.1 Gemmatimonadales bacterium UBA4720
AGCAGGCGTGCCACCGAATCGGGCGCGATGCCCGAGGTTTGCAGCCCGATCGCGTCGGTGTTGAGAAGTGAGCGCAGGTCGTTGGCCCTTCGGCCGACCTGGTACGCGAAGTTGAAGAATGACGCGTCCTGCTTGATCGGGCCCGCGAACAATCCACCGATGGAGATGTTGCTGTACTGCTGGCCGAGCGATCGCGCGGCGCGATCGGTCCATTGCAGCTGCGGCGCATCGACGTTGAGGCTCATCGTGCGCGTGATGAAGTTGGAGCCGGGCCGCCCCCGAATCTGGAACTGCGCGCCGCTGAACCCGCCGCGGGAGACGTCATATGGTGTAGTCACGAGCGACGTCGAGACGTTGGCGTCACGCGGAAGATTCGATCCCCCGAAATTCATCCCGTTGAGTGTCGTGTTATTCTGATCGGGAGAGAGGCCGAGCACGGA
Organism: Gemmatimonadales bacterium UBA4720; assembly: GCA_002404335.1. Classification (GTDB taxonomy): domain Bacteria; phylum Gemmatimonadota; class Gemmatimonadetes; order Gemmatimonadales; family Gemmatimonadaceae; genus UBA4720. Next base: position 7,707 of record DHJM01000015.1, read on the forward strand.
GAAGCCGGAGGGATCGCCGTCCTGCCCGGGAACCAGCGTGACGCCGGGCAGCGACGCCGCCATCGCCGCGATGTCGCCCTGTTGATCGGCGGGCACCGCGC
>DHJM01000015.1:7926-8882 GCA_002404335.1 Gemmatimonadales bacterium UBA4720
CCCGCGGCGCGCAGCAGCTTGGCATCGGCGACGAGGATCTCCTGGTCCGCGGTGCGCTTCACCTCGAATCGGCGCGCGGCGTAACCGATGGCGGAGACTTCCACGAAGTAATCGCCCTCTCCGCCGGGAAAGGTGATGGTGTAGCGCCCATTCTTGTCGGTGCGCGCGCTGCGATTGACGTTGCCCGAGAGCGAGGTCGCTGTGACTTTCGCGTCCTCCAGCGGTTTGTTCTCGGGGCCGACCACCTGGCCGCGGATCACATCTAGCTGCTGGCCGTGTGCTGGGAGCGCAAAGGTGGCGGTCGAAATCGCGACAACTACGAGCGTGCGGAGAATCCTGGCTGGCAGCATGACAGATTGGACTCCGCGTGGTGCTGGAGGGTTGCTCGTGCTGGCATCTCGGCGTTTGGGTCGCGGCGCCTATCCGGCATCCACAAAACCGAAGCAGGGAGCTGAAGGCTTCACGGCTCTTAAGCTGGGAAGCTAATCAGGTGGCGTTCGGGGAGCTGCGATGTCAGGGTTCGCTACGAATGACTCGTGATGCCGGCCGAGGCTCCGCGATCGGTCAACGCGAGACTAGTACGCCCGTATGAAAGCTCCCAGCCAACAAGCGTTGTTCGCTTTCGGCTCCCTGCTTCAGTTTTGTGGATGCCAGCGACCCGCTCTATGGATTGACAGAATCGCCAGGTTTGGGCGGCGTCCGGATGCCGCGCACGGGGACAATCGCGGCCTTGCTCAAGAGCGTGCACAACTCCTTGTCGGAGATCTTGTCCCAGTCGTCGGGGTAGTGGGCGAGGCGCCGGCGCTCGTTTGGCGATTCGAAACAGAGCCAACCTTCGCCGTAGTCGCCGAGATAGTCCTCGACCGCCGTCCTCGGATGGATCGACGCGCGCAGGACCGGCCACACTCTCCACTTCACATTCTTCTCGTCGACAAAATCGCGAACCGCCATCAGCC
>DHJM01000015.1:8904-13637 GCA_002404335.1 Gemmatimonadales bacterium UBA4720
TTCAGTTGCAGTTGTCTTACTTGACCAGCCCCGCCCCGCAATTGGAGCAGAACTCCGCGTCCGCCTCGGCCCTCGGCCCGCACTTCTCGCAGACGGGCGCACCACCCGCGCGCATCACCACCAGCGCCTGCGACGTGTAGCGCGCCTTGAGCGGCTCGTAATCGGAGTCGGAGATTTTTCCAGTCGCCCGATCGAACTCCAGCTCGCGCAGGGCCTCAACCGCTCGGCTCTGACGATTTCTCCCGGCGGACGATGCTCGTGGTACCGTGGACACGTCGGCGCGATAGAGCGGATACAGCACGAAGCACAACGAGGCAACCGCGAGCGCGGTACCGATGAAGAGCGCCGTCATTCGTCGCGCCTCACCGCCGCATCGAGCTCCGCGAGCTCTCCCGCGGTGGCGTCGAGGTGATGCGGATCCACGGGCGCGACCGGAGGTGCGCGCGATTTCCAACGCTTGATGAGTGCCGCTACGATCACGGCACCCGTGCCGAGCGCGATGAAGGGCATCGTGTAGCCGACGAGATTGAATCCGCTTCTCAACGGCGCCATTAGAACCTTCTCGCCGTACGCTGCCCTGAACGCGTTCAGAATCTCCTGCGCGCTGTGGCCGCCGGCGACCAAACCCATCACGTCGGCGTGCATCGCGGGCGAGACGCTGCACGAGAAATCGGTTGTGCGGCAGGTGTAGACATCGAGGTTGCAGCCGCACTGGCAATGGATCTGGTGCTCGAGATCGTCGCGCTGGGCATCGGTCATCGACGCCCGCGCGCCGGGCTTGGTTGGGAGCGTAACCGGCCGGTAGACATCGTTCGCGTCCGCCATCGGGCCGTTGAAGGTCTGCACGGCCACCTGCGCCGCGCGGCTTTTTCGCGGGAACGCCGCCGCCGCGAGACCGAGCGCTGGGATCGAAAGAACGAACTGGCGGCGAGAGATGCTCACATCATGCTCCGACAAGATCCGGCACATGCTCGCCAATCGGCCCCGGCTTGAGCACCGCTGCGTATCCGCTCTGCGCGCGCTGTCTGTCTGCGGCGGGCCACATCACCACGAGTCCGCCGAGCGCCATGAGCGTGCCTCCGAGCCAGACCCACCGCACGAGAGGATTGAACGTCACCCGAATCTCGGCGCCATCAGCTCCGCGCACGCCGGCGAGGACGACGTACACGTCCTGCTTGAACGATCCCATGATTCCGACTTCAGTCGAGGGCTCGAACGTCGGGACGCCGCGCGAATCGACGTGCTGGCGCTTCTCGCTGGTGATGACGCCGGCTGGCTTCCCGTCGCGCGTGACGTCGAGCGCAATCGCCGTGACATCGCGATTCAGAATCGTGTATCGCGAGATCCCCTGGCTCAGGAAAGTCCAGCGATGTCCCCACGCATCGGTCACGGCCTTGGTGTCGCCGGGGTTCAGCGTCAGATCGAACTCGCGCTTGAACGCCAGTCCGGCGAATCCCGCGAACACCACGACCACACCGAGGTGGACGATATACCCGCCGTATCGCCGCCGATTTCGCGCGACCAGCCGCGGGAGCGCGATTAACCGTGACTCGCCGTACATGTTATGCCTGGCGTTCACGCCTTTGTAGAACTCCTGGACGATCGTCGCGACCACGAGCGCGCCGAACGTATACGACAGGAGCGCCGCGAGATTGTTGACGCCGAGCGCGAAGAAGAGAATTCCGATCGTCGCCGCGGATGTCACCGGAATCAGGAATTGCCGCTTCAGGTTCGCCACCGACGCCCGGCGCCACGCGATCAACGGCCCGATTCCAGTCAACAGCAACAACAGGAGTCCAAGCGGAATGTTGACTGTGTTGAAGAAGGGCGGCCCGACGGTGATCTTGTTGCCGCGCACCGCTTCGCTGATGATCGGGAAGAGCGTCCCCCACAGCACCGAGAACGCGATTCCAACGAGCACGAGATTGTTGTAGAGGAACGCGGCCTCGCGACTCACCATGCTCTCCAGCTCGGCCGTCGATCTCAAATCCTGCAGCCGCGTCGAGACGAGATATGCAGTCACGACGATCGCGAGAATCAGGAACCCCGCGAACCACTTCCCTACCGGCGATTGCGCGAACGAGTGAACGCTCGATATCACGCCGCTCCGCGTGATGAACGTGCCGAAGATCGAGAGCAGGAATGCCGACACGACGAGCGTGACGTTCCATTTGCGCAGCATCCCGCGCTTCTCCTGCACCATGATCGAATGCAGGAACGCGGTATTGACCAGCCACGGCAGCAGCGACGCGTTCTCGACGGGATCCCAGGCCCAGTATCCGCCCCACCCGAGCTCGACGTACGCCCACCACATGCCGAGCACGATTCCGACGGTGTTGAAGAACCAGGAGAGCAGCGCCCACCGTCTCACCGCCGCGAGCCACTCGGCGTCGAGCCGCCGCGTCAGCAGCGCCGCGATCGCGAACGCAAATGGAATCGACGTGCCGACGTACCCGAGATAGAGATTGGGGGGATGGATCGCCATGCCGGGATTCTGCAGCTGCGGATTCAATCCGCGGCCGTCAACCGGAATGAAGTCGAGGCGCTCGAACGGATTGGAGCCCAAGCAGATGGTGGCGAGAAAGAAAACCAGGATCAGCGCCAACGTGCCCGACACGTACGGCATCAGCTCGCGATTGCGAGTGCGATTCGTCCACAGCGCGATCGCCGAATAAATCGAGAGAATCAACGCCCAGAACAACAGCGATCCCGATTGCCCGCCCCAGAATGCGGTGATCGTGTAGATCTTGGGCAGATTCGCGCTCGTGTACGACGCGACGTACCTGATCGAGAAGTCGTGGGTGAGAAGCGCAGTCCAGAGTCCGAGTGACGCGAGCACGACCATCGCCAGCGTCGCGTAGATCGCGCGCTCGCCGCTCTCGATCAGGTCCGCTCGGCGCATCTGTCCGCCGGCGAACGACACCGTGGCCGCCCAGGTAGCCATGAGGAGCGCGACCCAGAGCGACAGCTCACCGACGAGGATCATGGGAGCTCGTAGATCACGTGACCGAGATGACGAGCGCGTATCGCGGCGAGTTCTGCACTTGAGAGCGGCAGCACCGGCTGACCCTCGGGCACTGACGTATCGCGCAAGAGTTCTTCAAACCCGGGTTGGGAAAAAATCGCGACGATCACAAGCGGCACGGTTCCGGTATTGCGGACGGTGATTCTTGTAAGGCGAGGAATGTAGATAGTGCTTCCAGCCGCTACCGCAGACGATTTGTCGCCCAGCTCGGCAGTACCGGTTCCGCTGTGCACGAAGATTATCTCGTCGGCTCCCGGATGGCGGTGCGGAGGTATAGCGACGCCAGGTGGCAATGCCTCATACGCCATCACGAACTCCGGCGCACCGGCCGTCTGCCGATCAACCTTTATAATGAGGGGAGCTCCGCCAAGTACACGACGCACACGGCGCTCGCCCTCATCGGCTGCCAGAATAAGCGGGATTGATCTTTGACCGCCGCCGGCGATGCCGGTCGTTGGCGTCGCGACAACACTCGGCGTGGGACCGGCGGGCGCGCACGAGCCCAACGTCAAGAGGCCAATGAACGTTGCGCCGACGGCGCTGTGTCTCGTCAGAAAATCCAAAATTCCTCCGTTTGTGGTGGCATCACCTGATCGCGCATTACGCGAACCTACGCCCGCTGTCCGGCTCGTTTGTATCCCGGAGTGTCCTTGTATTTCTCGGGCGCGTTCTCGTAGCGCGACGCGCATTTGGCGAGGAGCGTGGTCGCGCGGAACGTGTTGTCGCGCCCGAGCCGTCCTTCGACGACGACATCGACGCCGTCGGTGAACGTGTCGGGAGTGATGCCGCGGTAGACGACGTCGTAAGTCTGGGCGCCGTCGGTCATCTTGAACGCGACCTGCATGCCGCCGGGAGCGCGGACAATCGAGCCGTTGACCACGCGGGCGCCAACCTTGACGCCGGTCTCGTAGAACGTCGGGTCAACTTTGGTTTTGGCCGAGAGCTCGCCCGGTGTCAGGTAGTAGACGCCCGTGTCCTTGATGGCGCTCGCGGCGAGATAGCCGGCCGTGCCGATGACCAGGGCTCCGCCGATGAGGAATTTCGTTCGTGGCTTCACGCAATCAAATATATGGACCAGCGCGGCGTTTCAGGAGCGCATTCCCATCTACGTCAATTGACGTATTCGCGCGCGGACCTGGAAACCGCATAGTTGCTGGACCAAGGCACACGCAAAGGCATCTCCGCCGTCGCGACGCCTCAAAAAAAATGGAGCAGCAATGCGATTCATATCCACGCTGTGCGCAGTCGCGCTGATGACACCCGCGGCCGGGTTCTCCCAGATGCCCGTGCCCGCCGAAGCTCGGGTGGATGCCGGATCCCGGGTGCGAATCGCCGCCCCGGTGTTCGGGACCGGAAAACAGATCGCCACCGTCGTATCGGTGACGCGCGACACACTCGTCTTGCGGCAGGGGGCGAGCACCATCAACCGATCGGTCGCCACGTCGGACATTACGACGATGGAGGTCTCGTGGGAACAGCATACGCATAAAGCGAAGGGAGCGATTTGGGGACTCCTGATCGGGGCAGGTGGGGGTGCCGTTGCCGGATACCTCTCCTACTCGAAGCCCAAGCCCTGCGTGGACTTCAGCTGCATTGGCGACATTTTTGGACCGTCCTCAAGGGACAGCGATGCAGTGCTCGGGGGAGTGCTGGGTGGGATCGTGGGAACTCTGGTTGGGACATTGGTCGGCATGCACGCGACAGACGC
>DHJM01000015.1:13824-14231 GCA_002404335.1 Gemmatimonadales bacterium UBA4720
GTGTTGTACAGCTCGACCACTCCGTCGAGCGTCGTGGCGACGCCGTTGTGGAAGTAGGGAGCGTGCTGCCACAGCCCTCGAAGGGGCGTTGACCGGTACATCTTGGTTGCGCTCCGGGACGCGAAGCTCGGCGCGTTGTTGGGCTCGGGCTCGCTCACGACTTCCGTGGGAGAGTGGAGCCGTCCCGGGGCGTCTGTGAAATGAGTTCCGACGTGGCACGACGCACACTGCCCCGCGCCATCGAACACCACTCGGCCCCGCGCCGCGGCCGTCGCATCGAAGCTGCCAGCCGGAGCGGGTGGGCTCTGAATGCTTAGCTGGTAAGCCTGCAACGCCGCGAGCTTTGCCGTGACCATGTCGGGCGGATTCTGCACGTTTTCCGGCGGAGTCGCGCGCGACTCGACCCA
>DHJM01000015.1:14328-15263 GCA_002404335.1 Gemmatimonadales bacterium UBA4720
CGCGCGTCGTACTTCCCCTTCCCCCACGAGTTGTAAACCGCTTTCTGCGTCGGCGTCAGCGCGCTCGAGAGCGCGATGATCGCGCCGGGATTGAGGTCGTGGTTGGGCCATCCATCCAGCCGCTTGCCGATGCCCGGAGCGAACGAGTTGTCGACGGTGGAATGACAGAGCGCGCACGTGATGCCCACACGCGTGAGAACATCCTGACCGCCGACACTGGTCACAGTTCCCTTGACACCGACGACGGCGTTGAGCTTGAGCAGCGCCACAGTGGTCGCCGGACTCGTGAGGCTGATCGATCCGTTCTGGATCCCCGCCACCACCGCGGCCGGCAGTGAGTCGGTATCCACCTTGAGCCCGACGGACAGCGCGGTCGTGGGGTCGACGGCGCTCCGGATGACTTCGTGCATCCGCAGAGTGTCGGTCCAGAACGTCTCGTCACCGAACGTGTCGAAGCGGAAGATGTCTTTCCCCTGCGCGATCAGCGCCGGGTCGTTGGGCGAGATCCCCGTTGTCTGGTTGCACGCCGCAACGAGGGCGACGACGCTGCACGAGACGAGCACGGTGGTAACTACAACTGACCGCGCGCGCGAGCTGACCTTTGCAATTCGGTGTTGCACGGTGCCTCCATCTGGGATCGATGCCTGCAGATGGAGGGTACCTGCAATTGTCAAAGAAAGCTTGGAGGAAATTGACCTACGGCGCGATCACCGGATTGCCACGCACCGCCGATAATTCCCCGGGGTTATCCCCAGGTGCTTCTTGAAGTGATACGTCAGGTGGCTCTGATCGACGAAGCCCGTCATGGCCGCCGCGAGAGACGGCACGGTTCCCTCCGCCAGAAACTGCCGAGCTCGCTCGACGCGCACCTGGATCAGATACTGATGTGGCGCCAGCCCTGTCGCTTCGCGAAATGCGCGGATGACGTGGAAGGG
>DHJM01000015.1:15293-16062 GCA_002404335.1 Gemmatimonadales bacterium UBA4720
GCTCGAATCCAGCGCACGATCGCGTGCGCGTCGCGGAGCGTGGCGGCGTATCAATTCCGTGATCGCAACGCAGGCGGCTTCTTCAGCCGCAGCTTCATCGAAATCCGTGGCAGCATCGGCGGTGCCCGGAGCGCGCCCGTGACGGACGGCATCGGGAGAGCCAATCGCCTGGTCGAGCGCCTGATACGCCCGGCGAACAACCGAGTCACGGAGTACGACCGAGCCAAACTCGGGCGGCTTCCCACCGCGCGCGCCCGCCGCTTCGGCGTGCAATGTTGCCAGCTCGACCGGAAGATAGATCGCGAGGTAGGACAGGGAATCCACTCCGACGCCAACGCTCCCCGTGTGCACTTCGCCGGGCGGAATCACCACGAGATCGCCCTTGCACGCGAACCGTTCTTCTCCGCGACACCAGAATGTTCCCGCTCCGCCTAGTACCAATCCGAGCGTGTAAGTGTCGTGGCTGTGCCGCGCAAAGGTCTGCGACTGGTATGTCGTTCGCAGCACTTCAACGCGCTTGCCGAAGCCTGACCCTACCTTTACGATCCGAGCCTGATCCAATGCCTGTACCTTACTTGAGTTTTGCTCTGATTCCGGCCGCTTCCATCTTGCGTGCCCGATAACGACAACCGAAGCCGATGCTGCAAGAAAACGCCCGATCGGTGGGCTTCGCGAGAGTGGGCAGGCGAATGGATGTTATCGTGCGGTAGACGCCTTCTCATCAGCGCCGAAGTGGTTCGCCGACCGCCCTACCTTATAGTATGCGACA
>DHJM01000179.1:0-2483 GCA_002404335.1 Gemmatimonadales bacterium UBA4720
AGCGAACCGACCTTCTCGCCGTACTCGCCAATCAAGACAGGATATGAGGCAGCGACCGTGAGCACAGCGGCGGCTGCAGTCGCCGAAAAAGGCTGGTCAGCAGCGACCGTCGCGCTCGAATACGGCTGCCCGGAGTAGAGGTGACAGCCCGCCATGAGCTGATTGATCGGGTCGGTCGGCTTGTGCGAAAGCCAGCCCAGCGATGGACTGCCTGTGGTGTCGTATTCGTGCTCGCCGAGCGCGTTGGCCCAGCCGATTCCGTTTGCTATGCAGACGTTCGTGGCGCCCGCCGCGCGGACTCGATCGATCAGTTCCTGCATTCCGGCGGTCGACCAGGAGAACGTTTGGTTGCCGGAGGCATCGCTGACGTAAGTGGTTTGCGCGGCGCCACCGTCGCGCCATTGAGTCCAAGTAATGTCGTGCGGCTCGTTGTAGAGATCGAAAAGTATCCCGGTGTCGGACTTAAAAGCGTTGGCGACACTCGTCCAAAACGCCCGCGAGTCCGTCGTGCCACCCGTGCCGTCGCGATTCGCCATGACCTGCTGCGCCGCAGCGGTAGGCGTGAACGAGCCAGTCGCCTGCGGATCGTTCCAATGGTCGTCGACGACGACATACAAACCGAGCGCGCGCACTTGAGCGGCCAGAGTCGCCATTGCCGCACGGTACGGCGCGCCGGAGATTCCCGCGTTTGTCACGGTCCCGAGCCATGCCGCCTGATTGAGCGGGAGTCGCACGAAGTTCGCGCCCGCGCGCGCAGCGAGCCCCGCGATCGTTGTCGCGATCGATTCGTAGAACGTCGATGTCTGCACGGGGCGCGTCTCGGGACTCGAGAACGAGAAGCCGCGCAGGATCGTGGTCTGCCCCTGCGCGTTGACCAGTTTGTTGCCGACGACCTGCAGCTGCTGAGTAGGCGGAATCGTCGCTACGACCAATGGCGGAGGGGCCATCGGCATGAACTGGATGTTGCGAGACATGGGATTTCAGAGCGCGCGTAGACGGGCTCGGCGTTCGACCGCTTCGAGGACCCTCTCGAACGGCGTGCACGTCGGATTCTTCTGACAGCTGGGACAGGTCAAACGGTCGCAGCCGTGGCAGCGCCTGATGTCGCGCTTCTCCTTGCCCTGCCGGATGGCCATGTCGAGCGATTGCAAGGAAACATCCTTCTGCATGCGGACGATGCCGTTGCAGTGCCCGCAGGTGAAGGTCTCGTATTGGACCGTACTTTCTGGACCAATGTGCTGAATGTATCCAAGAGCTCGTTGCATTTGTTCCCTCTCAGTCGCTTGAATTGCGCTCCGTCCGAAGCCTATTTGTGAAGGTCGAACATCAGGTGCACCCGAGGTGTCGCGCCTGCGTTCCAGACAGCGTGCCGCTCGCGCGTGTTGATCTCGTAAGCGAATCCGACCGCCAACCGGTGCACGACATCTCCGGAGATGAGCATCGCATCCGGATTCGAGAGCAGCGGAACGTGTATCCGCGTCTGCCAATCTGCGCCGAGCTCGTCCGTGTGCGGGTCGATCAGCGCTCCCGGCATCACCGCAGAGAGCAGCCGGTTGCGCTCTCGAAGATGGCTCATCGCTGGCGGCGTCGCAGCGCGCACGAGTTCAGCCGTCACCTCTCCGAACGATTCCCACTCGAGGTCAGTAACCATGGATGGCCGAAGAAGTCCGTCAGCCAGGCGGGTCTGCTGTGGCCAGCTCTCGAAAGAGATGCCAAAAATCCATTGGATAGCGCGCTGTAGTGCCCCGCTATCCAATGCCAGCTGCTCTCGTCGCATGTCCTTGTCCCTCTAAAAACTTGCCCATCCCTCTGAAAACGTCTCGGGCCCGCAAGCACTTTGCCGAAGGCCCGATTCGTCGAGCGCACGCGGCGGTCAGGTGACCACCGCATCAGCTCACTGGTGGAAGGCCACTGCAGCGTTCACGTTGGTGCCGATGCCGCCAGCCGCCGCGCACTGGAAGCCGATACCAGCCGCCGCAGTGGCAGGGATCACGAGCTCGCTCGCCTGGTCGTAGGCCGACCACGGCACCACCGCGCGCGGGTTGAAGAACACGTCGTCGATGAAACCCGCCGAGTAGGTGGGCTCGATCGTGGCGTTCACGCCGGCGATGACAACCGCCGCCGGGTCTGCGAGGTCGATCGCGATGGGGGTGTAAGCGGTCGAGGTACCGGCCGCCGTCGAGCGACGGACCTGAACTTCCGCGTTCACGTCAGTGGCCGGGGTACCGGTCGCCGACAGGCGGAAGTAGGAAATCCAGCCGCGCTGAGCCGCGGTGCCGGTGAGAATGAGCGGGGTCTTGGTAGCCGCCGCCGCGATGAAACCTGCTGCTGTGTACTTGGACATTTTTCTGTAACTCCTAGGATGTTTCTAGAACTTCGAGTGCACCGAGCACGGAGCTCGGCCCATGCAGCGCGCGGGCTGCGGGTGGTCTTTGGTTGAGGTCGAGCGGGGCTGCCGGGGAGTGGCTCGCCTGGCTAAGCGA
>DHJM01000179.1:2542-3275 GCA_002404335.1 Gemmatimonadales bacterium UBA4720
GAGGGCGAGGAAATCGCGACGACGCATCCGCGATCGAACTACGAGGCGGCTACCTGATCAGCCTTCGTGACTTGCCTCGCCTGCAAGACAGGGCGCATGAGCCGTGACAGCTGCAGCGGGACGTTTCCAGGCAGGTCTTTGCCTTGCAGCGTCGCGATGGGCTTGAAGAGGTTCCAGGTCGTGTCGTCGAAGGTGACCGAGGAGCCTTCGGCCGCGTCGATAAGGAGGTCCTGAGCCGTATACCAGGCCTCCGCGGACTCGGCTGTCACGCGCCACGCTTGGTTCGGCCAGACGAACTCAGCGAGGAAGCTCGCGAAGCTGTACTCCTTGTCGAGCGTGATGGCGTTGCCTTGCGGGTCGACGGTAGTGATCTGGATTGTCTGTGCTTTTGGAATCGTGAATTGTCGCATGGTGTTGTCCCTCGGTTTTCTGTTCGTGTCCCGGTCAGTCGGGAACGTGCAACGACGCGACGCCTGCGCGCGTCAAGAATACACAGCCTTGATAGACTTGAGCCGCATGCCCGATAGCGCGGCGCTGCCGTCTTCATCGACAACCCTAAGCCACGCGGAACCCGCAGTTGTTGTTGTTAGCGGAGTCCCGAAGGTGACGACAATGGTGTGGCGCGTTTCGTATGCTGTAAGATTCGCAGATGTGTCGATCTGGCTAGCGAGCAAACCGGCGGACGCATGTGCAGACGCCGAGGTCCCCCACACTTGAATAAAGGGCGCGTTCA
>DHJM01000179.1:3514-4088 GCA_002404335.1 Gemmatimonadales bacterium UBA4720
ATCGGGATCGATACGTTGGCGCCGCTCAGGCTCGCGTTGACGTCTGCGAGGAGAGTGTTCAGCGCGTCGGTAACGGCTGAACCTGGGACGCTAGATGCGTTGCTTACACCACTGGAGTTTGGGAAATACTGAGTGATGACAACACGCCACTCATCCGTGGCGATGCACTCGAAATCATATCTCGCATATCTGTCCGTTGTGAGGGTCAAAGCACCTGGGACGTGGACAGTTACCCCGCCCGATCCGGTAACTGTCGTGATTGTCGAGCCAGCGCCGTAGAGCAGGAAGGAAAACTTGCTGCCGACCGTTATGCCCGAGGCTGCCAGAGTTGGGACGGTAATCGTGACGCCAACGCCAGTGAGCAGCGTTAGTTTACCCAGCAGTGATGTGGCTAGCGTAATGCTGGTTGAAGCTGTAGACGCTGGTATCCCGTTCGGAAATTCTAGAAGAAGATTGTTTAAGGCGTTGGTTGCGAGGATGCCGTTGACCGTCGAAACGTTTGAAACGCCGTTTGTGTTGAGCGCACCGAGTGCCGAGTTGAGCGTGTTCAGCGCACCAGTGACGCCGGTACCCG
>DHJM01000123.1:0-1391 GCA_002404335.1 Gemmatimonadales bacterium UBA4720
CCGGGGAAGGGAACGGAGCCGATCGGCAACCGGATCGTTGAGGGTCCGCCCGATTTCGAACGCCACGAGCTCCGCGACGACGCCATGATCTATGTCGCCTACGTACCGCCGGGGAGCATCAAACGTGGCCGCTCTATCGCGACGAAAGGCACCGACGGGCTCGCCACCGCTTGCATAACGTGTCACGGCAAAAACCTGCTCGGCATAGGCCTCGTTCCGCCGCTCGCCGGCCGCTACCCCACGTACCTCGTCCGCCAACTCCTCGCGTTCAAGACAGGTGCACGGTCCACGGCCTCTTCGCAGCCGATGCGGCCCGTGGTGGCTCGGATGTCAGTCGAGGACATGATCGCGGTATCCGCCTATGCCGCTACGCTCAGGTGAAACCGGCGGCCGTGGCATAACGTAGTTTTTAGTTATTGGAACCAGCAGAGTCTTCTTTCTATCGCGCCGCCGCGGGACCTGCATGCTCAACAAGTTTCTTCCCCAGCGCATCGACAACGCGTATAGCGGTCACCGGCTGGCGCTCTGGATCTTCGCGCTGGTCGTGTCGGTGAAGATCCTCCAGACTCTGCTTGCCATCTTCAATGGCCATTTAGTCATAGTCTCCGCGGACGGAATTCCACTCGATACATACACGCCCGCCATCGCACAAACAGTGGTCGCAGTGTGGGCGCTGTCGGGGCTTTACCGCCTGATCATTTATTTGCTGTGTGTACTGGTGCTGGTGCGATATCGCAGCGGGATCCCTTTCATGTTCGCACTCCTGGCGCTGGAGTTTCTGGCCGCACAGCTGATTCTCCACTTCATTCCGCTTGTCCGTACCGGCACACCACCAGCGACTTTCGTAAATCGCATACTCTTCGCTCTCATGATCGTTGGCCTCGTGCTGTCGCTATGGAATCAAGGCGGTCGTCACACCGGAAGATCGGGGCACACCAGCTAATCGTCTAGCTCCCGGGTCATCTCGATCATCGTCCGCCGGAAACCGGAGCGATCGAATAGGCGCTGCGCGGGGATGTTTCGCTCGGCCGTCGAGAGTACAACGCGGGGCGCACCTTTGGCCTTGAGCGCGTCGATAGTTGCATCGAGCAGCATCCGACCGACGCCGTGCTTGCGATGGACAGCATCGACGACGATGTCGTACAACACGCCCGCCGGCCCGCGCAGCGACATGTAGTCAGTCCCTTCCACGCCCGCGTAGGTATAGCCAACCACCTCGCCGTCCCGCTCGGCGACAAGGATGATGACGTTCGGCTCATCTAGCTGCGTGCCGAGAAACGAGCCGTACCCCTTCTCGGTGCCCGGCGTTGCCGCGATGAAGCGCTCCGGATCCAAGTCGTGGTGCGTGCGGACGAGGAGCGCGCCGAGTCGGCCAATGGCCGTGAGGTCTG